>JBNJDM010000075.1:0-10535 GCA_051744925.1 Thermodesulfobacteriota bacterium | reverse complement strand
ATTTTTCATTTTTTGTGTAACTGAATAAAAAAATCAGTTTTCGGCATATCAATATTTGAGATTTGAAAATTTTTAAAAAGCGTCCTGAAGATCAGGGCGCTTTTTTTGTTTCTGGTTACTATGGAATTTAAGTTAAAATTTACAACATTGAATTTAGGTGAAAATTAGTTTTGCATAAAAGCCCACATTACTGTAATTGTATCATATAAAATTCAGATGAAGGTTTATTATTAAACCTGACTCCATGCTCAGCCTAAAAAAATTCCTGCAGAATATCTCCAGGGGCTTGAAAACTCAGTACATATAATTATATATCAAATAACAAACTTATTATTTCAGGAGGATTTTTATGTCTCAGTCAAATTCAGGATCTATGCCGGGAGCCGATTTTAGTACTTTTATAATGTCTTTAAATGCTTCCGCGCTTTATAATCTCGGGGCTATACCCGATCCTTCCACAGGAGAAAATATAAAAAATGTATCAATGGCAAAACAGACAATAGATCTCATAGGAATGCTCAAGGAAAAGACAAAGGGCAATCTTAATGATGAAGAAAAAAATCTTATTGAAAATATTTTGCATGACCTAAGATTAATGTATGTAAAAGAATCATAAATACTGATTGGACTAAAGCCATAAATTTTTGTTAATAAACTGAATAGTTCAAAAAATACAGGAGGTTTTATGAGATCTGCAGGAAAAGTTTATGTAGCTGTATATTCGGTGCTGATAGTCTTATTTATAATTTCCCCTCTTTACAGTTACAAAGACACAAAATTTATACCTCAAAATTTCAGTGAGCTTGCAAAGCATGCTGAAGACGCGGTAGTAAATATAAGAACAGTAAAAAAAGGCGAAGCATCCAGGCAGCCTTTTTCCCAGGGTAATGATCTTTTTGATGAATTTTTTAAAAAGTTTTATGAAGATCTTCCACAGAAAAGATTTGAACAAAAAAGCCTTGGGTCAGGTTTTCTGATTGACTCTGAAGGTTTTATAGTAACAAACAACCATGTAGTTGAAGATGCTGAAGAAATAAAAGTAAAAATGAAAAACGGGGATGAATTTGAAGCTGAAAAAATTGGTACTGATCCAAATACAGATCTTGCTCTTATAAAAATCAGCGCTGATAAAGAATTTCCTTATCTTGAATTTGGTGATTCACAAAAGATTGCTGTAGGTGAGTGGGTTGTTGCAATCGGAAGTCCTTTCGGTCTTGAGCAGACAGTTACTGCCGGTATTGTAAGTGCAAAGGGCAGAGTTATAGACGCAGGACCTTATGACGATTTTATTCAGACCGATGCCTCTATTAATCCGGGAAACAGCGGAGGACCTTTGCTTAACCTTGAGGGTGAGGTGATTGGTGTAAATACAGCTATACTTGCACAGGCACAGGGCATAGGATTTGCTATCCCTTCAGAAATGGCCGAGAATATTATTGCGCAGCTTCAAAATAACGGTGAAGTTGTAAGGGGATGGCTCGGTGTACAGATTCAGGCAGTTGATGAGGGACTTGCTGAATATTCAGGACTTGATGAGGCAAAAGGTGTTTATATAACAGAGGCTTTCGAAGGTGATCCAGCAGAAAAGTCCGGGATAAAATCTGGTGATATAATTGTTGAAATATCAGGAGAAAAGGTTGATAGCCCAAGAGAGCTGACAGGAATAGTTGCCGGTCTTAAGGTAGGTTCAAAAGTTGAGATTAAAGTTGTTAGAAACGGTAAAAAGAAAACTTTTGATGTTAAGATAGGAAAAAGAGGTGATGAAGCTCTTGCAGCAAAGGAAAAAGGTGAAAGTGATATACCTTTCGGAATCCAGATAGCTGAGCTTGATAAAAGTACTTCAAAAAGACTTGGGGTAACTTACGGAAAAGGTGTGCTTGTTGCAAATCTTGATTCGTCAGGTAAAGCAGCCAAAGCAGGTATGAGAAAATGGGATGTGATTTTACAGATCAATCATAAGTCTGTTAATTCACCTGATGATTATTTGAAAATAATAGAAAATATAAAAAAGGGTGAAAATGTCTCCTTTTTTGTAAAACAATACAACCGGGGCTTCAGTGTTATCAAACTCAAAAAATAGCATAGAAATTAAAGCGCCTGCCAAGATTAATCTCTTCCTTGAGATAACAGGCAGGCTTTCCAACGGATATCATACACTGGAAAGTCTCATGGTACCTGTTTCCCTTTATGACTTTGTTGAAATAGAGCCTGTAAGTGGAGAAAAGATAAGAATTAAAGGCAGTTCAGGTGAAATACCTGAAGATGAAACAAATATTGCATGGAAGGCTGCTGATCTTTTTTTTAAAAAAACCGGTAAAAAAAACGGGCTTAATATAAAAATAAAAAAAAATATACCTGTTGAGGCAGGTCTCGGAGGCGGAAGCAGTGATGCTGCCGCAGTTTTAAATGGTTTGAATAAAATTTATAAAAATAGGTTTACTATCAGCGAGCTTGAAGAAATTTCAGCAGTTTTAGGTGCTGATGTACCCTTTTTTATAAGGTCTGTTCCTGCACTGTGCACAGGGATCGGAGACATAATTGAACCGGTTTCAGGTCTTGAAAAAAAATACCTGATAATAATTAACCCGGGAAAGGGTCTTTCTACTGCTCAGGTGTATAAAAAACTGAATTGGGGATTGACAAACAGGGTAAAAAAAAATAAAAGACTTTTGTTTGAAGATTGTTTAAAATTTAGTAATAATAATTTGTCTAATGATCTGCAGCCGGTTTCTGAAAAAATGATGCCGGAAATATCTGAAATCAGGTCAGCTCTTGATTCTTCAGGTGCTGAGTTAGCAATGATGTCGGGAAGCGGTCCGACCTGTTACGGTATTTATTCTGATAAAAGGCTCCGAGATAAAGCCTGTTTCAAAATCAGAGAGAATTTCAGTTCATCCTGGAAAATTTTTCCGGCTGAGTTTCTTTAGATAATTTTCTGCTGGGGTGTCGCCAAGTGGTAAGGCACAGGGTTTTGATCCCTGCATGCGAAGGTTCGAACCCTTCCACCCCAGCCATTTTTTTTAATTTAGCCTGTATACCCGTGAGGAAAAATGAATGATCTAACTGTTTTTGCAGGAAACTCGAACCCGTTCCTTGCTGAAAGAATTTCCAAATATTTAGGCAAGCCCCTTGGAAACGCAAAAGTTACTACTTTCAGTGATGGCGAAGTGCAGATAGAAATCTGCGAAAATGTAAGAGGTCGTGATGTATATATATTGCAGTCTACCTGCTGTCCTGTTAATGATAACCTTATGGAACTGCTCTTAATGATTGATGCTGTAAAAAGATCTGCAGCAAGAAAAATTACAGCAGTAATACCTTATTTTGGTTATGCCAGGCAGGATAAAAAAGTTGCTCCAAGGGTTCCTATCAGTGCAAAGCTTGTTGCTGATATGATAATGAAGGCCGGAGCACAAAGGGTAATCACTGTAGATCTTCATGCAGGGCAGGTTCAGGGTTTTTTTGATGTCCCGGTTGATAACCTTTATGCAGCTCCTGTGTTAAGAGATTATGCTGAGTCAATGTTTGATATGAAGGATCTTGTTGTTGTTTCCCCTGACGCAGGAGGGGTTGAAAGAGCAAGGGCTTTTGCAAAAAGACTGGGTGCTCAGTGGGCTATAGTTGATAAGCACAGAAGTGCTCCAAACAGCATAGGCTCAATGACCGTTGTGGGGGATGTAAAAAATAAACAGGCGGTAATTCTTGACGATATGGTAGATACAGCAGGAACACTTACTGAAGCATCAAAAGTGATTATGCAAGAGGGTGCTAAGGAAGTGTATGCATTTTGTACCCATCCTGTTTTATCAGGGCCGGCTCTGGACAGAATTGAACAATCGCCTATAGTAAAGCTTGTTGCTGCGGATACAGTACCTTTATCCGAAAGAGCTGCAAATTCAGATAAAATAAAAATTATATCAATGTCAGGAATAATTGGTGAAGCAATATTGAGGAGTCATACAGGAGATTCTGTGACTTCACTTTTTGACTGATAAGATAATATCAAGGAGTATAAATTGAAATTTATAGAGCTGGAAGCTAAAAAAAGAGATGTATTTGGGAAAAAAGCAGGAAGAAGATTAAAAGCAGAGAAGAGAATTCCCGGGATTATTTACGGAAAAGATATGGAATCTGTTCCTTTATCTTTAAATGCTCCTGATCTTGAAAAAGCTATGAATGCAACTGATACAATGGAAATCTTTCTAAAACTTAAAGTAGAATCTGATGTATATCAGGTAATGCTCAAGGAACTGCAGACAAATGTTGTTAATGGTAACTTTGTACATGCAGATTTTCTGACTATTAAAAGTAATCAGGTTCTTGATTTTAAAGTTCCTGTGGAAATTGTCGGCGAAGAAGAATGCCCGGGAACAGAAGAGGGCGGTCTGCTCCAGATACTCAGGAGAGAACTCGATATCCGCTGTACAGTTAATAATATTCCCGAATCTATTACTGTTGATGTATCAAAACTTGAAATCGGCGATTCTGTTCATATAGAAGATATTATCCTCGGTGATAACCTTGAGGTTGATACTGAAATTAATTATACAGTTGTAACAGTTGTTGCGCCTACCCTTGAGGAAGATGAAGAAGAAACCGAAGAAGAAGGCGAAGAAACATCTGAGGAAGAATCTGAAGAGGTATCTTCTGAGGAAGAGTAAAAATGATCAGGTAATTTTTTTATTATGATGAATAATACATGGCTTGTTGCCGGTTTAGGCAATCCCGGCAGCAAGTATGAAAATAACAGGCACAATGCTGGTTTTATGCTTGTTGATAAATTTGCTGAAAAACACAATATTGAACTAAATAAAAAAAAATTCAACGGGGTTTATGGAAAAGGAAAATATAAAAACAATGATATTCTTCTTCTTAAACCCTGTTCTTATATGAACAGAAGCGGACAGCCGCTTAGAGATATTTCACATTACTTTAATGTTGACTTTTGCCGGATTATATTGGTTTATGATGATTTAGACTTGCCACCCGGAAAAATACGTATTAGAAAACAAGGTGGCGCAGGGGGACATAACGGAGTTAAATCGGTTATCGCTTCTCTTGGCACAAATAATATAGGAAGAATAAAAATTGGCATAGGAAGGCCTCAGAGACAGGAACAGGTTGTCTCCTATGTACTTCACGATTTTGAAAAAAATGAGATTGATGAAATAAAAGACGGGATTGAAAAAGCCGCAGAAGCCGCTGAAGAAATAATAATCAATGGTTATACGGCGTGTATGAATAATTTTAATAAGTAGTTTATTTAACTTTTTTTTAAGGAGGATTGTATGGATTTTGTAATGGCTAATTTGCCCCTTACCTGTGCGCTAGTCGGGGTAGTAGGTATTCTTTTTTCCCTGATTCTTGCAGGTGTAGTAAAAGGAGCTCCTGCTGGGAATGAAAAAATGCAGGAAATTGCAGCAGCGATTCAGGAAGGTGCTATTGCTTACCTTAATCGTCAGCTTAAGACAATGGCACTAGTAGGTGTTGTTATAGCAGCTATTATTTTTGTAGCCCTTGGTGCAGTTGAAGCTCTTGGTTTTGTTGTAGGTGCTGTTGCATCTTTTTTCGCAGGCTACATAGGAATGAGAGTTTCTGTTCTTGCTAACGTAAGAACTGCTGAAGCAGCAAGAAACGGCCTTAATGCAGGTCTTAAAGTTTCTTTCCACGGTGGTACTGTAACAGGTATGATCGTAGCTGGCCTTGCTCTTGCTTCTACCGCAGGTTTTTACACAGTTACAGGAGAGGTTCTTCCCCTTGTTGCTCTTGGCTTTGGTGGTTCACTTATCTCAATTTTTGCACGTCTTGGCGGCGGTATCTTTACAAAAGGTGCAGACGTTGGTGCAGACCTTGTTGGTAAGGTTGAAGCAGGTATTCCTGAAGATGATCCAAGAAACCCTGCAACCATCGCTGATAACGTAGGCGATAACGTTGGTGACTGTGCAGGTATGGCAGCTGACCTTTTTGAAACATATGCAGTAACTGTTGTTGCAGCTATGCTTCTTGCAAGCCTTAAGTATCCGGAAAATGAAGCTATTATTTCTCTGCCCCTTGTTCTTGGTGCTATTTCAATTCTTGCTTCTATTGTTGCAAGCTTTTTTGTTCGTCTTGGCAAAGGCAGTGACTATATCATGGGCGCTCTTTACAAGGGAATGTTCGGCTCTGCAATTATTGCAGCTGTAGCTTTCTACTTTGCATGCCAGAAGTTTGTATCAGGACTTGATGTTTCTGCTATGGACATTTACTACTCAACACTTGTAGGTCTTATCCTTACAGTTGTTATTGTTGTAATTACTGAGTACTACACAGGTATTTACAAGCCTGTTAAAGACATTGCAAAAGCTTCTGTTACAGGTCACGGAACAAATATTATAGCAGGTCTTGCTGTTTCTATGCAGTCTACAGCAGCTCCTGTACTTGCTATCTGTCTTGCTATCGGTACAGCTAACTATTTTGCAGGTCTTATCGGTATAGCTATGGCAGCTGTTGCTATGCTTTCTATGACAGGTATGGTTATTGCAATCGATGCATACGGACCTATCACAGACAACGCAGGCGGTATTGCTGAAATGGCTGAAATGGAAGAGTCTGTTCGTGAAACTACAGACGCTCTTGACGCTGTTGGTAACACAACAAAAGCTGTAACAAAAGGTTACGCTATCGGTTCTGCAGGTCTTGCAGCTCTTGTTCTTTTTGCTTGCTATGTTGAAGAATTTGCCATCAGAGGCGGAAACGCAGATCTTACTTTTGACCTTTCAAACGTTAACGTTCTTATCGGTCTTTTCATTGGTGGTCTTCTTCCTTATCTTTTTGCTTCAATCACAATGAATGCTGTTGGTCGCGCAGGTGGTGCTGTTGTTGAAGAAGTTCGCCGTCAGTTCCGCGAAATCGAAGGCATCATGGAGTACAAGGCAAAGCCTGATTATGCTGCTTGTGTTGATATTGTTACAACATTTGCTCTTAAGGAAATGATTGTTCCTGCTCTTCTTCCGGTAATTGCACCAATTGTTGTTGGTCTGCTTCTTGGAAAAGTTGCTCTTGGCGGTCTGCTTATCGGTTCTATCGTAACCGGTATTTTTGTTGCTATTTCAATGGCAACTGGTGGTGCTGCATGGGACAATGCTAAAAAATACATCGAAGATGACAACTACGGCGGTAAAGGCAGCGATGCACATAAAGCTGCAGTTACAGGCGACACAGTTGGTGATCCGTACAAAGATACTGCTGGTCCTGCTGTTAACCCGATGATTAAGATCATCAACGTTGTTGCACTTCTTCTTGTACCTTTCCTTATCTAAGAGTTTTTTACTCTGAAATAAGGCAGTAATATAAGAATTTAAGGAGAATGGTCTTTATGATCATTCTCCTTTTTAATTTATTAAACATACGGCTTGATAATGTATTCAATTGAAGATTATGATTTTAACCTGCCTGCAGAATTAATTGCTCAAAATCCCGCAGACAAAAGAGATGAGTCCCGGCTTTTTCATTTAAACAGAAAAGCAGAAAAATTCAGTCATTTAAAATTTGCTGATATCACAGATTTGCTTTCTGAAAATGACCTGCTTGTGGTCAACAATACAAAAGTTATACCTGCAAGACTTTTCGGAACAAAAAAGACCGGAGGTAAAGTTGAAATTCTTATTCTTGAATATCTTAAAGGTATTGAGAATTTAAATAAAACCGGCTTTTTTGAATCTTTATGCCTTTTAAAAAGCTCCAGAAGGCCAAAACCCGGATCTGAAATAAAGATCAATGATAATTTGTATGCAGAAGTTCAGGATTTAAATGGTAAATATGCCGGTTTAAGGTTTGTAAGCAGCACAGATGTTTTAAAAGAGATTGATAAGGCTGGAAATCTTCCTCTTCCTCCTTACATAAAAAGAGAAAATAATGAAAATACAAAAAATGACCGGATAAGATATCAGACTGTATATGCAAAAAATGACGGAGCTGTTGCAGCTCCTACTGCAGGCCTGCATTTCACAGATGAACTCATTTCTCAGCTTAAAAAAAAAGGTGTATCTTTTGCAGAAATAACTCTTTATGTAGGTTACGGAACTTTCAGTCCTGTTGAATGTGAAGATATAAGAGATCATGAAATACATACTGAAAAGTTTTATATTGAACAATCCGAGGCAGAAAAAATAAATACAGCTGTAAAAGACGGCAAAAGAGTTGTTGCAGTTGGTACAACTTCTGTCAGAACTTTGGAGTATGCTTCAGATAAAAAAGGCTTTATAAAACCCGGAGCAGGACAGTGTAATCTGTTTATATATCCGGGCTACAGATTTAAAATTGTCAAAAGTTTAATCACCAATTTTCATCTACCGAAAAGTACTCTTTTAATGCTTATTTCGGCTTTTTCTGATATTGAAATTGTCAAAAAAGCATATGCTGAAGCAGTTCAGCAGGGCTACAGATTTTTCAGTTACGGTGATTCTATGTTTATTGAGTAGTATGGAGAAAAAATGTTTTCATTTGAATTGTTGAAAAATGGCGGTGATGAAAAAGAAAGAAGAGGAAAAATCACAACATCACGGGGTGTGATTGAAACTCCGATTTTTATGCCTGTTGGAACCCTTGGATCTGTAAAATCTTTAAGTGTTGAAGATCTTAAAGACGTGGGAGCTCAGATAATACTTGGAAATACATATCATCTTTATCTGAGACCGGGGTGCACAATTTTAGATCTTTTTGACGGTCTCCACAAATTTATGAACTGGGACAGACCTATTCTTACAGACAGCGGCGGTTTTCAGGTTTTTTCGCTTGCAGATCTTTCCAAAATAACTGAACAGGGTTACTCATTCCAGTCTCATATAGACGGATCAAAACATATGATGACTCCTGAAAAATCTGTTGAGATACAGCTTTCAATAGGTTCTGACATTATGATGTGTCTTGATCAGTGTATAGGTTATCCTGCTGAAAAAAAAGAAACAGAAAGTGCTATGCATCTTACAAAAAGATGGGCAAAAAGATGTTATGACAGATGGCAGGCTGACAACTCACGTGACAACGCACTTTTTGGAATAGTTCAGGGAGGAATGTACAAGGATTTGAGAAAGATTTCTGCAGAACAGATTTGTGAAATAGATTTTTCAGGATTTGCAGTTGGAGGTTTAAGTGTTGGAGAGCCAGTTGAACTAATGTATGAAATGGCTGAATACAATCTTCCTATGCTTCCTGCAAATAAACCAAGGTATGTTATGGGGGTCGGCACCCCGGAAAATCTTGTTACTCTTGTCGGAATGGGTGCTGATATGTTTGACTGTGTCATGCCTACAAGAAATGCAAGAAACGGAAAGCTTTTTACAAGACACGGAGACATAAATATTTCAAATGCAAGATATGCTGATGATACAATGCCTCTTGATCCTCAGTGCGGTTGTGAAACCTGCCGGAATTATTCCAGAGCATATTTAAGGCATTTGTATAAATCAAGAGAGCTTTTGTCTTACAGACTTAACACAATACATAATCTTTATTATTATCTTGATCTTATGGAAAATATAAGAAATGCTGTTTTTAATTCAGATTTTAAAAATTTTAAAAATAATTTTTTTGCAGACAGAAATAAAGGTATTGATGCTTTAACAGACTAAAATAATGGGAGGTATAATGGCAGTAGCAGCTAAGATTGAATCTTTTATGGAGCAGTCATCCTGGATAAGAAAGATGTTTGAAGAAGGTGCAAAACTAAAGGCACAGTTCGGTGCAGAAAATGTATTCGATTTAAGCCTTGGAAACCCGAATTTACCCCCACCTCCTGAGTTTAAGGATGCCTTGATTTCTCAGGCAAAAGTTGAATCTGAAGGAATTCACGGGTATATGCCAAATCCCGGATATCCGGATGTAAGATCACAGATTGCCGCATCAGCTTCAAAGGATCAGGAAGTAAAGCTTACTGAAAATGAGATTTTAATGACATGCGGAGCTGCAGGAGCACTTAATGTTGCTTTAAAATCTGTTTTAAATCCTGGTGAAAAAGTAGTTGTAAGCAAACCTTATTTTGTTGAGTATAATTTTTATCTTAACAATCATGGCGGAGAGCTTGTAACTGTTCCTTCAAATGAAGATTTCAGCCTTAATTTTGAAGCAATAGAAAATGCAATAGATGAAAACACAAGAGCTCTTCTTATAAACTCTCCTAATAATCCTTCAGGAATTATTTATACAAGAGATGAGCTTAAAAAATTAGGCGAAATTCTTGAAGCAAAAAGCAAAGAATACAATAATACTGTTTATCTGATTTCAGATGAGCCATACAGAAAAATTGTATATAATAATATAGAAGTCCCAGGTGTTTTATCTGTTTATAAAAATTCTATAGTTGCAACTTCGTATTCCAAAGAGCTGTCCCTTGCAGGCGAAAGAATCGGTTATATTGCACTGTCACCAGAAGCAGAAGACAAGGAAAAACTTTTTAATGCAATGGCTCTGTGCAACAGAATACTCGGTTTTGTTAATGCTCCGGGTCTTATGCAAAGAGTTGTAGGAAAAATTCAGGGGGCAAGTGTAGACACAGGTGC
>JBNJDM010000074.1:0-10587 GCA_051744925.1 Thermodesulfobacteriota bacterium | reverse complement strand
TCTCCGTTTTTTAATTGCACATTTGGTATAATAACCAAGTATAGTTTAGTGTCAAGAATAAATACCAGAGTATATAAAGATGGTTTCTCCTTTTAAAAAAAAGTAAGCTTTAATATTTCAAAAAACCAAAAAAATTTAAATAAATTCAAGAATTTTCTCAAGCAGATGATCTGAAGTATAAGGCTTTTTTATAAACCCTGAAGCACCTTCTTCAGCAAAAATGGACTGGGTCGAGTTTTTATAAAATCCGGAAGATATAATAATTTTTGCGTCCGGATTAAGAGCCTTAATCTCCTTAAGGCACTCCCGTCCGTCCATATCAGGCATAATCACATCGAGTATGACAAGGTCTGTTTGATTTATATTTTCTTTATACTTTTCCAGCGCATCATAACCGTTGACTGCTGTTATAACTTTATATCCATTATTAGTTAAAATGCCTTCTGCCACCTTTCTTATCATTTCTTCATCATCTGCAAAAAGAATTGTTCCAGCTTTTTTCACGGAATCGGGGCTTTTATTATCTTTTTTACCTTCTTTATCTAATCCGAATTTTTTTAAAGGAAGATAAATATAAAACTGGGTTCCTTTTCCAGGTTCACTGTAAACAGTTACTGCACCCTGATGCTGCTGAATCATTCCATATACTGATGACAGACCAAGTCCAGTACCCTTTTCTCTTGTTGTAAAAAAAGGTTCAAAAACTTTTTTCTGCATTGCCAGAGGAATCCCTGTACCTGTATCTTTTACATAAATAAGTATATATTCACCCGGTTCAATCTCAAAAGGACTTAAGCTACAGTACTCTGTGCCTAAAAAAGTATTTTCTGTTCCAATACTCAAAGATCCGCCGCCTGGCATTGCGTCTCTTGAATTCAGACCGAGATTAATTAATACATTTTCCATACCCGAAGTATTGAGCAATGTTTTATATTTTTCTGCATCAAGAAATGTTTCTATTTTAATATCCGGAGTTATGCTGTGATTCAAAATAAGTACGGCGTTATTGATAACTTCGTGAACCGAAGCCTCTTTCATCTCCATTGGAGATTTTTTTGAAAAGGAAAGGAGCTTTGTGGTAAGATCTGAAGCTCTTTCACATGACTTTTTAAGTATATTTACAAAAGCCAGATCATCCGGGCTCTGTTTAAGTTTATACTCAAGAATTTCAGCTGCGCCTAAAATTGCGCTCAAAACATTATTAAAATCATGTGCAACACCTCCGGCAAGCCTTCCAAGAGCATCCATTTTCTGAGAATGATGCAATTTTTTTTCAAGATCATATTCTTTTGTCATATCCTTTAAAACAAAAACCCCACCTGTTATACTGCCGTTTCTGGTCTTTAAAGGAGCTCCTGTTACAGAAATTATAAACTCTTCTCCTGATGAGAGCTCAAAAACAAGGGGCTGTTCAGGGATTATATTCTCTCCTTTTTCAAGAACCTTATCAAGACTTAAGCCAAGCTCTTTGCCGTTAAGATTTTTAAGCTTTATAAGATCTTTTACAAGCTTACCTTTAACCTGATTCAAACTCTTACCAAGGATTTTTTCTGCAGCAGGATTAAGCCATATTAACTGTTTATTTTTATCAACAGTAATTACAAAATCGCCTATCGATTCAAGGGTAATCTTCATCTGTTCCTCAGCCTTGATTCTCCTTGAAATTTCACCTGAAAGCTCTCTGGTTTTTTGTTCAACCTTTCTGCCAAGACTCCATGAAAAAATAAGAGCACAGATAAAAAGAACAATAAAGATGCCCGAAACAATGGAAATATAGAGTATTAAATCCTTGTATCTTTCGTCTTTTTCATACTTTCCAAACCACTTTTTGTATAATTTGTTATACGTTCCATCGGTTTTTAAAATAAACAGACTTTCATTAAGCTTTTCCAGAAGAGCTTGATTACCTGAATTAACCGCAAAACAATATCTAAGAGGAGGAAGATCTGCGTTAAAATATTTTAAATTATTAATATTTTTTTCTGAAATATAATATGCACCCTGCATTTTTGAGGAAAGTAAAACAGCATCTGTCTTTTTCTTTGCAAGGTTAAGAAGTGCTGAATAAGGATCCGGGAAAATTTCAAGTCTGGTATTTTTATAATTATTTTCTGCATAGGAATGCATTATATCCTTATTTTGAACACCCAGCCTGATACCTTCAAGATCAGAAAGATTTTTAATTTTTGAATCAGCAGAAGTAAATATTCCAGGGCTTACAAGGAGGTATGGAAGTGAAAAATCGAATTTTTCATCCCTTTCTTCGGAAAAATACATGCCGGTTATGGCATCAATCTTACCTGCTTCCAGTTTTTTTACAGAATCAGCCCATTTTGAAAGCTTAAAATTTACATTATATCCTGCAAGTTCTGCTGCTGCAGCAAGAAGCTCAACATTAAACCCTGCGGGTTTGCCGTTTTTTACAAATTCATAGGGAGGATAATTATGGTCACCTCCAACTGTAATATCAGTTTTTGGTTCAGCAGATACATTAAGACAGAAAAAAAAGAAAAGTAACAACATTACAAGCATTTTAGGCATTAGTACACTCCTGCAGACACCGGAAACTTAATTGCCGGGATATTTCTGTATTTTAGAATAAATATCAAATCTGAACTGAGAAAATTGCAGTTTATTCCATATATACTATGAGACCGGTATCCTGTAATATTTTATACTGTTATCCGAAATTTTTACTAAATATAAGGATTTGTTGTTTTTTCTTTTTCTATTGTTGAATTTTTATCACCGGAATAATCATGCCCGGGCCAAACAACAGTACCCGGATCAAGGGAAAAGATTTTATTTTTTACAGAGCTTACAAGCTCTTTGTATGATGCGCCGGGAAGATCTGTTCTGCCTACATCTCCTGTAAAGAGAGTATCACCGGTAAAAAGATTTTTATCTGTAAAAAGACAGATTCCTCCGGGTGTATGCCCCGGAGTATGTATAACCTCCAGGGAAAAGCTTCCTGATTCAATGATGTCATTATCTTCAACAAAATAATCAGGCGCAGGTGAAGACTTTCCGCCGAGGGCTCTTGAAAATAAACGTGATGATATTTTGCCCAGAAGATAAGCATCTTCTTTATGAATGTACAAAGGTGCTTTTATATTTTTTAAAATATATGAATTTCCGCAGGTATGGTCAGGATGTCCGTGTGTATTTATAACAGCTTTGAGATTAAGGCTGTTTTGATCAATAGCATCCAGAATTTTCTCAGGTTCAGTTGAAGGATCAATTACTGCACAATCATTTGTATCAGCGTCGTATACAATATAACTAAAAACCTGCATCTTACCCTGAAGAATCTGTATTACTTTTATCATAATATAACCTGAATTAAACGCTCCGTATTATTCTTTTTTCTGTTTTACCAATTAAAATCTTATTCCTGCTTCAAGAAAAACACCTTCATTGTCCATATCGAGCTTGAATCCCTCGCGGTCGATTTCATTATTCTCTATAATATAGCCGCCTCCTGCAAAAAATGGATCCATAAACTGATAAGTTACTCTTGCCGTAATATTTGAGAATTCATCATCTGAAAATGAAAAACCTTTCCATTCAAGGGCAAGCTCAAGATTTTCCACAGGTCTTGCAAGTATATCTGCATAAAAAGCAAAGGCATAATCATCAAAACTGGCGGTTACAGAACCCTCGTTGACCTGTGAAAGACTTCCTTGTGCTTCAAAGTATCTTAGAGTAGCACCAAAATCGACTTTTACCCTCCCAAGTGTAGCTGCTGAGACCCCTTTGAGACTATAAAAAAATGTAAGATCATAATTGGTAAAATTAAGCTCGGTAGATGTATCTTCTGTGTCTGTGAATTCCATATCTCCGTATTGCACTTCATTCATCCGGTTTTCACCTTCGGATTCAAGATAAGATGCATGTAAATAAACTCCGGGAATGCCGCCGGCTCCTTCCAGCTTGATCCGTCCCTGGAAGGAAGTCTCGTCTGAAATATTCATACCGTTTTCAATATCAACAGATGTCGCATCCTGTCCGTTTTGAAAGGAATGAGACCCCGAGGAATCATATAAAAATGTCCCGAGAGCTGCCTCTCCTCTGAAACCGGAATTTTCAGCGGCATTGACTGTTGATGCGCACAAAGACAAGGCCATACATAAAAAAAACATAAATAACGGTTTGGTAAACATAATTTTATTCATATAAAAACCTTTTAAAATTTAAAACCTGCTTCAAAAAACGGGCCTTTAAAATCTGTATCAATTTTCACATCTTCTTCATCAATATCAATCTTTTCAACCCTGTATCCGCCTGCAACAAAAACCGGGCCGAAAATATTATATCGTGCCCTGCCTATAATACTTGTCATACTGTTATCTCCGATGGCAAGAGCTCTTGCTTCGGCTTCAAGAGCTATGCCTGAAACAGGCTCAAGCCTTAAGTAACCATATCCCATAGGTACAGGCAAAGTCAGATCCTTTGATTCATGAAGACCGTTTTGTGTTATTTCAGCTTCAATATCCATAAGCCTTAAGTTTACCCCCAGATCTGCCTGAAGTTTTCCAAGGGAAGCAAGATTTAAAAGGGGAAGTGAAAAAGAGACAGCAATATCATGATGATCAAGACTTAATTTTGATGAAAATTCTTTGTCCGCAGCAAAGGTTTCTCCGCCAAAATCAAATTTTGAGCCTATTTCACTGTCGCCTTCATAAGTCAGGTCTGTGGTCATAAAACTTACATTGGGAAGAAGCAGGGGAAGTTCCATTCGAAACCTTCCTGTAATACCTGTTTCACCGTCATATCCAAGATCATCTTCAAGATCAAGATCAGTGCCTTGATAACCGACAGAACCCTGCGGTGAATACATCCAGCCTCCCAGTGCAATTTCAGCATCAACCAAAGGAAGAGCAGAGGCAGTGCCAAATGGAATAATCAGAAAAAAAATCAGTAAAGCTGCCCGTAATTGAAATTTCATAGTATCCTCCTGGTAAACAGTAAAAAATTACGAATAAATTGAGTGTTTCATATTTTGAAATTTTTTTCAGGTATTTCAGGTAAAAGATAATTCACCCGGAATACCTTCTGAAAAAAGATCATGATCAGCGGAAGCAGCCGGAGACTCAGATTTAGCAATATCTGCAAGTTTTACAAGTGCTTCTCTGTTTTTTAAAATTTTTGTATCATCAGTTTTTTTACCTTCTTTAAAAAAACTTTTGAGATCTTTTTCTTTTATACTGTTTTCAAAAAAAAGAAAATCTCCTTTTTTATTATCAAAGCAAATAAGCATTAACAAAATGGGTTCATTCTCCTTTTGTTCCTTTTGTCCGAAAATATAAAACCCTGCTTTTTTGCTTAACAAAGGTAGATATTTCAGCTTAAAAATTTCTGATATAACAAGAAGAGATTTTAAGAATTTTTCAAAATCTACTGCATCAAGCTCTATAATACTCTCTTTTATGATTTCTTCTGCTCCGGCAGGGGTCATATCCAGATTCAGCCCGTCAATATATAAGTTTCTGAGGTATGAAAGTGTTTCATGCTTAACAGACTTTAAAACATCAGAATCGCCAAGAATTTTTTTAGCGTTTCTAAAACTAAGCATCTCTTTTATTGTGGGAGATTTTCTCATTGCGACATCGTCTGCCTCAGTAAGATATCTTCCAAGGGAGGCATCAAGTACAACAACTTCTGACTGGCCGTTTTGTTTTATATAAAGGTCTAGATCTCTTTTCTGAACATGACTGTAGCTGCACATTTCAAGAATTGCTGAAGCTGCTTTTTTATCAATTCCAGAAACTCCGCTGTTATTATTCAATGATTTTCTTACTTTTGCAGCTAAAAAATCTGCTGCAGCCTTATTTTTTAAATTCTCTTTAAGAGACGTCATAAATTTAAGATCCTTAATTTATAAATAATTTCTTTTGCCCGGAATGGCAGTTTCATCTTTACATAATAATTTTTCACAAGTAATTAAAGGAGTTATACTTTAAATCAGAGCTATAAAAGTAGAAAACAAACAAGCTGAATCTTAATCTCTGTTGACACTTCAGAGCTTTAAGTATTATTTTAGATTCTTTCACAAGACGTAATATTTTTATTATACCAATAATTTTAAAAATTTAAATAAAAAACGGGGCAGAATATGACAGAATCAGCAACACTAACCATCGACGGCAAAGAATACAGTTTTCCGGTTATAATCGGAACAGAAGGTGAAAAAGCCATTGATATTACCAAACTCCGTCAGGAAACAGGTTTTATTACCTTTGATCCCGGTTTCGGAAATACCGGAAGCTGCTCATCATCCATTACATTCATGAACGGAGAACAAGGTATCTTAAGATACAGAGGGATACCAATTGACCAGCTGGCAGAAAAATCTTCCTTTATAGAAACAGCATACCTTCTTATTAACGGACACCTTCCTTCTCTTGAAGAGCTTAACAGAACAAGGGTAATGCTAAACGATTCTTCACTTGTACATGAAGATATGCACATATTCTTCCAGAATTTTCCCAAAGCTTCTCATCCTATGGGTATATTGTCATCAATGGTTAATGCTTTGAGAAGCTTTTATCCTGACCTAAGGGATGAAGACAATATCACAAAGGACTTTTTAAACCTCATATCCAAAGTTAGAACCATGGCTGCAATGTCATACAGATTCTCAAGAGGTGAAAAAGTAGTTTATCCAAGGCATGATCTTACATACTGCGAAAACTTTCTGAATATGATGTTTGACAGTCCTGTCAGACCTTATGAGCTTGATGAGGATATTGTAAAGGCATTAAACGTTTTTCTTATCCTTCATGCAGACCATGAGCAAAACTGTTCAACAGCCGCAGTAAGGGTTGTTGGAAGCGGCCGTGTTAATTTATACGCAGCAATTTCTGCAGGTATAGCAGCTTTATGGGGACCTCTCCACGGAGGAGCAAACCAGTCTGTAATAGAAATGCTTACAGATATCCATGAAAACGGCGTCTCCATGGAAGAGGTTATCAAAAAAGCCAAGGATAAAAACGATCCTTTCAGACTTATGGGATTTGGCCACAGGGTTTACAAAACCTATGACCCAAGAGCAAAAATTATGAAAAAAATGTGTGATAAAGTTCTTGCAAAAATTTCAGGGCCGGACCCTCTTCTTGACATTGCAAAACAGCTTGAAGAAGTTGCCCTTACCGACCCTTACTTTGTTGACCACAACCTTTATCCCAATGTCGACTTTTACAGCGGTATCGTTTTAAGGGCCATAGGAATACCTACAAATATGTTTACTGTAATGTTTGCAATTGGAAGGCTTCCCGGCTGGATTTCACAATGGAAGGAAAGCATGGAAGATCCTAACTGGAAAATCAGCAGACCTAGACAGGTATACACCGGTCTTACAGAGCATGATTATGATGAATTAGAAAAAAGATAATTGTAATAAATATTCAGCTGTTAAAAAAAGGGATACTTTTAAAAAAGCATCCCTTTTTTATTTTCAGCCTGAAACTTATTACTCTTCACGCTCTCTTGGAAGAACAAGATTAAGAACAACACCTAAAATACCCGCAAGCCCTATTCCTTCAAGCGTAAATTCTCCTGCAGAAAAACTCATACCTCCTATTCCGAAAACAAGTATAAGAGCTATAATTGTAAGATTTCTGGGCTTTGTTACATCTTCTCCTGCCTTTACAATATTGTTCATACCGACAACCATGATGGCTCCGAAAAGCAAAAGCATAATTCCACCCATAACAGGCGAAGGTATTGTAGACAAAAAAGCACCCAGCTTTTCCACAAAGGAAAGAAGGATTGCAAAAACAGCAGCCCAGGTCATAACTGCCGGATTAAAAGCTTTTGTAAGAGCTACAGCTCCTGTTACTTCAGAATATGTGGTATTTGGAGGTCCGCCGAACAAAGAAGCAGCACAGGTTGCAACTCCGTCACCAAGCATTGTATTTTCAATACCCGGATCTTCAAGATAATCTTTTTTTGTGACTTCACCTACTGCAAGAACATCTCCGAAATGTTCTATGGCAGGAGCTATTGCAACAGGAACAATGAAAAGAATTGCTGAAAGATTAAATTCGGGCATAACAAAACCGGGAACAGCAAACCACTTTGCATCCGAAAGGCTTGACACATCTACAATACCCGCAAAATAAGCCGCTATATAACCTGCAGTAATTCCGAAAAGAATAGGTATAAGTCTTATAATCCCTCTTCCAAGCAAAGTAACAAGTACTGTTACTCCAAGGGCAGTCATGGAAACCATTAATGCTTTTGACTGTGGTATTATATTTTGGGAATCTGCCTGTCCTGTTGCCATATTTACTGCAACAGGTGCAAGTACAAGACCAATTACCATTATCACAGGTCCTGTTACAACAGGAGGAAGGACTTTTTCTATTGATCTGCTACCTTTAATCCTTATTATAAAACTAAGAAAAATATAAAGACAGCCCGCAGCAGCAAGCCCGCTCATTGTTGCAGGAATGCCCCATTTTGCAACACCTACGGAAATAGGAGCAATAAAAGCAAATGAAGATGCAAGAAAAACAGGAACCTTCCCCCTGGTAATTACCTGAAAAATAAGAGTACCTATACCTGCTGTAAACAAAGCAACATTTGAGTCAAGTCCTGTTAAAAGAGGCACAAGAACAAGTGCTCCGAATGCTACAAAAAGCATCTGGGCGCCCACAAGCGAATCTTTAGCCCGGAATTTGTAGTTAAAATTTTCCTCCATAAACAACCCTTCCTTTTAATTAATAATTACCCGAAAATCAGATTTTTTTTATTGAGCCTGTCCTCCCGAAACAATCAGTATCCAGACCCCGTATACCCGGATTATATGCCCAAAAAAAACGCATGATTTAAGAAATCACGCGTTTTTTTACCACTTAAACCTATAACAAAACCTTGTTACATTATATAGTTCCGAAAATTTTATCGCCCGCATCACCAAGACCAGGGAGAATATAACCTTTGTCATCTAACTTTTCATCTACAGCTGCTGTGTATATATCTACATCAGGATGGGCTTTTTCAACTTTATCAAGCCCTTCAGGAGCAGCTACAAGAAACAGCCCCTTAATGGTTTTACACCCTGCTTTTTTCAAAAGACTCACTGTTTCTATAAAAGATCCTCCTGTGGCAAGCATAGGATCGATTATCAGGGCAATTCTCTCTTCCATACTGGAAGGGAATTTTACATAGTAATGAACAGGCTTAAGTGTTTCTTCATCTCTGTAAAGACCAACAACCCCTACTTTTGCAGAAGGTACCATATCAAGAACACCGTCCATCATGCCTATACCTGCTCTGAGAATAGGAACTACAGTAACTTTTTTCCCTTTGATCTGATCAACTTCAACATCTCCTGCCCAACCTTGTCTTACAACTCTTTCGGTTTCAAGATCCTTTGTAGCTTCATATGTCAGAAGTCTTGCAACTTCGGAGGCAAGCATTCTGAAATTTTTGGTTGCGAGATCTTTTTTTCGTAAAATCCCGATTTTATGCTTAATCAAAGGATGGTCAGCCACAAACAAAGCCATTTTATCTCCCTGGTTTTATTAATTATTTTAAAATTGCTCAGTTGCTATACTCTTTTTTATATTTTCAGTCAAGATGTCTTGTAATCTTTAATAAAATTAAAATACTTCTGTGTTTTAATAAAAATCTTTAATAACTTCTACAATCTCTTCACCGAATTCATTTTTCTGCCACCTTTTTACAGTCATATCCAAAAGTTGATCTGTATCTTTGGGGTTTTTTTCAGCAATCTCTGAAAGACCAGTATTGTTAAGAACAAGACCGGGGTCAAGTCCAAGCTTAACAGACTTATCCATACGCCATTCCTTAAGCTTTTGAATTCTTTCGACTGTTTTACTGTCGAGTCTTTTTTTTCTTACTTTTTTAGGATATCTGGGCAGATCTTTTTCATCAATATTTTGTGCTTTTTTAACCATATCAAATATTTGGGAACTGAATCTTTTATAATGACCCGGAGACATGATTTTTTTAAGATCTCTTATCTCTTCCGGTTTTTTTTCTGCTACCTTTATAATAACGCTGTTTGGCAGAATTTTATACAAAGGTTTATCCTTTTTCCTTGCAAGACCGTACCTGAACTTGAGCAGAAGTTCTAAAACTGCGAGACTTCTTGAATCCAGCTTACCGGCCCCCTTGAATGAGGTAAAATATGGCCTGTCAATTTTTCTTGCAAATCTTGCTTCTGAAATATTAGCAGATTCTTCCATTACCCAGTCAAATCGTTTAAGGTCTTTAAGCTCTTTTTTTAGAATATTCGAAATTTCAATGAGATACTGGGAATCTTTTGCGGCGTACTCAAGCATATCATCAGACAAAGGTCGGACTGACCAGTCTTTTTTCTGATATTTTTTCTCTGTTTTTACCCCCATAAAACTCATAAGAAGATTATCAAGACCTGAATATTTCAGTCCTGCAAATCTTGATGCAATCTCTGTATCAAAAAGATTATTAACCACAATCCCGTAATCACGGTAAAGGGACTTGATATCATAGTCTGCTCCGTGGAAAATCTTTTCCACACCCGGGTCAAAGAAAAAAGGGGCAAGCTTTTGCAAGTCAAATGCCTGCAAAGGATCT
>JBNJDM010000073.1:0-11171 GCA_051744925.1 Thermodesulfobacteriota bacterium | reverse complement strand
TTTTTTTTTATTACTCTGAGATGCTCTTTTTGCCGCAAATGATTCGGTGGGCAAAAAAGGCAGTTTTCGTTGAGCAACTAATTAAATTCAAATACCGGGATAATCAACAGTAAGCCTTCTGATCTTAAACCAGGTCAGAAAAACCCCTGCTTCTGCATTAATCTCATTGTTTCTTGCCCTTGAAAGATAATAAATAGAATCAAGGACATCTGAAGCTGTTGCAACTCCTTTGTCAAAAGCAAGCTCAGTTATTCTTAAATTTTCTTCGGCTTCTTTTATTCCTGAACGTGCAACTTCCAGGTTTCTTCGTGCAGTTTCAGCATCAAGAATAAGATTTTCAAGTTCTGTGGTAAGTTCGGATCTTAATTCATCAAGCTGATGATATGTTTTATTCTTTTCCATATCAGCCTGATCTATTCTCCGGTATTTTTTCATGCCGTCAAAAAGATTAATACCTACTTTAAGCTGAACCCTTGTTTCCTCTTCTTTAGTATCTGAATCAAAAGCATTATATTCATCTGAATAAAATCTTTGTGCAAGAACAAGATCTACCTTTGGATAGTAAGCAGCCTTTGCCAGATCTTTTGAAGCGTCAGCCTTGTCAAGAGAGGTTTTGAGACTTAATATATCAGCTCTTTTTGAAAACATTTTATTTTTGTACTTTTCATAATCTGAAAAAGCCGGTGTGTTTTGAAATAATTTAAAATCTATATTTTCAAACTTAAGATCACGGCCTGTAATCCTTTTTAAGCTGTTTAAAGCTTTTTCAAGCTCATTTTCTGCTCGGCTAAGATTCTGGGCTGCATCGTCTTTTTCCACCTTCATTGTAAGAAGGTCTCTTTTTTTAGCAACTCCTACTGAATACTGAAGTTTTGTGTTCTCATATTTTGTCTTGTATGAATCAAAAGCATCTTCGGCAACAAGTTTTTTTGCATCTGCCTGGTAAACATTTAAAACAGCAGATGCTACCTGAAGACTTATATCCTGTTTTATCTGCTGGAGTTCATATTCCGAAAGTGAATAATCAAGCTTTGATATTTCATATTCTTTTTTATTCTTAAAACCGCTGAACAGATTTTGGGTTAAAGACACGGCAAACTCGGAGTTTTCTTCATTTTCAAACATAGACGATTCATCAAGCTTATTAGCCTTATACTCAGCATCAAGGGACGGATAAAAATCACCCCTTTGAATCTTTTTTTCAAGATCAGCCTGATTTTTTGCAGCAGCATACGACTTAACAATATCTCTGTTCTTAACTGCAGACTTATATAAATCTTCGAGACTTAACTTTTCAGCCTGAGCACAAAAAGAGAAAGCAAAAACCGATAGTACAGCTAAAATTATTTTTTTCATAAAACTATTCATTTGGCAAAACCTCCATTTTTATGGCAAACGCCAGAAGTGCAGGAATAACAAAAAGTGTAAACATGGTTGAAACTGCAAGACCTCCCAGCAGTATACTTCCAAGCCCCCTGTAAAGCTCACTTCCTGCACCTGTTGAAAGTACAAGAGGAAGCATTCCGAAAAATGTAGTGGTTGTACTCATAAACACAGGACGAATTCTTGTTCTCACAGATTCAGAAATAGCATCTTCATGATTCATATTATTATATCTTATATTATTCAAGGACTGATGAACTACAAGAATAGCGTTGTTTACAACCGTACCGACAAGAATAATAAACCCGAGCATTGCAAGTATATCAAGAGGCTGTGGAGCTACAAACATATTTACAAGTTTTAGCCCGATAAACCCTCCTGCAGCTGCAAGCGGAACCACCGCCAGAATAATAAGAGGATAGAAAAAATTCTCAAACAGAGCCGACATAAGAAGATAAACAATCACAACAGCAAGCAAAAAATTAAGAGACAAAGAATTCATTGTTTTCTTAAGCTTGGACGCATTTCCGCCTATTTCAACTTCTACATTTCCAAGCATCTCTTTTTGTCTGAAATCTTCTACAACATTGTCATTTATTAAAGATACCGCTTCCTGAAGAGCAACATCTTCAGGCGGTGTAACCTGCAGAGTAATATTTCTTTTTCTTTCAAGATGATTTATCTGGGTCATACCTGAAGAATACTTAAGATCTGCCACATCCCCGACTCTCATCAGATCACCGAAATTATTAACTATCTGGGTATTTATAACATCTTCAGGACTTTCCCAGCTCTTATCCGGAGACTGTAGAACCATATCAAGCTGGTTTTTACCCTCAGGTCTGAACTCATCTATTTTTCTTCCATCCATTATAATATCTACATAAAGACCAAGCTCTGATTCATTAAGCCCACTGCTGGCAAGTTTTTCCTTTTCCGGAATAATATGAACTTCAGGATAACTTGTTTCAAGTGAGGGAACAGGACGGATCTGACTTCCCGGAACAGCTTCCATTATAGCCCCGTAAAAAGCCTGGCCTAAACCGGTAAGTTCATCAAGATCAGTTCCCTTAAGATTTATATCTATGGTTCTGCCGCCTCCAAGGTCTGACTGAAAAATACCTGCCTGAAAAGATATACCATGCATATCAGGTATCGAATTTACAATCCTACTAAAAAGAGGGATCATTTTTTTTGCTTCTGTTTCATGCTCACTTACACCACCGAAAAGGGTTAAATTTTCAGTTCCTACATACCATATATCATCAATCCGGGGCACTCCATCCTTCCAGTCATTTTCAAAATATGGTTTTGTCTCTTTTTCTATATAGTCTCCAAGCTCCCTCATTTTTTCAACAGATGTTCCAGGAGGAGGAATAATAAGATTTAACACAAGGTTTCTGTTTCCTTCAGGAAGATATTCAGCTTTGGGTAAAAGGAGAAATACTGTCATAAAAGCAAAACCTGTAAGCAAAGTCACTGTTAATATTCTTGTGAATGCGTTTTTCAAAGAAAGGGAAGACAACGTCATAATAAGACGGGAAGCACCTTTGCCGAACAGAGCAAGAGGATCTCTTTTTTCCTTTTGGTCTTTACCTACCCTTGATGTTCCCTTTTTATCCCTGCGTGTATAAAGCCTGTTTAAAAGAGAAGGAATAACTGTAATTGAAACAATAAGAGAGATAATAATTGAAAATGTAATTGCTATTGCTATGTCTTTAAAAAGCTGGCCTGCCTCATCCTCCATAAAAATAATGGGTACAAAAACAGCCACAGTTGTTGCAGTTGAAGCAAGAATTGCTCCCCAGACTTCCTTGGCACCTTTATAAGCAGCATCAAAAGGGGATTTACCCATCATTCTGTGCCGATCAATATTTTCAAGTGAGACAATGGCATTGTCAACAAGCATCCCCACAGCAAAAGCGATTCCTGCAAGACTTACAACATTTAGGTTTCTGCCCATTATCCAGAGAAATATAAATGTTCCTATTGCAGAAATAGGTATTGCAACAGCAGTTGTAAAAGTTGCAGATACGCTCCTGAGATAAACAAAAAGTATTATTACCGCAAGGACTGCCCCTATAATAACGTTATTTTTTACAATATCTATTGAATTAAGAATATAAGGAGCATCATCATGAACCCAGTCAAGATAAAGTTTATTATCCTTAAGTTCACCTTCATTTATTCCGTCTATGATACTTTTAAGTCTTTCAGTAAGAGCTACAACGTTTGCGCCCTGCTCTTTTCTTACACCTATTGCAATAACATCATCACCATTTTGCTGAACTGAAAAATCGACTTTTTCATATCCCAAAGAAGATTTTCCCACATCTTTTAACTTAACTCTTGTATTTCCGTCGTCATAAAGAACCGTATCAAGTGCATCTGAAGGCTCCTGAAATCTGCTTAATGTTCTTATTCTGTAATTTTTTTTGCCAAGAGCTACCTTTCCTGCAGAAACAGTTGAGTTAGCACCCCTTACTTTTGAAATAACCTGACCCAGAGTAAGATTAAATTGTGCAAGTTTTTCAGGGTCTATCTCTATCTGGAGTTCTTTTTCAGTACCGCCTCCTATAAAAAGGGAACCTACTCCTTTGACCCTTTCAATCTTTTGCTTGAGCTCATCTTCAAAATAAGTTCTGTAAGTGTTTATATGATTCTCATTCTCAGGAAGGGTTTTTAACATCATCCAGATAACAGGCTCACTCTGGGCTCCTGATGCCTCGATTGAGGGTTTCTCCACATTATCAGGATAACCTGAAACCTCATCAAGCTTGTTTGCAACCCTTAAAAGCGAATTGTCAAGATCTGTGCCCACCTGAAATGTAAGGTTAACCTCACCGTAATCACTGTAGCTTGAGCTCTCCATTTTATTAAGATTCTGAAGCCCTTTAAGCTTATCCTCCTGGAGCTCGATTATATCCTGTTCAACTTCAGTAGGCGCTGCTCCGGGCCATGCAGTTTTTACAGTAATCTGAGGTTCTTCAACATCAGGAGTAAGCTGGACCGGAAGGCTGTTTAAACCTATAATCCCGAAAAGAAAGATAAAAATTACTCCGACAGCAACTGAAATCGGTTTGTTTATAGCATACCTGATTATATCCATTTATTCTTCTCCAACTATTTTTACTTTCTGATCCGGTTTCAGGCGTTCATTGCCTTCAATAATTATCTTCATATCTTTTTTCAAATCTTTGGATTTTACCCTTACAAGCCTGTTTTTATATCCGACTATCTCCACAAACACAGGAAGAGGTTTATTATCCTTTACAGAATAAACAGCTTTTTTCCCTTTTAAATCTACAACTGCATCCCTTGGAACCAGAAAAACCTCTTTTTCAGCTGAAGTAAAAACATCTACCTTTGCAGTCATATTTTCTGCAAGAGGACCGTCGTAATCTATTGCAATTTTCAGATAAAGATTTCTTGTTTTGGCTTCAGCATAAGGCATAAAACCTATAACTGTTCCTTTTAAATTTTTATCAACCGCTGTAAGGTAAACATCAAGTTTGTCTCCTGGTTTTGAGAACCTTATAAATTTCTGGGAGACAGGAACTTTTATACTGACAGAATCGAGATCTCCCAGTCTGCACAAAGGTGATCCAGGTTGAACCCAGCTTCCTTTATCAACATTCTTTTCAAGAACTATTCCCCGGAAAGGAGCGTAAACAGTACTCTTATCAAGTCTTATCTCCATCATGTCGATTTTTTTGATTAGAGCAGCTTTTTCTTCAAGTAGCCCTTTATGGGCAAAATAAAGATCATCATATGCAGATTCGCTTGCAGCATTATTTTTATAAAGATCTTCATATCTTTTAAGATCTTTTTTTGTTTTCTCAATTTTTACATTAAGCTGAGCCAGTTCAGATTCATACAAAGACATTTCTTTTTCAAGCAGCTCAGTATCTGCTTTAACAAGCTTTGCTCCTTTGCTTAACCTGTCACCTTCCTCAAAAAAAACAGACTCAGCTTTGCCTGAAATTTCCGAAGAAATATTGCTTGTTCTCTCAAAATAAAGATTACCTGTAATTTCAACAGTTTTTGCAGCAATCTCTGTCTCAACATCTGTAACAACTGCAAGAGCAGGCTTATCTTCCTGGGCAGCAGTAACCTGCGAAGCCCATAAAAGAGATAACACAATTAAAGATATAACCTTTTTCATTATTTTACTCCCTGATAACCATTTGTATTTATTTAATTTTTCTTGCTTCTTTCAGCCATTTTTTTCATTAAGTCTACAAAAACAAGCTTTTCTTCATCTTCAAGAAGAACCAAAAGATTTTTACCTGTTTCTTTTTTCATTTTTCTTTGTTCGTCAAATACTTTTCTGCCTGTTTCTGTAAGTGCCAGCCTTACTATTCTTCTGTCAGATTCAGCACGTCTTCTTTTGACACACCCTTTTTCCACAAGCTTATCTGAAATTGAAGTAAGGGTGCTTCCAAGAAGATGCATATGATCTGAAATATCCTTCATCCTGACATCATCATTTTTTCCCAGAAAAACAATAACCTGGAGTTCATTTTCAGACAGACTGGAATTGATAATCTCCATACATGAAGTCTCAGCAGAATTAAGCTGATAATCAAGAATTTCCCAGTAGTCTATAAGTTCACCAAGCAAAGCATCAATATTAACCATTTAAACTGCCTTAAAATTATTCATTAAAAAAATATTTCAAAAAATGAAATATTCAGTTTTATAAAACTTTCATAAAGCAAAGTAAATGAAAATTCTTCCGTCGATTAAAAAATTATTTATTTTCCCCGGATCTGAGCTTTTCAAGTCCACCAATGGAAAAGTCAAAAATCTCTTTTGTGATAAAATCTATATCCTCAATATTAAAATCTTTTGGACAAAGCCTTTCAATAAATTCTCTGCCTATAAAATAATGAACACACTGACCTGTAATATTTGTTGCTGCTGTAAAAACCTTTACTCTGTTTTTATTATCAGGTTCCTTTTTACCATATAGAAATTCACTTACAATCTGCATAAGATAAAGTTTCAAGGGCCGTGATGACTTTTCTATAACCTGATCTATGGCATTGGTAGGGTTGGCAATTTCCATAGCCATAAGTTTTCCTCTCCATGCAGGAGTATCGTCATCAAGAATTCTTGAAATAAATGACCTTATGAAAATTTCAAGTTTTTCTTCCGGAGACGAAGATTCTGTAACACCCATATCGATAGGATATTTTTGCTCGCTGTGCAAACTGGAGTATTCAATTACAGCCTTATACAAACCTTCCTTATCTCTGAAATGGTAGTTTACTGCTCCTACATGGGCTCCTGCAGATCTGCATATATCTCTTATTGTTGCACTATTATAACCCTGTTGTGCAAAAATCTCTCCTGCAGCTTCCAGAAGTCTTTCTTTTGTGGTTTCATTCTCTTTTTTTTCCATTTGCAATATTTTCCTTAAATTTAAAAACGAACACGAGTTTGAAACAAGTGTTCGTTTTTGTCAAGTTTAAAATATAAAACATACAGTTAAGATAAAACTTATATTAACTCCTGCTCAAACTTAAGTTTTATTAAGCTTTAAAATTTGTAATAATAAAGAATTTATCCTTAACAAACCAAGTGATTTCAGGACTCAGGTAAATATATGAAAAATATAGTTTCAAATCCAAAATTTCTTATGACTCTTTACTCAATACTTGTGGCAGGCTCATTCAGTGTAGGCCACAGAATAACAATATATATGGATTCAGACCTTCTGATATTTATAAGATTTTTTCTGGCAACTATTGTTTTCGGTATTTACACAGGCTTTAAATACAGACTGACACTGCCGTCAATCAAAGATTTTATAAGATACTTTACCATAAGCATAACTCTTGTGATCTATTTTACAGGAATGTTTGAAGCACTTAAATATACAACCCCTTTAAATACAGGGATAATCTATACCCTGGTTCCTCTTTTTTCAGCTGTTTTCGGATTTTTTATTTTAAGAGAAAAAACCGGTTTTAAAAAAATAATTGTGCTTTTACTGGCAATGGCGGGTGCCCTTTGGGTTATTTCAGACGGAAACATAAACAAACTAGCAGGACTTAAATTCGGGAAAGGGGATCTTATTTTTCTGTTTGCCTGCATAAGCATGGGCTTTTTTTCTCCTTTATCAAAAAAATTCAAAGGAAATGAGAAAACCCCTGTGCTTACATTCTGGACCCTTGCAACAGGAACTATAATTCTTTTTTTTATTACAAACAGAAAAATATTTGAATATAACTGGGATAAATTCCCTTTTGAACTCGGAGCAGGTCTGTTTTATCTTGTTGTCTTTACAACTATGCTGACTTTTTTTATTGTTCAGTATTCATCTGTAAGAATGGATGTCGGCAAAGTAATGAGCTATATTTACCTGATACCTGTATTTGTCCTTGTAATTGAATTTTTTTCAGGAAAAGGACTTCCACCGGTTACGGTTTTGCCGGGAATTATTATTGCAGGACTTTGTACTTTTCTGTTTCAGAGGAACTAAAAAACTTAAAAGGAGAGATATGAACACAAATTATACTCCAACCCGTAAAGAAGCCCTAAATCTCTTAAAAGAGTATACAAGTACAGACGGCCTTATAAAACATGCCCTTGCTGTTGAAGGGGTAATGAGATATTTTGCGGCAAAATACAATGAGGATGAAGAAAAATGGGGAGTTATAGGGCTTGTACATGACCTTGATTATGAAAAATGGCCTGATGAGCACTGCTCAAAAACAAAAGAAATACTTGAAAAAAATAACTGGCCGGGCGATTATATAAGAGCTGTAATGAGTCATGCCTACGGAATATGCACAGATGTTAAACCTCAGCACAAAATGGAAAAAATTCTTTATGCAACAGATGAACTTACAGGACTCATAAATGCTGCTGCACTGGTAAGACCGAGCAAAAGCATTATGGATATGAAAGCAAAATCTGTGAAAAAGAAATGGAAGGACAAAAGTTTTGCAGCAGGAGTTGACAGATCTGTCATTGAAAAAGGTGCTCAGATGCTTGAAATGGAATTAAGTGAGCTTATTACAGAAACAATTGCAGGTATGAAAGAGGTTGCTGAAGATATAGATTTAAAGGGTAATCTTTAGCATAAGGTATTAGCTGTTTTTTGTTGGAGACCCGAAAGGTATTGGAAACACTAATCCCGGGTGTCAGGCTCGTATCCAAGCTCATGCCCTGCCCTTTACCCACAAATACTTGAGTTACATTCCAAAGCAGGAGCTTGGGAAAGAGCCCGGTCGCCGGATGCCAGTCAATTCGCAAGTTGCTTTATATGATAAGGCTCTATCGGAGTGCTGGCTCCCAAGCTCCTGCCTGGGAGCCTGTATTTTATGTGACCAGGTATTACATGCAGTGTTAGCTTGAGAAATTAGTTTGGAATGATGTGCCTGAGTGAATTTCGTGGGTAAAGGTCAGAGCTCATGCCCGGGAACGCAACTGTCTGATATAAAAACAATATAGTTTCAAAATCTCAACAACAATAATTACCAGGGGTATAAACCCCGCAATTCAGACTGAATTAAAACTTAACTTTACACACACACCATTTTTCAGTAATTAAATCTTAAAAAAAATTTTTGATTTATAAAAGGTAAAAAAATGAAACTAAAATTAAGAGAAAGACTTCTTTTGCCTATCCTGGGACTTATTATTCTTGGAATGGGTATAACAATCGTAACCTCAAATAAATATTCCAAAGCTGCCATTTCAGAAACCACTGAAAACAGTATGATACAAACTGTTGAAAACATAAGAAATGCTTTTGATTCCTGGCTTTTAAAACAGGAAACCGTAATCGATACAATGACAAGTATCAAAATTTTTTCACAAGCGTGCAGATCTGGTTTTGCTGGCAGGGCAAAAAGAACTGCTGCAAATAAAATTCTTGCAAATTTTAAAAAAGATCATGCAGGTTTTGAATCAATATTTCTGGCAGATTTGAACGGAGATGTTGTCGCCTCTTCAAATGAGTCCATGATAGATAATAAAAATATTTCACAGCAGCAGTCCTTTAAAAACGCTCTTGAAGAAAATTCTACAATATCAGGAGCCAGGAAAAGCGCAGAAACAGAAAAAACTGTCTTTTCTATCAGCTACCCTCTTTACGACGGCAATCTTGTTATAGGAGCCATCACAGGAGTTGTAAATCTTTCAGATTTTACAGATTCAATTAAAGATCTAAAAATAGGTAAAACCGGATATGTGTATATGTGTAATCAGGAAGGATTAGCTGTTTATCACCCTGACAAAAATGCAGAAATGAAGGCAAGTCTTGCAGATTATGACTGGGGCAAAAAAATGCTGAGCCAGAAAAACGGTTACATGGAATATAAATGGAGTGGAACTGACACAATATCAGTATTCAGACAATCAAAAGTGAAAAACTGGCTCATTATTTCAAGGGTTTCTCCTGATGAAATTTTTGCAGGGGTATATAAGCTTCAGCAGCTTAATCTTATTATTGCAGCTTCAACAATTATTGTACTTAGCATATGCATAATTCTGCTTGCCAGATTTATAATTTTAAAACCTGTAAATCTTGCTCTCGATTTTGCAAAAAAAATATCTTCAGGAGATCTTACAGCACGAATGGAGCTCAACAGAAAAGATGAGCTCGGCGCTCTTGTACATTCACTAAACGGAATGGGCGACAGCCTCAAAGAGATGTTCCAGATTCAGGCTTTGAGAAAACTTGTTGAAAATCTATCTTCAGACTCTGCAAATCTTAAAAAGATATCTCTTAAGATGACAGAAGAAATAGAAAACACTGCTGAAAAATCGAATACAGTTTCAAATGAAGCTGTAGAAATGACAGATAATATAGGTGAAGTTTCAGAGGCTCTTGAAGAAAGTACTGCAAATATATCTGCTGTAGCTGCCGGTGCAGAGGAAATGACTTCTACCATACAGGAAATTGCTGAAAACACTTCTAAAACAAGCTCTATAACAAAGGATGCTGTTGAAAAAACAAAAGGCGCATCTGAGAGAATAGATTTTCTTGGAGGAGCTGCAAAAGAAATAGGTGAAGTAACAACTACTATAAGAGATATTTCAGACCAGACAAATCTTCTCGCACTTAACGCAACAATTGAAGCTGCAAGGGCTGGAGAAGCAGGAAAAGGATTTGCTGTTGTTGCTGAAGAGATTAAAAACCTTGCTCTTCAGACCTCAAATGCGACTGCAGATATTGCAGAAAAAATTAAAAATATCCAGGATTCAACAGATAAAACTGTAAGCGACATAAACGGCATAGGCTCTACAATAGATGAAGTCGATTCACTTGTATCTTCAATAGCTGCGGCAATAGAAGAACAATCTGCCACAACAGCCGAAATTTCTGAAAGTGTAAACCATGCATCATCAAAAATTTCTGGTGTAAATGAGACTATGACTGAAAATTCTGGGTCTGTTTCAAGAATTACCAAAGATATTTCAGAAATAAGTAAAATAACCGAAGAACTCAGAGGCGGAAGCAGGCAGGTAAGTGAGAGCTCGGAGGATCTTGAAGCTCTTTCATCTGAAGTCAGAAAACTTGTGGATCGTTTTAAAATCTGATGTCTTTTAAGATTTAACTGCAATTATTTTCTCACGGAGGCACGGAGGCACGGGAAACCCTTTTTTTTATTTTCAGGGCAAAGGAGCCTTAGTTCAATATTGATCTTCATTCCCAGCTTGATAGGTGTAGAGACGCGATTTATCGTGTCTCTTCTCAGGGCAAAACCGGAAAAATCAGCGGAGCCCAGATTTTCTGTGCCCCTGTGCCCCCGTGAGATTATTTACAAATC
>JBNJDM010000072.1:0-11184 GCA_051744925.1 Thermodesulfobacteriota bacterium | reverse complement strand
GTCATGGCCTTACATCAGGCTTATACTGCTCAGGTTCAAAACTTTCAGGAAGCTTGTTTCTGATAAAAAACGTTTTTTGTAATGCCTCAACTGCTTCATCAGCTTTTCTTACACCGTCCCTTATCTCCTGAATTCCATCCAGAGTGGTATCTGTAATTCGGGGTACATTTTCACTCCCTTTTTCTATATTGTCTATTATCAGCTGAATCTCATTTATTCTTTTTCTAAGATCATCAACCATAAGATTAATTTTTTGGGAGCTGATCTCAATATTTTCGCCTATCCTGTCTGCTCTTTCAAGATTTTGATTTACAAGATCCATTGTATAAGGAGTTTTTGAAACAGCTTTTTTTACATCTTCAAGTATATTTTCAATCTGATTAAATCTTTGAGACAATTCATCAGTTATCCTGGAAGTTCTTAATATCTCTCCTATATTACCCTCTCCCTTTTCTATATCATTAACAATTTTTTCAATATCATACATTACAGAAAAAACCGGGCCTTCTTCAGAATTAAGCTTTTCAGCCATTTCAGAAAGATTTTGCACTGATTCAACAAATTTTTTGGCTGTTTTTTCCACCTGAAATTCATCCATAATATCTGATATAGATTTTTTCTCAACAGAAGGGATTCTTCCGCCTTCTTCTATCTCCGGCGAATCTTTATTAGTACCTGCAAGAGCTATGTACTCTGAACCTATAAATGTAGGACTTTTTACAGTTACAAAGGATGTTTGATTTACCCGGTTTGCAAACTTCTCAACTATATAAAGTGTGACACGAACCTCATCCCTGACAAGCTCTATATTTTTGACTTTACCTATTTCAGCATTATAAAGCTTAACAGGAGCACCTTCCTGGAGATTATAAGTCTCTTCAAAAACTGAATAGTATTCTTTATAAGTTTTAAACCAGTCCTTACCCCTGCCTATAAGAACAAGGGAAAGAAGAAGAAGAAAAGCTATTGTTAAAATAAAAAAACCTACTATTTTTTCTTTTCTTTTAAAGTCCAGATCCATTTTCTACCTTGCTTTTTTTATAATTTCGTCATCATTAATTTTTATATAATGGGTTATTTTACTCTCAGGTATAAAAACTGTATTGGAATAAAAAACCACTGGAATTTCATTTTCAATTAATTTTTCGGTTTTTTCTAAAAGAATTCCGTTTAAACGGCCCTTAGTAAAAAGATAAGGCCTTTCCAGCATTAAAATTTTCGGGTCTTTTAAAAACTCCTTTAAAATATATGCCCCTCCGATAATATCTTCTATTACATGCTCAGGTCTTTTATAAAGATCTTCTGTTTTGCCGATCCTTTTCCATTGAGCTATAAAATCATCATCAGGAGTAATCCTTATTTTATTTTCTTCCCATAGTTTAAAAAGAAAAATATTATCAAGTATAGTTCTGTTGCTTAAAAGACTGCACAAAGGACCAAGATAGGCAAACTCTCTTTTCAGCCATATAAGCTCTTTATATTCAAGCGGATCGTATTGCTCGCCGTTAAAAAAAAGATGCCCCCTTACATTTGTTAAAGTAGCAAGGCCTCGTAAAAAAAATTCTGCTGAAATATCATTATCTGATATAATTTTACATACATCTCCCTGATTTATAGTTAAAGAAAAGCAGGGAAGCTTATAATCATCATTAAAAAAAAATATGTCTTTCAATTCATAAACAGTTTTGCTCAAAACAAATTATCCTGTAAGTGAAAAAATTACTGATATTAAAATATTAACAAAAAGGCAGAAAAAAAAGCATTCAACAGAAGCCCTTGAAACCATTACAGGGATTAAAGTCATAGTTTTTTTTGCTGCAAAACCTCGGTACATGCATACAACACTTATTATCGCTCCAAAAGACAGAGCTTTAACTATTACAGCCAAAATATCATTTACGGAGATAGCCTTGCCTATCATTGCAAGAAACCTGCCCAGCGAGATGTCTGAAAAAGCCCATGCACCTATATAGCCACCCAGTACTGCAACAATATTAAAAACAGTAAAAAGACATAAAACAGCAGCAGAAATACCTACAAGCCTTGGTATGCAAATAAGAGCAACCGGATCAGCTCCTGCCATACGCACAGCATCCATTTCATTTCTTACATTCATATACCCAATTTCCACAGTAACAGCTGTGGCAGATCTTAAAATTACAACAATAGCTGCAACCATAGGCCCGGTTTCTCTCATAAGTGCAACAACAGCAAGCTTACCGAAGTCATACCTTGACGCAAGCTGTGAAAACTGAAGAAAAAAAGCCGTACCTATCATAAAGGCTATAGGTATTATAATCCAGAGAGCCTGGACAGCAGTGAAATAGAGCTGCTCTATAGTACCGACCCATACTAATTTTTTCCCTTTGTAATTTCCTGTAACAAAAATTTTTAAAATACGGTATAGTAAAGCCGAAAGTGAAAATATATAATCTGAATATGCAAGAAATTTTCGTCCGGTCAAACCGGCAAACCTTATTAAATAAGCCATTATGATAACTTTGAAAAATATTATTTATAAAATATGTTTTACTGCTCTTTTTCTGATTTTTTTTACACCATGCCTGTATTCAAACTCACTATATCTTCAAACCATGGATCTTGCCAGAGAATATATTCTTGAAAAAAACTTTAATAAAGCAGGAAAAGAATATCTTTTTCTTACCACTCAAAAAAATCTTAATAAAGAGCAAACTTCAAACACATATCTGTTATACGGACTAAATCTCTGGAAAAACCTTAACAAACCTGAAAAAGCAAACAAAGTTTTTAAAAAAATAACAAAGGAATTTAAAAATACCCAAAGTGCTGGTGACGCTCTTTTTTTTCTGAGCATTATGGCCGAAGAAAATTCTGATCTCCTTCAGAAAAAAAAATACCTGGAAAAATTAGCCTCAGAATATCCTTACCATGTAAGAGCAAAAACAGCAGACAAAATTTTAAAAAATTTCAAAGCTGATTCAGAACCTGACAGATTAAATATAAAAGTACTAATTGATACCTCTGACCGTCATTTTGTTTCAGGTGAATCAAAACTTAGCTGCTACAATGAAACTCTTGAATCAGACAGGCTAACAATAACCCTGTCTGAAAACAAAACAATAAAAATCAACAGCAAAGATACACTGAAAAAAGAAGTTATTATTTCATCTCCTGATAGTATAATAAACTTTAACAAAAAAAAATACTCAGGCTCCATTCTTTTTTATGAGTCAGACAACAGCATCAGAGCAGTAAATATTTTATCTTTAAAAAAATATTTAAAATCTGTTGTTCCCTCTGAAATGCCCTCTTCATGGCATAAGGAAGCTCTCAGAGCCCAGGCTGTGGTATCAAGGACATATGCTTTATACATGATTGAAAAAAATAAAAACAAAAAATACCACCTTGATTCCAGTACATGGTCACAGGTATACAAAGGAATTGAAGCTGAATCAAAGCCTTGCTCAGATGCAGTTGATTCTACTTATTCAGAGCTTTTGACTTTTGACAGAAAAACTGTTCTTGCAGCATTTCATTCAAACAGCGGAGGATATACAGAAGATCCTGACAATTTCTGGGATAAAAAATATTCGTACCTCACACCTTCTAAAGACAGATTCACCCCCCTGAATTCATGGACTGCAGGATTTTCATACACCGAACTTTCTGAAAAAATTTTCAAAAGCAAAAAAAAGATATATAATATTAAGATACTTGAAAAAACCGGGTCAGGAAGAGTGTATAAAATTTTGTTACAAACTGACAAAGGCCGTTTTTATATAAGAGGGGACAAATTCAGACAAAAAACAGGAATACATCTTGTAAAAAGTACCCTTTTTAAAATCAGGAAGGTCCCAAACGGCATTATGGTTTCAGGCAGAGGATTCGGTCACGGAGTAGGAATGAGCCAGTGGGGAGCAAAAAAAATGGCTGAAAAGGGGTATAATTATAAAGATATAATTAAATATTATTTTTCTCATAAAATTTCTATTGTTAAGATCCTGCCTGATTCTTTTTACACTATGAGCTGATCTAATTTCTATTGTTTCAAAAAATAAATCTGCGGAAATATTCCGCAGATTTATAATATACTAACCAAGCTTTTCCAGAAGCTTTTCAGCTTTATCAGTTCTTTCCCATGTAAAATCAGGATCTTTTCTGCCGAAATGGCCGTATGCAGAAGTTTTTGAATATACTGGCCTTAACAGATCAAGTTCTTTTATTATTCCTGAAGGTGTAAGGTTAAAAATATCTCTTATAGCCGCAGAAAGTGCTGCGTTTGATACTTTACCGGTTTGAAAAGTATCAACAAGAACTGAAACAGGCTCAGGATAACCTATGGCATAAGCAAGCTGGACTTCACATTTTTTTGCAAGTCCTGAAGCAACTATATTTTTTGCAATATACCTGCCCATATATGAAGCACTCCTGTCTACCTTAGAGGGATCTTTTCCTGAAAAACAGCCCCCACCGTGACTTCCCTGACCGCCGTAGGTATCAACTATGATTTTTCTGCCTGTAAGCCCGCAGTCTCCCATGGGACCGCCAACAACAAATTTGCCTGTCGGATTTATGTAGTACTTTGTTTCAGAATCAAGCATCTGAGAAGGTATTACTTTTTTTATCACTTCCTCAATCACAGCTTCCTTTACTGACTCATAATCTGCAGATGCAACATGCTGGGTTGATACAACAATTGTATCAATCCTTTTGGGCTCGCATCCATCATACTCAATTGTCACCTGTGCCTTGCCGTCAGGCCTTAAAATATCTACAATATTTTCTTTTCTGATTTGTGCAAGTCTTTTGGTCAGCTTATGAGCATAAAGAACAGGCATAGGCATAAACTCATCTGTCTCATCTGTTGCAAAACCGAACATAAGCCCCTGATCTCCGGCACCCTGCTCTTTATACATACCTTCGCCTTCATTAACTCCGACTGCAATATCAGCTGACTGATGGTCTATGCTTGTAAGAACAGAACATGTCTGCCAGTCAAAACCCATATCAGAAGAATGATAACCTATATCTCTTATAGTATTTCTTACAATCTGGGGCATATCTACATAGCATTCCGTGGAAATTTCTCCTGCAATGAATGCAAGTCCAGTTGTAACCAGAGCTTCACATGCAACTCTGGCATTTTTATCCTGTGCTATAATAGCATCGAGTATTGAATCTGAAATTGCATCAGCCACCTTATCAGGATGACCCTCTGTAACAGATTCTGATGTAAATAAAACGCTTTCACCTGACATACTACCTCCTAATATATAATTAAATATGCCCTTAATTTTCGGGTGTTATAACCATATTATCTATAAGCCTTGTTTTGCCGAAATAAACAGCTACGGCAAGAAGTACAGGCTTTTTTTCAATTACTGATACATCTTCAAGCGTATCAGGATCACATATTGTAATATAATCTGTTTTAGCTTTCTCATAACCGAGTATAAAAGACTTTGTTTCAGCCTTAACTTTTACAGGATCTGATTCGCCTTTTTCAATAAGCTCCTTTGCCCTGAGAATACCTTTGTAAATCAAAACAGCATTTTTTCTTTCATCTTCTGACAAATATGAATTCCTTGAACTCATTGCAAGCCCGTCATTTTCCCGTACAATAGGAACACCTTTTACCTGAACTGGAAAATTAAGATCCTTTGCCATCTGTTTTATAACTGCAAGCTGCTGAAAATCCTTTTCACCGAAAAATGCATAATCAGGGTCTACTATATTGAAAAGCTTGGACACAACAGTTGCAACACCTTTAAAATGACCATGTCTGGACTTTCCGCATAAAAAACCGGGAAGTTTTTCAAGTTCAACATAGGTCTGATAATTTTCAGGGTACATCTCTTTTGTTGAAGGGAAAAAAACAGCATCAGCATTCCTGGATTGAGCAAGCTTCATATCTCTTTCAAAATCCCGGGGATATGTTTCAAAATCTTCACCCTCTCCAAACTGGGCTGGATTCACAAAAATACTCATTACAACTCTGTCGCATGTTGCACCGGCTTTTTCAAGCAAGGCAAGATGACCTTCATGCAAGAACCCCATTGTAGGAACAAAGCCGGTTGAAAGACCTTTTTTTTTCCATTCAAAAACCTGGGATCTCATTGAATCTGCTGTTTCAAAAACCTTTATTTCTTTCATTACATTATTCCGGTGTTGTTATTTTTGACAATTCAATATATCAAGACTTATTGATTAATTGATATGATAGCAAAAGTCAATACAGTTTCATCCTAATTCAGTCCATCTCTTTTAAACCCTTATAAACTCAGTCAGAATAACTTTCTTCCAACAAGCCTTTGCAAAAGTGCAGAATCTTTTATAATCAGTATTAGAAAAGCCTGATAATTATTGTAATTAAATATTTTATCTGATAAAAAAATTTAGCTGTTAAATAAGCAGAAATTCGCAAATTTAGGTTTTGAAATATACTGATTAAAAACTTTTAAAATATATTTTTTCAGTGTTAATAAAGTACCGGAGAAAAAACTTTGAACATACAATCACAAGTCAGAACAGCCATAAAAAAATCACCTGTAAACTCGATTATAAGCGCTGCAGCTGAAAACATAAAAAAGACCCAGAAATCTACAGGAGAAATCCCCTGGGCTGTTGGAGAAAAAACAGATCCGTGGGATATGGTTGAATCTATTATGGGTCTTAATATTACAGGTTATTTTAAAGAGTCCAGAAAAGCTTTCAGATGGCTTAAAAAAATGCAGCTTCCCGACGGCAGCCTTTATGCTTCTTATGTCGGGTATGCTCCTGAAGATAAAACAAAAGATACAAATATGTCTTCCTACATAGCTGTGGGAGCTCTGCATTATTATATAATCACAAAAGATATAGAGTTTATAAAAGAGATATGGCCTGCAGTAAAACAAGGAATAGACTATGTAATATCTCTTCAGGCGGAAGATGGAGAAATTTACTGGGCAAAAAGCCCTGAAGGTATAACTGACAATATGTGTCTTCTCACAGGCTCAAGTTCAGTTTATATGAGCATTAAATGCGCCCTTTATCTTGCAAGGGAACTAGGACAAAGAAATCATCTGTGGGAGGAAGCTGCTGTAAAACTTGAAAACACATTAAGGAACAGAAGACATGTTTTTAATGTTGCAAAATCAAGATACTCCATGGACTGGTTTTACCCTGTACTAAGCGGAGCGCTTTCAGTTTCAGACAGTGAAAAGCGGATTGAAAAATACTGGAAAAAATTTGTGGTCGAAGGAATGGGAGTCAGGTGCGTTTCAGAAAACCCTTGGGTTACTATGGCTGAAACGTGTGAACTTGTTCTTGCATTGTACTCAATCGGCAATATTAACAAAGCCAAAATAGTATACAACTGGATTCTTGACAGAAGATATGACGACGACGGATCATTCTGGTGCGGCTTCACATTCCCTGATATGGTAATATGGCCCGAAGAAAGACTTACATGGACCAATGCTGTTGCAATAATGGCTGCTGATGCCCTTTATGACATAACCCCTGCATCAAATATTTTCTCCAGAAACTTCTGGGAAATAAACAGCTACTGGAAACATTTGAACTAAAACTGGCCGGAAAACAGATTTTCACCTGAACTAAAAGGTTCAGGTTTTATTCAGCAGCAAAACAAAATTATAAGGCATGACAGATTGAGAAAAGACAGACGTCCATACTGGATGAAAAAGCTTTACGAAAACATCCAGGATAAGTATTTCAAGCATTTTGTAAAACCGGAATTTGAGTACATAGGAAAAGGCTGCTACGCGATAAAACCCTGGCACATTGAACTTTTCGGATCTCCTGTAAAAGGCGGAAAATTTATTAATTTCATAGCTGCAGGAGACAAAAAAATAAGACTCACAGTATGGACAGACTCTGAAAATACCAAAGGGATTGAGCTTGGCGATTACGTGCTTGTCTGTCCCGGTGTAAGAATATCAGCAGCTACTCAGATTTCCATAGGGAGTAACTGTATGCTTGCAAGCGGTGTTTATATAACAGATGCAGACTGGCATGAGATTTATGACAGGAGCAAATCCATAGGAACAACAAAACCTGTTGTAATAGGAAACAATGTATGGCTTGGAGACAGCTCCATAGTCTGCAAGGGTGTAACAATAGGAAATAACAGCATAATAGGCGCAGGCTCTGTTGTTGTGTCCGATATACCGGAAAATGTTATTGCAGCAGGAAACCCTGCTAAAGTAATAAAAAAGCTTGATTCTGATGCAGAAATAAAAACAAGGGGAGACTGGCTTGCAGAACCGGGCAAACTTATCAAGGGATTTGACATACTTCAGAAGGATCTGCTAAAAGATAATACTACATTCGGCTGGCTTAAAAGTTTATTTTTCCCTTCTCACACAGATTGATGATGCAATGACTTTTTTTTATAAAAAAAGACTTATAATCATAATTGTATTTTTCTTTTCTTTTACTGCCTATGCTTACGCAGAAAAAGATGCAGAAATAGCAAACATGATGGTATCAAAATCAGCCGATGAATATTATCTCTCGTTTTCCGTTAAAAATGCTTTTTCCGAAGATATTGACAAACTCATATCAAGCGGTATTCCTGTAACTTTTTCATTTGATATTGTAATTGTAAAAAAAAGATTTTTTTTTCCTGACAAAACAATTTATGAAAATGAATTAAAACACAAACTCAAATACAGCAGCCTTACAAAGACCTATTTCATAAAAAAACCTTATATTTCAGAAGATCCCTATATCATAAATTCAGAAGACAGAGCCAAATCTGAAATGTCTTCAATTACAGATTTTTCTTTTGACAGCTTCAGTCCGGAACAAGGCTCAGAATATGAAATAAGAGCCAGGGCAAGACTTCAGGAAATTACTCTTCCGTTTTATCTGCACAGAATTTTCTTTTTTCTTTCTGCCTGGGATTTTAAAACCGACTGGCATAAACTCAGCTTAGATTTTTAAAAATGGAAACAAAAAGAAAAAAAAAAGAACTCAAAATAATTATATTTTTAATTGTTTTTCTGGCGGCTTTATCTGCGACTGAATTTCTTCTTATTAAGCACGGATCAGAGGTCGCACTCTCAAACAGTATACTGATATTTTTTATTATAAATATAAACCTTATACTTTTACTCCTTGTAATTTTTCTGATTCTCAGAAACCTTGTAAAGCTCTACTATGAAAGAAAAACACAAATACCGGGCTCAAAAATAAAAACCCGGCTTCTCATGGCTTTTATACTGATCACCCTTATTCCCAACTCCATGCTTTTTATATCTTCAGCCAATTTTATAAATTCAAGTATTGCATACTGGTTCAATGCTCCTGTTGAGCAGGCTTTGAAAAACTCAATAGAAGTAGGACACAATTATTATAAATACATAGAAAAAAACCACATCTACTTCATAGATGAAAATCTGAAAAACTTAAAAAATATAAATATCCAAAACCTTGAAAATAAAATAAAAAAGTCTCCATTCGATTTTATTGAAGTATATTCAGCTGAAGGCAAAAGAACTCTGGTTGTAAAAACCAAAGCCCTGAAAAATAAAGAAATACCTCCCACAAGAATTCACAATATAGAAAAGTTTCCTGTCACAATTACAAAAAATATCAGCCCTGATGATTCGGGTGATTTCACAATTATCAAAACCATAAAACTGCAGAACAAAGCCTATATTTCAGCAGGAGCAGCTGCAGACCCTGAAATAATTAAAAGTTTTGCCAAGATCTCAGAAGGTTATGATGAATACAGACAGATAAAGCTTATGAAAAATTCTGTTAAATCGACATATATGATTGCCCTTTTCATTGTCAGTGTACTTGTTCTGTTTTCTGCTGTCTGGTTTGCATTTTATTTTGCAAAAACAATTACAGATCCGATTCTCGACCTTGTAAATGCTACAAAAAAAGTTTCAAAAGGTAATCTTGACTTTAAACTTAAACCTAAGACAAACGATGAAGTAGGAACACTGGTGTCAGCATTTAATATGATGACAATCGATTTAAAAAATACCAAAAGCACCCTGCAGCAGCAAAATGAAGAGCTTGAAAACAGAACCCGCTACATTGAAACAATATTAAGAAACATCTCAACCGGAGTTATAGCAATAGATTCAAGCGGTACAATAACCGCAGCAAACCTTGCTTTCGGAACTATTTTCAAAACAGAATATCACAACCTCAAAGGGAGATTCTTCAAAGATGTTCTGCCTGAAAAATACTGCGAACTTGTATCAAGATTCATCGGTTCCGGTTTAAAAGTAATTGAAGAAGAAGTTCCTTTACAGATTACTGTGGAAAATGAGCCCAGAAATCTCTTACTGAGGTTCTCCTCTCTTCATGATGAAAACAGAATTAATATGGGGATTGTAACTGCATGCGAAGACGTAACCGAACTTGAAAAGGCACAGAGAATGTCTGCCTGGAGAGAAGTTGCACGTCAGATTGCCCATGAAGTAAAAAACCCACTGACCCCCATATCTCTTGCTTCACAAAGACTTCAGAAAAAATTCCCTGAGCTTATGGAGAACAAAGTTTTTTCTGAGTGTACAAAAACTATTATCGATCATGTAGGGATAATGAGAAACCTTGTAAACGAATTTGCTACATATGCAAGGTTTCCAACTCCCCAGAAAAATCCTGCTGATTTTAAAGATGTTTTAAATTCTACAATACCTTTTTATCAGGAAAAATACCCTGAAATCGATTTCAGCATAAATATTCCTGACTCACTTCCGAAGATATTAATGGATAAAAGACAGATAAGCCAGGCAGTAATAAATCTTATTGATAATGCTGCATCAGCAATGGATAATAAAGGAGTTTTAAATATAAATGTTGAATATTTAAAAATGGATAATATTATAAGAATAAAATTTTCTGATTCAGGACCAGGAGTTGTTCCCAGTGAAAAGGCAAGGCTTTTTGAGCCTTATTTTTCCACAAAAAAATCTGGAACAGGCCTTGGGCTTACAATTGTAAATTCGATTATAAATTCCCACGGAGGTTCAGTAAAAATAGACGAAAACAGCTTCGGCGGCGCCTGTTTTATTATTGATCTTCCTGTTAACTAATATTTGTCCGAAAACCAGGATTTTTTGTTCAGCAACTAACTAGTATTTGGCCGAAAACTAGAATTTTTTGTTCAGTTCAAGGCAGATGAAAAATTTAACCGCAGGAATACTGGAGTATTTTGAGGATTAAATTTTGATT
>JBNJDM010000071.1:0-11268 GCA_051744925.1 Thermodesulfobacteriota bacterium | reverse complement strand
TGTTCGTGAATTGAAGGCGGCCCAAAAAATGCAGATATTTACCCCGAAGCTATCTATGGCAACGAGACCCACGTAGAGACGCGATTTATCGCGTCTTAACCTTTTTTGACAGATCCAATCATGCTAATAAGCGAATATATCAAATAATTACAATCTCAGATCAGAGCTCTGGAATAAGCATGGTAGTAAAGTTTGTCAAAATTTGATCTATAAGTGTCAACTGAATTAAACCTGAAAGATCTACTGGAAATCTTTTCAGGTAAATTTTTCCCCCGACTCACATTTTCAATTGTCCGATCCTTGTTTTTTTATTCTCAAACCCATTATTTTCAGGCCTTTGCTTTTATAGACCTGTTGGCTCGGCAAGTGGCATACTGATTGCATTAATATTTCAAAACAAAAGGAGATAAAAATGCTTTTAGAAATGACAAGACCGGTTCAGGGCGGTTTAAGACAGCAGAGAATGCTTGATGTTGTTTCAAACCACCTTGCAAATGCAGATACAACAGGCTTTAAAAGAGATATTCTTTCTTTTGATGAAACCCTGCACTCTCTTATTACAACCGATTTGTCACAGGGTCCTTTAAGAAGCACAGATAATCCCCTTGATCTGGCTTTAAAGGATGAAGGCTTTTTTAAAGTCGATACTCCACAGGGTGCAAGATACACAAGAGACGGTTCTTTTACCCTTGATAACCAGGGCTTTCTTGTAACTCAAAACGGCAATCCTGTTTTGGTAGACGGAGCGCCTGTTCAGATAGAGGGTGAAAATATTAATGCAGCCTCGGACGGAACTCTTTCTGTGGACGGTGATGAAATAGGGGCTTTGGATATAGTAACCTTTGAAGATAAAAAAAATTTGTACAAAGACGGAAGTAATCTTTATGCATATAAAGGCCCCGAAGCTGACGAAGAGGCGCCTTTAAATATAAGCCTTAAGCAGGGGGCTCTTGAACTTTCAAATGTTAAGCCTGTAATTGAGATGGCATCAATGATTCAGGTATCGAGAACTTATGAAACAATGGAAAAAATGCTTAAAACATTCGATGAAGTTGACGGGCTTGCTGTCAATAATGTCGGAGTGGTTGCATAAACAGAGGAGGAAGAAAATGATCAGAGCCTTATGGACAGCAGCTACAGGTATGGAAGCCCAGCAGATGCAGACGGATGTGGTTTCAAACAACCTGGCCAACACAAATACTACAGGATTTAAAAAAAGCAGGGCAAATTTTCAGGATTTAATGTACCAGACAACTCTGATGGCAGGTGCTACAACTCCGGGCGGTGGACAGATTCCCTCAGGTATTCAGGTTGGTATGGGAACAAAACCTTCCAGTGTTCAGAAACTTTTTACCCAGGGTGATTACCAGCAGACAGGAAATGATCTTGATATGGCCATTGAGGGAAGAGGGTTTTTCAGGGTGAACAGAAATGGTGAAGATGTTTATACAAGAGCAGGAAATTTTACAAAAGACAGCGAAGGCTTTATAACAACGCCTTCAGGAGGCCGTTTAGAACCACAGATTGCAATTCCAGAAGAGACAGTTCTTATTACAGTTCAGTCAAACGGTACTCTGACAGCACACGGACAAAACGACACAGTTTTGCTTCAGGAGCAGATCCCGGTTTACAACTTTGTTAATCCGGGGGGCCTTCATGCAATGGGTGAAAATCTTTTCAGAGAAACAGATGCGTCAGGAGATGCTGTTGAAGGGATTCCGGGAGAAGATGGATTTGGTACAATTTCAAATAATTATCTTGAAAAATCGAATGTAAGTGTTGTTGAGGAAATGGTAGCAATGATAGTCGGTCAGAGAGCTTATGAAGCAAATTCAAAGTCTGTTCAGACAGCAGACACAATGCTTGGGCTTGCAAACAATCTTAAAAGGTAGTCTGAGATGAGAAAGTTACTCCCGGTTTTGATATTTGCAGCTTTTGTTTTATTATCTGCTAACTCAGCTTTTTGCAGAAAGATTATAATAAATCTTCCTGATACAGCTGTAGTTGAAAGTAATAAAAAAGTAAGGCTTTGTGATATTTCAGATATTAATATCAAATCAGAGTCAGATTTTCCGGGCAGTATTGTTGTAGCAGATGAAATTGCTCCTGATGACAGATCATATCTTTATAAAAGACGTCTTGAAAATATATTAAAAAAAAAGGGGTTAAAAGATTTTACCCTTGTCATGGAAAACAGGATAGAGCTTAAGGGCGAATTTTTTGAATTTGAAGAAAAAGATGCATCAGAAGCAATTCAGCAGTTTCTGGAAAATAATGAAAAATCAGATTTTAAAATAGAAAAAATTACTCTTGTGGGAAACAGAAAGTTTTCTGTCAAAGATTTTGATTTTATAGAGGTTGGTTTTTTAAAGGATTCTCCGGAAGCAGGGTTTAACAAAGGTGAGCTTAATCTATATCATGAAGGTAAAGAATATAGCGTTAAATTCATAACAAGACTTGAAAAGTCTGTAAAAATGGTTTGTGCCTCAGGAGATCTTCCAAAGGGTAAAATTATAACACCTTCGGATCTTGATATAAAAAAGGTTTTACTTCAGAAAAAGAAAACAGATTATTTTTCTGATAAAAATTTTTTAATCGGCAAAAAGCTCAGAACAAATTATCAGGAAGGTGAAATAATTGCTTCATCCATGATTTTTAAACCGTCTTTAATTGAAAGAGGAGATGATGTTCAGATAATAGCATTGTCATCAGCCTTTTCTGTTGTAACAGATGGAGAAGCCATGGCTAAAGGACATTTGGGAGATATAATAACTGTTTTAAATAAAAGATCGGGCAAAAAGGTGAGAGGTGAAATAATCTCTTCAAACGGTGTAAAAGTAGGTTTTTAAGGAGAGCTCTATGAATAAATATATTGTTATACTGATGTTGATTTTTACAGGGTGTGGAATACATTCTTCACCTCAAACCCCGGAGAAAAATAAAGATTTTTCTTATGAAGATGATCCTGGTTTTTACAGTCAGCCTCAGTCTGAGGGATCTTTGTGGCAGGGGGATAATGCAGGTTTTTATGCAGACGGTCAGGCCCACACAAAAGGTGATACAATTATAGTAGATATAGTCGAGAATTCAACATCCCAGACAGCAGCATCTACTACACTGGAAAGAGAAAGTGATGTAAGCGCAGGTATACCTTCATCAATAGGACTTCTTGCAAGTCTTGCAGCAAGGAACACGGGAGTAAATCCTGCAAGCCTTATTGGAGCAGAAACAACAAATGATTTTGAAGGAAGCGGTTCAAGCGACAGAACAACAACTCTTCAGGGTTCCCTTGGTGCAAGGGTTGTAAATGTTCTTCCCAACGGAGATCTTGTTATTTCAGGTCAGAAAAATGTGAAAATAAATAATGAAACCCAGTTAATGAAAGTCAGAGGTATTGTAAGACCAGATGATATTGGCTCAGACAACAGAATTGAATCAACTTATCTTTCCAGTGCGGATATTGAAATATCCGGTCAGGGTGTGATTTCAGATAAACAAAAGCCCGGCTGGATGGCAAGAATTCTTGATCATGTATGGCCTTTTTAGGAGATGAAAATGAAAAAAATAATTATTTTTATTATGATTATAATAATCCCTGCTTCAGTTTACGGCGTAAGGCTTAAGGATATTTCCCAGTTTAAGGGGATAAGAACAAACCAGCTTGTAGGTTACGGACTTGTTGTAGGTCTTGACGGAACAGGAGATAAATCAGGTACTGCTTATACATCGCGGGCTCTGACAAATATGCTGAAAAAAATGGGTATAAGCGTATCACAGGAAGATGTTGAGTCTGCCAATGTTGCAGCAGTTATGGTTACTGCCGAACTTCCTCCTTTTGCAAGAACAGGAGACAGTCTTGATGTAACTGTTTCATCTGTTGGTAATTCCCAGAGTCTTTCAGGCGGAAACCTTCTTATGACTCCTCTTAAAGGAGCAGATTCCAATGTTTATGCAGTAGCACAGGGCTCGCTTGCCATAGGGGGTTATTCTGCCGGCGATGATGATGTAGGAACAGTAAAAAACCATCTTCTTGTGGGAGGTATTCCCGACGGTGCAACTGTTGAAAAGGAAGTCCCTGTAACTCTTGCAGGAAAATCAGGTCTTGTTCTTTCTCTTGACTCTCCCGATTTTACCACAGCAGTAAGAGTAGCTGAATCGATTAATAATGTTATAGGTAAAAACACTGCAAAAGCTGTAGATTCAGGGGGCGTGGAAATAAATATTCCCAAAGACTTAAGGCAAAGTGTTCCTGAATTTATAGCGGCAATAGAAAGGCTTGAAGTTGATACAGACAGTGTAGCAAGGGTTGTTGTAAATGAAAAAACAGGAACTGTTGTAATAGGAAAAGATGTAAAAATAGACAAAGTTGCTTTAACACACGGAAATTTAAGCATTACAGTCAGGGAGCAGGCAAATATTTCTCAGCCGCCTGAATTAAGTGAAGGTGAAACTGTAGTGACTAATGACAAAGATGTTGAGGTTGATGAAGAACAAAGAAAAGTAATGATCATGGATGATACAGCTTCAGTAGAAGAGCTTTCAAAGGCGCTTAATGCCATCGGAGTAACTCCAAGGGACATGATAAGTATATTTCAGGCTCTTAAAAAAGCAGGGGCTCTGCATGGCAAACTCGAAGTAATTTAAATATAAATTGTTTAGATTTTAAAAAAAGTATTTGGCTGAAAACTAGAATTTTTCGTTCAGCAACTAAAATAAAAAAACATGAAACCTTAAATCAGGTTAAATATTCCGGAGGGAAAAAATGGAAAATTATGCATCCTCAAAATTAATGGAATCAAAAGTTTTGATGAACAGGGAAAAATTTTCCCCTTCTGTAAAAGACAGTGATAAATCAGAAAAAGCTCAGCTTGAAAAGGCTTGTAAAGATTTTGAAGCGATTATGATGAACCAGATGCTGAAATCTATGAGGGAAACAGTACCAAAAGAGGGCGGGATGATGCCTGATTCACATGGAATAGACATTTGGGAATCGATTTATGATGAAAAACTTACCTCACAAGTCTCAGGCGGAGAAAAAGGCACGGGTCTTGCAAGGTTTCTTTATGAACAGCTTTCAACAGAAGATTTTGTAAAGTTAAAGTCATAGTTCAGTTAAAAAAAATTTTTCATCTGCCGATGATAAAACAGGAGATCATTAATTATGGCAAATTATAATACAGATATAAAAAAATTTATTTATGATAAAAAAGAGCTCTATCTGAGAATGCTTGATTTGCTTGAACAGGAAAGATCCGTTCTCGGAAGATCTGATCTCGATGCCCTGTGGCAGATGAATGATGTGAAAAATAAGATAAGCAAAGATATAGAAAAATTAAGGCAAAATATTATTGAGTGTCTTGATAATGCAGGAGTAACTCACAGTCTTGATCCTGATGATTTCAGAATTGATGATTTGCCTGATCTTATGACTGATGAAGAAGAGAAAAAACTTTGCTCTGAGCTTTGTGTTGACCTGAAAGTTATAAAAACAAAGGTCTATAATACCCAGGCGGTTAATCGTCAGTTTGTTGAAGAGTATCTTGGAATGCTTGAAGAACTTGTTACAGTTATAGCAGAAACCGGATCAGAAAAATCTTATTCAAGAGGAAATTCCTATTCACAAAAATCCGGCGGCCTGATCCTCAACCAGGAGGCTTGAAATGAGTGGTATAAATAATACACTAAGTATTGCAAGGAGTGCAATTCAGTCTCAGCAGCATGGTCTGAGTGTAACCGGACACAATATTTCCAATGTTAACAACCCTGAATACAGCCGCCAGACTCTTCCAATGGAGTCAAGCTATCCTATAAATTACGGCGGGCTGATTTTCGGGACAGGTGTTACTGTTGACGATATTAATCAGGTAGTTAACAAATATATGGAAACACGTCTTACAGATAGTACTTCCAACAAGTCTTCTCTGGAAGAAAGCCAGAATTATATGAATGTGCTTGATTCCCTGCTTAATGAAAATGGTGATAGTTCCATAAGTTCACTTCTTTCAGATTTTTTCGGTTCATGGCAGGATCTTTCCAATAATCCCGGAGGATCAGCAGAAAGAACTGCTGTTTATGAAAGCGGAGCAATGCTTTCTGAAGAACTTAAAGCTTTGAATAATGGACTTTCAGGACTTCAGACAGACCTTACAAAAGAGGTTGAAGCAGGAGTTGAAAAAGTAAATGAGATATCTGCTGAAATTGCCAAAGTAAATCAGGCGGTTTTGTCCCAGGAAACCATTGGTCAGACTGCAAACGATTTAAGGGACAAACGTACAGGTCTTATAAGAGAGCTTGGTGAATATATAGATGTAAAGACTTTTGAACAGCCTTCAGGCTCTACTGTTGTTACAACAAAATCGGGTCATACACTTGTATATGATAAAGACACATACGGTCTTGATTCATACGAAAAAAAGGTTATGTGGCAGGGGTCATACGGTAATGACAAAGATATAACATCTAAAATACAGTCAGGAAAGCTTGGTGGCTGGCTTGAGATGAGGGACCAGACTATACCCGGACTTCAGTCGGATCTTGAGTCTTTAACTAAAGAAATGATATGGCAGGTAAATAATGTACACAGCCAGGGCGCAGGAGAAGATTATTTTGATACAAATCTTACAGGAGAATACAAGGCTGATGATTCAGGCTGGCTTTCGACTTTCGATTTCGGAGACAAGATAGATTATTCAAAGGATTTTAAAATCTGGACCAAAGATTCTTCATCAGCAGATCCTGTTTATGAAGACTCTGAAATAGATATGGATATTTCTACAGCTGAAATATCAAACTACAGAGGACATGTTACAGGTTCATCCAAATCTGCACCTCCTTATGAATATAAATTTAGCGTTGTGCAGGGCGGGACTGTTGATGATACAGAATCAAGAGATGATCCTGTAATCAGGTGGGAAAAATATTCCGGAGACGGAGTAAGGCTTAAAAGTGGCCATACAGATGTAACTGAAGGTACTGTTAATGTAGATTCAACAACTTCGCCTGCAAGTCCGGGAATATCTTTTGATATAGGTTCAGGAAAGCTTGTTTCAGGAAATACTTTCAGCATAAATACAAATGAGCTCGGCTATGCTGATCCCCTTGATCTTGAAGTTGACCAGTTATCTGAGCTAAGCAGTGAACAGTATAGTTTCAAGGTTGTTCAGGCAGGAAATCCTGACAAAGATGAAGTCTCAGGAGAAATTGGTGTTGATCCTGTTAAAATTGAATGGTCGAATTCTTCAGGAGATACAGGAGATTTTACATTGTCTCCCAAAGATCCTTATTTTGTTCCTCTTGAAGCTGAGGTAGACAACATGAGATTCAGGTTCAACTCAGGCACAGTAAAAAACGGAGATATGTTTGTTGTTAATACTGACGACAAAGGCCGTCCTTCACTCGAAGATCAGGGAGATTATAAATGGACATTAAACACTTTTGCAGAAGAGTTCAATAAAACAGTTGGAGGAGTAAGGGCAAGTGTAACCCCTCATAATCAGCTTTCAATTGAACCTGAAACAGATGGCTTTGATATATCTGATCTTGAAAGAACAGGTAATGTTCATCTTCCTGATACAAACGTAGAAATAAAAAATCATTCAGCTCTTTCTGCTGCTGATGAAGATGTTAATCTGACACGGGATTCAGAAGGCAGGTGGACCATTTCGGGTCTTGATAATAAAGACTATGGAAGCGCTTCAATTGTACCTTCTCCTCTTGAGGTTACACAGACAGGAGGCGCTGCAAATACCACCGATTCTGAATACAGTTTTGATGTTGTTCAGGGCGGTACCATAGGAAATGATGAGGTTATTCTTGACTGGTCAAACAGTGAGTCAGGAGCTTCAGGGCAAGTAACTCTTCCGGCTACGGGGAGCCTGTCTGTATCTGATCTCGATGGTATGGATCTCGATTTTGAATCAGGAGGAGAGCTTTTCAAGGGAGAGAGTTTTACAATGACTTCAGACGGAGCAGGTAATGCTTCTGTGGACCAGGTGCCACATGATAAAGGTTTTGGCATAGATCTTACAGGAGATAAGATTGCAGATATAGATATAGGCTTTAATATTCCTGTTCAGGGACAGGGTAGTCTTAAATTTGATATAAGCCCTGATAAAGGCGATTACAGCTATGCTTTTTCCGATGATAAATCTGAAAATCCCGGAATTATGGCTGCGGCAGGAATAAATACTTTTTTCAAGGGATCAGATATAAAAACAATGGAAATAAATCCTTTGCTTGAAGATATAAATAATATTGCTGCATCAAAGGTTTCAGCAGCTGAAAGGGACATAATTTCTTCTGATAAAGCTGTAAATTATCCTGTTGAGGTAACAAGCGGCACCAATGATACGATTTCTTTTACAGAAGGAAACAGCGATGTTCTTGAGGCGGTTATAAAGCCTTCGTTAAACGGTGGAGTTTATAAAAATGAAGATGAAATGGAAATACTTGCTGCAGATATTGAAAAAGCTCTTGAGCGGGAATCATACCACGGAATAGATTATAATGTCTCCTTTGATAAAGAGAATAAAGTATTTAATATTGAGCAGAAAAGAGCCGATGATGAACAAGAGGTGACTTTTCACTGGAACAGCAGTTCAGCAGGCGAGACTCTTGGTTTTGATCCTGATAATGACGTGATTACTCCTCCGGCAGATGCAGAAGAAGGCGGACTTTCTGAAAGTGATAATTCAAATGTTGTTGATCTTCTTGCTGTGCAGGATATGAGGCTTAATATTCCCCAGTCAACATATGCAAGGGACGGGAATTTTTCATCAGAGCCTGTAAAGTCAACTCTTGAAGGATATTACAGAGGTATGGTCGGAGGGCTTGGAGTAAAAGCTGTAAATGTGGAAAGGGGTCTTTCCTTTTCAGAGACCATGGTTCAGAGGCTTACCGAAGACAGGGATACTGTTTCAGGTGTTTCTCTGGATGAGGAGATGATAAATCTGACTAAGTTTCAGCATGCTTATACAGTTGCTTCAAAGCTTTTGTCAGTATCTGATGAAATGCTGCAGACTCTGGTTAATATGAGATAGCAGGGGAGAATAAAAAATGCGCATAGCCACAAGAACTATGTATGAGCTTCAGAAATACCAGCTGGGACAGGCCTATGGGAAGCTCGCAGAAGATAATACAACTGTTTCAACAGGTAAAAAAATAAATAACCTGTCAGATGATCCTGTTGGTCTTACCCAGGTTCTTAATTTTAAATCCGGAACAAAATTTCTGGAGAATATAAACACCAATGCTGAAAACGGCAAAACCTGGCTTTCAACTGCAGAAACTGCAGTCTCAAGTACCGAAGATCTGACACTTGAAATGAAGACCCTTGCCCTTAAAATGAAAAACGATTCAGTAAATGCTGACCAGAGAAAAGATGCAATTAATCAGGTTAATGCTGCACTGGCTGAACTTGTTAACCTCGGCAATACCCAAATCAGGGGAGAATATGTTTTTTCAGGCAACAGAACTGATATTCAGCCGATTAATGCAGATAGTCTGGAAGACCCGGAAAAAGTTACTTATAAAGGCGATAATAATCCTTATAAAATTAAGGTTTCATCAGAGGATACCATGGCAGTTGGTCAGGTAGGCTCCGAAGTATTCTGGGAGGATAAAGTTGATGTAGATTCAACAAATAATCTCATCGATTTTAAGGAAATAATCAGGAGCGGTTATGAAGTAGGAGAAATAAAAGCAGGTGAATCTCTTACAGATGATGTTGTCAGTGTTGATGTAAAAAACTATGAAGCACTTGACAAAGGAACACCGGAATCTAAACCGCTTCAGTTTGAATGGAACGAGGCAGATAAAGAATGGAAAGTTAAAAATGATCCGGGTTATGATCTTCCCGAAAATATAGAAGGTTCAGAAGATGCTTTTGATGTAGATCTTGATAAAGACGGAAGTGCTGATATTGAAGTAAGACTTAGTCAGCAGCCCGAAGACGGGGATTATGTTGAGTTTTCTCTTGACCCCCGCGAAACAGAGCTTAAAGCAGAAATTGATGAAGGTACATATACAGGAAAAGAGCTTGCATCAAAAATAGAAAATGCTCTTACACAAGCTTCTGAAGAAGAGGGATACAAATTAAAATATAATGCACAATATGATGAGAACACAAAAAAATATTCAATTACTTATGATGAAGATTCATATGACGGTTATATAAAAACAGATTTTTTATGGAAAAGCGGTGAAAATACAGGAAGAAGCATAGGTCCTGATATTGGTTTTGATGCTGTTTCAGATACAAGTTTTGAGCCGGCAGTAAGTGACAATAATCCCGGAAAAATAATTAATGCCGGAGTAAATGATGAGTTTGATTTTTCTGTAGACGCCGGAGGAACAACTCACACAATCACTGTTCCTCCTGGTAAATACAGCAATGAAGAACTTGCTTCAGAAATAGAATCCCGAATGAAAACAGCTGTGGGGAATGAAGATTTCACAGATAATTTTGAGGTTAGATTTAATAATAAAGATATTAAATTTGAATTTGATGCCAAAGAGACTCTTCTTGGAGCCGGTGATTTCCGAATAGACTGGAACTCCGGTCCTTCAGGTCTTGGTGATACCATGGGATTTAATACAGCTATTGATGATACAGGTAGTCTTGAGTATAAAGGACTTGGATTTGCACCAAAGGCAAGAATAGAAGAAGGCGTGAATGACACAATAGATTTTGATCTTGACGGAACCGATTATTCATATGAAATTCCTGAAGATGAGTACAGTTTTAAAGATCTTTCAGTAGAAATTGAAAGAGGATTAAATCTTGCCGCAGGAACTGAAGATATTGATGTAGCTTTTGATCCGGAAACTGAATCTTTTAATATAGATGCTTCAGGAACAGGAGCTGGTTCTTTTGATCTTTTATGGAATTCAGGAGCAAATTCAAATCGTTCTGCAGGTGAAACACTTGGCTTTGATATTACAGCAGACAGTACAGGAGTTCTTGATTATACAGGAGATCGACTGCCACTTGGAATTGACATTACTGCAGGTGTAAATGACAAGGTTAATTTCAGGGAGGTCCCCCAGGGTAAAGAGCTTTCACCAGAACTTTCGTTTACAATTCCTGAAGGCCACTACTCAGGTGACGAGCTTGCAGAATATATGGAATTTCAGATGGAACAACAGTCTTCTGCAGAAGGATATAATACAGATTACACTGTATCCTATGATTCACAGACTCATCAGTATAAATTCAGGGAAAACGGTTCCAAATTAAATGAGATACAGTTTTTATGGAACTCTGGTGAA
>JBNJDM010000070.1:0-11540 GCA_051744925.1 Thermodesulfobacteriota bacterium | reverse complement strand
TATTATCGTTTTGATTTATAGTCCTGAAAGGACGGCGTAGTAATAATAGTTTCGGATTTAACTGTTTTTCGGATTTTCAGTGGAGCCAGATAAAAAAAAATTCTGGATAATATGTCTGAATGAATTTCGTGGGTAAAGGGCAGAGCTCCTGCTTGGGAATGTAATCAAATATTTGTGGGTAAAAGGCAGCGGGAAATGTCTGTAGTAGCAAGATGTCAGTAGAGACGCAACTTATCGCGTCTTGACCTGTTTCGGTTCGACTCCATAGCGTCTTATAGAAAAGTTTGCGTATACCGGACAAATCGTGTATTTTTTCTTGATTTATCCGAGCCCATGTGGGTTTTTTAATTTAACCCGAACAGTTAAATTACTTCAAGGATTCAACAATCTCTTTAATACCGGTAATAAGCATTTCTACAGAAATTGTAGTAAGAAGCATACCCATAAGACTGTCCAGTGCTTTCAGCCCTTTTCTGCCAAGTATTTTTCTTAATCTGCGTGATATAAGAAGAATTATTCCTGTTGCTGCACACGCTGTTGTAAGAGCAAGAACCCATTCGTTCCATCTTGATGAATCTGCTGCCATAAGAAGCATAACTGTAGCCATTGAAGATGGTCCTGCAATAGATGGAATTGCAATCGGAACAATGAAAAAATCTGAATTTCCTGTATCTTCAAAAATATGTTCTGATCCCGAAAAAATCATTTTAATCGAAATTATAAAAAGAATAACTCCGCCTGCAATGCTAAGGGAAGCGTTTGAAAGATGAAGCACGCTTAAAATATATTTTCCTGAAGATAAAAAAAGTAAAAGAATAAGAAAAGCAAAAAACAGTTCCCTTACTACAATTTTTTTATATTCAGTGTCTGTGCAGTCTTTCAGCAATGAGAGAATAAAGGGAATGTTTCCGAAAGGATCCATTACAAGAAAAAGAAGAACTGCTGCAGATGTCAGTGTCATGATTTCACCACATTAAAAGTATTAAAGATTCAGTTTTTTAAAAAAAGGTATTGCCTGATTATCATATATGTTTTTATAACTCAGCAAGTTTTTATAAAAAATTCTGGTTAGCAGATTGCAATAATATATCATTTCAGTCCTTATGACCTTTTATTTACGATTAAATTTCAATTCCAGCGGAGCTTTTATGAATAATGACTCAACAAATACATATGAACAAAGATTTTATACACCATATTCAGAAGTAGGACCTGATGCATGTCTTAAACCGGTCGCTTTTTTTAATTTATGTCAGGATATTGCAAGTATCCATGCAGACCAGCTTGGAATTTCAGCTCTACATATGGGAAAATCCGGAAAGACATGGGTTGTATACAGTTATCAGCTTAAATTTTACAGATTTCCTCAATGGAACGAAGCATTTACAGTTAAATCTCACAGAATGCCTTTAAAAAAGCTTTATGAAATTCGTTCTTTTGATTTCAAAGATATAAACGGCGATTTACTTGCTGAGGGTAAGTGCGCATGGGTTCTAATTGATAAAAACAACGGGAGACCTGCAAGACTTGACAAGTTTCTTCCCAAAAATCTTATGAATCAGGAAAAAGAGATAGGTTTTGATTTTAAAGATTATGAGTTACCTGATCCTTGTTCTGAATCAATGGAATTCAGAGTTTTAAAAAACGACATAGATTTTAACATTCATGCAAACAATACATCGTATATAAAATGGGGTCTAGAAATGATTCCTTATTCAAAGCTTAATCCATGCAAAGTAAAATCGATAGAAATTAAATATAAAAAAGATATTGCGCTTGATAAAAAACTGAAAGTTTTGTCCCAGGAGACAACCTTGCCTGGAAAAAATATTTATATTCAGTCATTTACTGATTGTATCTCAGGTGATCTTCTTGCGCAAATGAATATTCAGACATAAATTCGGGTTTGAATAAATCTTTTCTATTATATCTACACAGGTCTTTTTGGTTTAAACTCAGCCTGACATATAATAATTTTTATTGTTATTACTACTTAAACCATGAAAAAAAAGGATTTGATAAATCCTTGACTAAAAGCAGAATCAAGGTCATTATGTTTTTAAATATCAATCTTTCTTTAAAAATATTTAAAAGTTAGGCGATCTTAGTGATTAAGATGTCTAAAAATTACCCTTCTTTTGATATGCTACGAAGAGCCGGACAACAGCTGGCTAACATAAAAACAGTATCCAGATAATAAAATTATGACCAGATCTTATAAAAATAAGAAAAGGTCACTTACTATCTATCGGTCAAATGTGACCTTTTTTATTGGAAAAATTGAAAACAGGTAAGCTTTTCTAAAACTGTATATATCATATATTAAGGCGACTTATATTACTCTGCTCTGTGTTAAAACCTGGCACAAACCTTGTATTAGATATGACAATGGAGGAAGACATCGTCGAATGTATTGAAAATAAAATACGCAATGCTTAACTATATTCAATATTTAAAAATCCGTAAAACGATGTTTAACCTCATAAATAAAACACCAAAGAGGAGAAATATCATGAAATCAAGTACAAAAGACAATGCTCAGGGCCAAATGCACCAGGTTAAAGGCCGGTTCAAACAAGCGGTAGGAGTAATTTTCGGAAACAAAAAACTTGAAGACGAAGGTAAGGTCGAAAAAACAGGAGGTAAAACTCAGGAAAAGGCAGGTCAGGTCAAGAAAGTAATGGATCAATAAAAAAAAAATAAAAATCCGTCCCGTTTAATACTTCAAGCATATTCTGAGCTTTCTTAAAAAATAACTTTTAACAAAGCATGCTTTTTAAGAAACAGAAGGCAGGGTCTAAAATCCTGTTTGTTATTTGCCAGGGGCTACTCTGTTTTTCTCTTGTTAAAGCAGTGCAGTCATATAAATATAATATGAAAGGATAGTAAAATGCCGCTAATTCAATTGGTGATAACACTTGTTGTCATTGGAGTGATTCTATGGCTTATTAACAGCTATATCCCGATGCAGGCTACAATCAAAATGATTATTAATGCAGTGGTGGTTATTGCTGTGGTTATATGGCTACTGGGTGTTTTTGGACTCATAGATTCCATCTCAGGTTTTCGTGTAGGATGATAAAGAAGCAAGGTGGTGGCGCTTATCTGGAATCAAATAATATTGATTTATTTCGAAAAGCCATAAAAAGAACAATATTAACTCATCGCGTTGATTCCAGTAAATCAGAAGCGATTTCCGATGCTGACGTCACTACAAAGCTTTCAATGACAGCACAACTTGAATCCGTGCTCGGTTTCCAGAAGACAATGTTATTTTGAGATGCGCTATTAACATGTCAAAAACTATTTTTTCAGATCTGGAAAAATCAAATTTTAATGAAGAAAGCTTCAATCTCACTTATGCCGGATTTAAATGCATATCTGGAAGGTTGCGAGGCAACAGATGTATTAGAATACTCGTTTATACTGTTGGCAAACATTTACTAAACTGTTGGCATCAATAATTGGTGAATCGCTAACCAGACGACTGATGAGTAAGGCCTGAATACCAGATCCATAATGAATAAAAAGGAAAACAGGCTTTAGTGTCAAAGCTCATGAGACTGAAGATAAAGCAATTGCTTCTGTAAAGGGAAAAGAGGTAAATATCTTTGCTCCGGAAAGATTCATAAAAGCTCAGAACTTACTCAGCCAATCAACTGAACTTGCCAGGGATGGAGAAAATGAAAAAGCCCTAGAATCTTCAAAGCAGGGACTTGAAATTATCAGTCAGGCTCAGGCAGATGCATATAATTCTAAAAAAGAACTTTGGGAGATCACAGGTTACCGGACATGAGATATTAAAGCAGGCGCATCTGACCTGTTCAGGGAAGAGTTTGCAAGTGCAGAAAAAATGTTTAAAAACACAGCAGCCCTTATAGTAAGTGGTAATGATGATAAAGCCAGAGAAAATCATCCTGAGCTGATTGAAAATACATTGATCTTGAAAAAAAAATCTTTGGAAAAAGGTGAATAGAAGTGAAGATTATCAATGAATAGGTTTTCTAATTAAAATTTAAATCTATTAATTAGTGATTGCCTGAAAATCGGACCTGTTATTTTGTAACTAATTAATAAAAAATTGAAATTGTAAATATTTAAGCTTTTACAACAACGTGCTGGACGATGAAATAATTAAAGCCGGATGAGTGTTGCACATAATTTTAAAATAGTTGAGTTTTTGAAGATTCAATAGTTTATACAAAACGATCTTCAATAACTCACAAGTTTATATCGATAAAAGGTGACGTAATGATTCTAGTCAGAATCAAAATGATCGTACTTCCTGAAAAAAAGAAAGAGCTCAGGCAAACTCTTATTTCACTGATGTGCACTTTACAAAAAGAAGACGGTTATCTGAGTTTTGATATTTTCTGTGATTTCGATGATATGAATGTTTTCAGTTTGATTTCAGAATGGGAAACCCGGCAACAAATGAATCAGTACCTGCGGTCACATATTTTCACCGTATTACTCGGAACGCGAAGTCTTTTATCAGAACCTTTTACAATCAGCATTTTGAATATATCTGCGACTGAAGGAATTGAATATGTCTATTCCGTTAGAAATAATGACGAAATTTAAAAAAGAATTAATATTAAAATACTGTTTATTTCTCCGATGTAATTTCTAAACAAAGTTTTCAGAATTAGCCTGGCCTTTCTTTTTATCCTTTTAATTTCATAAAATCTATCTGCTTTCCTTTAATTTTTAATCATGTTGACTTCTCTGTACCTATACATTAAAGTTAAAGTGAACTTAAACTTTAAATAATAACCGGAGGAGATATGAGTCAGTTTATTTCTGATAAAAAAGATATCGATTTTGTACTTCATGAACAACTGAAGGTTGCTGAGCTTTCAGAGTACAGCGATTTTACAGAATTTAATAAAAAAACAGTTAATATGATTGTTAAAGAGGCTTCAAATCTTGCTTTAAAAGAAGTGCTTCCTGTTAATAAGATTGGTGATGAAAAAGGGTGTGTTTTTGATAATGGCAATGTAATTATTCCTGAAGAGTTTAAAAAAATATGGGAGCTTTACAAAGAAGGTGAATGGATTGCAATGACTGAGTCTCCGCAGTGGGGAGGCCAGGGTATGCCAAAAGCTGTGGCTGCAGCTGCAACCGAATTTCTAAACGGAGCTTCGTGTTCAATGTTTATGTATGTTGCTTTGACCCATGGTGCAGCAAACCTTATTGAAAAATTTGGAACAGATGAACAAAAAAATATTTATCTTGAAAATATGTATAAAGGTAAATGGTCGGGTACTATGCTTCTTACAGAGCCTGAAGCAGGTTCTGATGTAGGAGCTTTAAAAACAAAAGCTGTAAAAAATCCTGACGGAACTTACTTGATAACAGGAGAAAAAATTTTCATTTCCGGTGGTGAGCATGAAATGACAGAAAATATAGTTCACCCGGTTTTAGCAAGAATTGAAGGTGCTCCTGAAGGTACAAAAGGGATTTCCCTTTTTCTTGTTCCTAAATACAGAGTAAATGAAGACGGTTCATGCGGTGAGTTCAATGATGTTATCTGTACAGGAATAGAACATAAAATGGGAATTAAGGGCAATTGTACATGTTCACTTTCCCTTGGAAGTAAAGGCAATTGTGTTGGAACACTTCTTGGAGAAGAAAATAAAGGTATGAAGCTTATGTTTCATATGATGAATGAAGCAAGGCTTTATGTCGGTCTTCAGGGTGTATCTCTTGCCGGAGCTTCATATGCAAATGCTTTAGCTTATGCAAAATCAAGAATACAGGGTCCGAATCTTTCAAATATGCTTAAAGGAGACAATCACTCTGTTCCTATCATCCAGCACCCCGATATAAGACGCCAGCTTTGCTTTATGAAATCTTTTTCAGAAGGTATAAGAAGTCTTGTTTATTATGTTTATCATTTAATGGATCTTGTTGATACTTATGATTCTGATGAAGAAAAGGAAAAATTAAAAGGGATAATAGAGCTTCTGATTCCAGTAGCCAAAGGTTATGTCACTGACAAAGCTTTTGAAGTATGCTCAGCAGGAATTCAGGTTTACGGCGGCTACGGATTTATAGAGGAGTATCCCCAGGCCCAGCTTTTAAGAGATACAAAAATAACCCAGATTTATGAAGGAACAAACGGAATTCAGGCCATGGATCTTCTCGGAAGAAAACTTGGTATGAAAAAGGGTAAGCCTTTAATAGATTTAATAGGTATGATTCAGGATACAATTAACTCAGCCAAAGATTCCGGTTCATTAAAAGACAGCTGTCTTGTTTTTGAAAATGCACTTAATAAGTACGGTGAAACTGCAATGGAGATAGGCAAAACAGCAATGTCTGAAAAAATAATGACTGCGTTTTCCTTTGCACATTTATTCATGGAAATTACAGGTGATATTACAGTTGCCTGGATGCTTCTTCAAAGGGCTTTAATTTCTCAGAAAAAAATCGATTCTGAATCCAAAAATAAATCTTTTTATTCCGGGCAGATTAAATCTGCTGATTTTTTTATAAATACTATTTTACCCGTTACAAAAGGTAAAATGGATTCTGTCAGAAAAATGTCTGATTCAGCTGTTGAGATTGAAGAAAGCTCATTTTAATTTAATTATTTGCTGAACAAAAACTGCCTTTTTTCTGGTAATGGGCTAGAATTAAAATTTAATCCTCAAACTACTTAAGTATTTTGAGGATTAAATTTTTATCTGGCTTAATTGAAACAAAATTTGTTTTCGATTAATAACTACTTAGTAATTTGTCGAAATTAAAGTTTTTGTTCAGCAAAATATTTGTCATAAATTTTCATTTCAATCCTTTTTAAACATTTTTTTATAATTTAAGATCAATTTAATTTTTTATTAAACATTTTCTTTACAATATTATTTTTCTATATATAATCGCCGCTTGATTATTTAAATGATTATAAATATTTACTGATTCCGGGGGGATTAAAATAAATGAAATTTAAGCTTAGAGAGAGGATTTTACTACCGACACTTGTCCTCATAATTGCAGGGATGGGGTTGTCTATAACTGTATCCAACAAGTATTCCAAAAATTCAATTTCAGATATAACACAGCAGAGCATGATTCAGACTGTTGAAGATACAACAAAAAATCTAGATAACTGGATTAAGAGTCATCAGCTTGTACTTCAGACAATGTCTGAAATAAAAATATTTCAGAAAGCATGCGAAGATTCTCATTCTGGTAGAGCACTTAGAAGTTCTGCTTCAAAAAGACTTAAAGAGTTTGGTGAAAAGTATAATATTTTTGATGCTGTTTCAGTTATAAATGCAGACGGAATAGTTGTTGCATCCTCAACTGACTCAAGAATTGATCTTGATCTTTCTGATCGTGATTATTTCACAAATGCCATGAATCAGGAAAAGTCTATATCAAAGATATTAAAAAGTAAGGTTACAGGAGATATTATATTTACAATTTCATATCCTTTGACAGATAACGGGAAATCAGTTGGTGTAATTTATACTGTAATGAAAATAAGTGAGTTTACAAAAGAGTATGTTGAAGATGTAAAAATCGGAGAAAATGGTTATATGTTTATAACCGACAAGTCCGGAGAAGTAATTTATCATCCGGATAAAAAGCTTATTTTAAATGCAAGTCTTGCTGATTATGATTTCGGTAAGAAGATGTTGAAAGAGAAATCCGGATATATGGAATATCTCTGGGGTGATAAGGAAACAATTTCTGTATTCAGACAGGCAGATCTTACTGACTGGATGATAATAACAAGGGCAGATCCATCTGAAATTTATTCATCTGTAAATAAGCTTCAAAATGTCAATTATACAATAGCTGGTGTTACAATTGTTTTATTAAGTATAGCGATTGTACTGCTGACCAGATTTATAATTCTTAATCCTGTGCGAAGAGCTGTTGAGTTTGCTGAAAGGATTTCTTCTGGTGATCTTAATGCAAGAATGGAATCAAAGCAGACCGATGAAATAGGAGACCTTGTACGCCAGCTTAACGGAATGAGCTCAAAATTAAGTGATATGTTTCAGATTTCAAAATTAAGAGAGCTTGTTGAAGATCTTAATACAGGGTCTGAAACTTTAAAAAGTGTATCTTCTGAAATAGATGCTGAAATAAATGAAACAGCAGAAAAATCTCATACGATCTCAGATAATGCCTTTGAAATGTCTGAAAATATAAAAAAGGACGCTCAATCGCTTTCAGAAACCTCTGATAATATTTCTTCGGTTGCATCCGGAGCAGAGCAGATGAGTGCGACTATAAATGAAATTGCAGAAAATGTTGAAAAAACAGGAGCTGTTACAAAAGATGCTGTGCAAAAAGCAAGCTCATCATCAGAAAAAATAGATTTTTTAGGTAAAGCTGCAAAAGAAATCGGTGCAGTTACTGGTACAATAAGGGATATATCAGACCAGACAAACCTTCTGGCATTAAATGCAACTATAGAAGCTGCGCGTGCCGGAGAAGCAGGAAAAGGTTTTGCAGTTGTAGCTTCTGAAATAAAAGACCTTGCATCTCAGACTGCAGCAGCTACAAAAGATATTGAAACCAAAATTAAAAATATTCAGATATCTTCTGATGAAACTGTTACTGAGATAAAAAATATAGGCTCTACAATTGATGATATTGACTCCTTTGTAAGTTCAGTTGCAACAGCGATTGAAGAGCAGTCTGTTACTACAAAAGAGATTGCAGAAAGTGTGAACCAGGCTTCAGACAAAGTAAATGATGTAAATTCGAATATGTCATATAATGCAAAATCTGTAGAAACTATAACTCAGGATATTTCAGGAATGAATAAGGTTACTGATAAATTAAGACAGGGAAGTACAAGGATAAATGAAAGTTCTGAAAAAATGGGTAAAATAGCAACTGATGTCAGAAAGCTTGTTGATCAGTTCAGGATTTAATATTTTTAAGATTAGTATCAACTTTTGATTATTTGGCATTTATAGATCAGCCGTTTTTACCCCGTAACATTTTTTGCCTTCTAAAATTTAAATTGATTTTTTTTAAAATGCTCCTCTTTAGGAGCATTTTTATTTTTTTTTATAAATCATAAATGTTATAATTAAATTAATTTTTTTCAAAATTTCAATTTGTTATATCGGAAGGACTTAACCATGCTTAAAAAAATAAGTATAAAGCAAAGAATGTATATAATTATTTTTATGATACTCGTTCTTTTCGGAGCAATGCTTTGGTTTAACTTCAGCACAGGCAGAAATTTTGAAAAGACAGCACTTGATTCCGTAGAACAAGTAATGTTTGAAGATCAAAAGGCTAAAATAAAAACTGCTTCACATTCAATGGCGATTGCTCTGGGCAATATTTTAGAAATATATCCTGAAAATAAAGAGAAAAAAGATTTATTAAATAAGACTTTAAGTAATATTAGATATGAAACTGATGATTCTGGTTATTATTTCATTTGCAGAAAAACAACAGTTGTTTCTCACATAGATGAAACTTTAATTGGAAAAGATCTTGGTAATCTAAAAGATAAAAACGGAGTACGTCTTTTTAATGATCTTTACAACGAAGCAGAAAACGGGGGCGGTTTTGTAAAATATATATGGCCTAAACCTGGTAAGGGCGACATACAAAAGATAAGTTATGCAGAAATGATCCCCGGAACAGACTACTGGGTTGGCACAGGAGTTTATATAGACAATATAGATGCGTATAAAGCTGAAATGTCAGAAGAATTTAAATCTGAATCTGCCTCAATGCTGATAAGAACTTTTTTGGTGGCAGGCTTGCTTTTTCTTCTTATAGCAGGATTTTGCCTTGTTATTATTTTTGGTATAACAAAAAGTCTTAATTCCCTGATTTACAGTTTTAGCGATATAGCTGAAGGTGAGGGTGATCTAACCAAAAGACTTGATATTAATTCAAATGATGAACTAGGACTTCTTGGAAGACATTTTAACAGATTTCTTGATAAGCTTTCAGAAATTATAAAACAGCTCAGTACTGAATCTGTAAAAGTTGACAAAACTTCTGCATCTTTTTCAGGAATTTCTCAAAAGTTATATGAAGGTGCTGACAATATGACTGAAAAATGCAATGCTGTTTCAGGTTTTGCAAGTGAGCTCAGCTCAGGCATGAACAGTGCTGCAGCATCTGTAGAACAGTCTTCTGCAAATTCAAATATGGTTGCTTCTGCAGCTGAACAGATGAATTCCACTATTAATGAAATTGCTTCCAATACAGAACATGCAAGACAGATTTCAAGTGATGCTTCCGAAAAAACAGAAAAAGCTTCCTCAGATATGAACGAGCTCAACAATGCTGCAGATTCTGTAGGTAATGTTGTAGAAACCATATCTGACATATCTGATCAGGTTAATCTTCTGGCGCTTAATGCAACTATAGAAGCTGCAAGAGCAGGTGAGGCAGGTAAAGGCTTTGCTGTAGTTGCAAATGAAATTAAGGAACTTGCAGGACAAACTTCAGAAGCTTCCCAGGATATCAAGTCAAAAATAGGACATATACAGTCAGTAGCAGCAGGAACTGCTTCATCAATTTCTGAAGTTACTGAAGCAATAAAAAATACCAGCCAGATTGTAGATTCAATAGCCTCAGCTATTGAAGAGCAGTCTTCTGCAACAGCTGAGATATCATCGAATGTTGAGCAGCTTTCAACCGGGATAGAAGAAGTAAGTAAAACAGTTGCAAAAAGTTCACAGTCAGCACAGGATATTTCAAGGGATATTGCAGAGATCAGCAAATCATCTTCAGAAATATCAAACAGCAGTGTTACTGTTAAAAACAGTGCTGAGGAATTAAGAGAGATGTCAGGAAAACTGAACCAGATCGTAGACAGATTTGTAATAGAATAAAATAAAATTATATTAGCTGCTGAAAAATTTTTTTGGTTTTCGGCCAAATACAATTTTACAAAAAGCCGGATAATTTTAACCCGGCTTTTTGTACAGACAAACTTGAAAAAAGTTTAATTCAGACTTTATAATCTGATTGTGAAAATTAAAGACTATTCGATTTTATCTACAGAATAACCCGCACCTTTCCATGCAAAAATTCCTCCGGGATATCTGTATACATTCTTATAACCTGACTTTTTAGCCCATACAGCTCCGTTATGGCTTCTTGTACATTTTACAAAACCGCAGTATATGATTATTGTCTTGTCTTTATTTTCACCAAGAAGCTTTTCAAAGTCTTTTTTTGATTTACCTCCTGTTTTTTCTTTATCCCACTGATTCATATCAGGAATGGGGAAAAGAAACTGTACAGCGCCCGGAACATGATTTTTTTTATAACTTGCTTCATAAGGCATTGTATCAATAATTAAAATATCTTTTTTTTCATCAGTTAATTTTTTCAGTTCAGAAGTGGTTATAAGATCATAGCCTCCTGCTTTAACTTCACGGGCAAGTTTTACAGCTTCTTTTTCTTTTTCAACCTCTTTTTCAAACTTATTTTTTCCAAAAAAAGCTTGAGCAGGAAGTGATGAAACAAGGATTAAAGCCAGTGCAATAATAAGGTTTTTTTTCATTTTCAGCAATTTTTCCTCCGTAAAATTT
>JBNJDM010000069.1:0-11597 GCA_051744925.1 Thermodesulfobacteriota bacterium | reverse complement strand
AAAATTCTAGTTTTCGGCCAATCACTAGTTAAAAAAAATCAAGCTGTTTGTAATTCATAAAAAAATTTATAAAAATTCATTTCAAATAATTAATTACTATGTTTTTTTCAGATATAATTTCAAATTTATTTGTAAAATCCCTTAAAGACTCTGTAGAACCAAGCAGCAAGGGACTTCCTGGAATCATCTGATATGATATTTTTTCAATTATCTCTTTTTTGGTCTCTATTGAAAAATAGATCAGAACATTCCTTAAAAATACAAGGTTAAACTTACCAAGTGATGATAAGCTATCCTGTAAATTAAGCTTTTTAAACACCACTCTTTTCTTAAGATTATCATCAAATTTCCAGACATTGTCCTGCTGCGTAAAATAACGATTCCGAAAATATTCAGAAAGGCCTCTTTTAATCGAAATGCCGGTATATCTGCCAGACTTTGCATGAAAAAGAACCGACGGAGAAATATCAGTTGCTGTAAATTCAAAATAATCAAGAATTCTTTTTTCATTTCGTTTCTCAAGATATTCATTGAGCATCATAAGAAAAGAATATACCTCCTGACCTGAAGAACAAGCGCCAAACCATACTCTAAACTTTTTTTCTTTTTTAGCTTTATCAACAATCCCGGGAATAATTCTATCTTCAATCTGCTTCCATACACCTGTATCTCTAAACCAGAAAGTTTCATTTGTGGTCATGGCATCTATTATACGTTCAATAAGAGAGTGATCTTTTTCAGCTTTTTTATAAAATTCAAGATATGATCTGCACCCGTATTCAAGAACCAGATCAGAAAGCCGGGTTTCTATGAGGTAAGATTTGTTTTCACCCAGATTTATACCGCACTTACTTTTTATAAAAGAACGAAGAATTTCATACTCATTAGGCTTGATTTTTAACATTTAATTATACCAGATTGACCAGTTTCAGATTTTATAATGATTTATATTTATATCCGGATGCTGACTAAAATTTAGGGATTTGCTAACTTAAGTCCTAAAGTTATTTTATAAAAGCTACAAAGCTTATGTGCAATGTTACACTAAAACATATCTTAATAAAACAAGAAAAAAACTGTTTTTCTTTTATTGGTGGTTGGCCAAAAAACAGAATTTTTTGTCCAGCTACAAAAGATTAACTTTTTTCATCAGAAATACTGAAATATTTTGAAATTTAAATTTTGATTCCGGCTTAATAATGGTGAAAAAAAACATTTTTCGCTCAGCAGCTAATTGGCCGGTAAACAAAAAAAACAAGTTTTCATGGCAACTAAGAATTATTTACTTGACTATTATATCACTTAATTATTATATAAAGGAATATGGATATATCAATATACTTAAAAGCACTTGCAGACCCGACAAGAATAAGACTTGCAAACATACTCTTTTTTCATGAGCTCAGCGTAAATGAAATAGTCACAGTAATGGAGATGGGTCAGTCAAGAATATCAAGACACCTTAAACTACTTACTGACGCCGGACTTCTAAAATGCAGAAGAGACGGTGTATGGGCATTTTATTCCGTTGCAGACAAAGGAGACGGAAAAAAAATTATGAATGCCCTTTCTCCGGTAATGATTCTTGATACGGTACTTGAAGCAGATCTTAAAAAAACAGACAGAGTAATAGAAAAAAAGAAAAAACACACTGCAAACTTTTTTGATAATGTAGCCACCCAATGGGAAGGAATGAAAAAAGAACTTCTCGGAGATTTCGATCTCAATGCTGCAATAACAGAACTTATGGAAAACAGCAAAACCGGGCTTGATCTGGGATGCGGGACAGGCGAGCTTTTATGCAGAATGGGACCATATGCAGAAAAAATGATCGGAGTTGACTGCTCACCTGAAATGCTGGGGGAAGCAGAAACAAGACTTCGGAAAAACGGTCTTTTGGCAGATCTCAGACTAGGTGAACTGGAACACCTCCCCATGAGAGACAATGAAGCAGATCTTGCTGTGATATCAATGGTTCTTCATCACCTTACAAATCCTGAAGAAGGTATACGTGAAGTTTCAAGAATTCTTGAACCCGGCGGAATTTTTATTTTTGCAGAATTTGCAAAACATAAGATGGAGGCACTCAGAACAGAATACGGAGACAGATGGCTCGGATTCAACCACGATTATGTTGAAAAAATACTTGAGAAAAACGGTTTAAGAGTCACTGCAAAAACAGAGCATGTCCTTTCAACAGGACTGACTCTGAATATAACAAAATCAGTAAAACTATTTTAATTATTTAAGGAGAATTATTTTATGAGCTTTTTAGAACTCGATCTGAGCCTTAAACATAAGGTTGCAGACTTAAGCCAGGCAGATTTTGGAAATAAGGAAATGATAATTTCCGAACCTGAAATGCCCGGACTTATGAATGCAAGGGAAAAGTACGGAAAAGAAAAACCTCTTGCAGGACTTAAAATTACTGGCAGTCTTCATATGACAATTCAAACCGCAATGCTTATTGAGACTCTTACAGCACTTGGCGCAGACGTAAGATGGGCATCCTGCAATATATTTTCAACCCAGGACCATGCAGCTGCCGCAATAGCAAAAAACGGATCTGCCGCAGTATTTGCGTGGAAAGGCGAGAACCTTGCTGAATACTGGTGGTGTACTGAGCAGGCTCTTACCTGGCCTGACGGATCAGGACCGGATCTTATTGTTGATGATGGCGGAGATGCCACTGTAATGGTTCATGAAGGCGTAAAAATCGAAAAAGACCCATCCCTTCTGGATGCTGAGCATGAAGCTGCAGATGAAATTAAACTTTATGAAAGACTTAAGGCAACTTTTAAAAAAGATCCGCAAAAGTGGACAAAACTTTCACAAAACATAAAAGGTGTTTCAGAAGAGACTACAACAGGTGTAAACAGGCTTTATCAGCTCCAGCACAAAGGAGAATTACTTTTTCCTGCAATAAACGTAAATGATTCTGTGACAAAATCTAAATTCGACAATATTTACGGATGCCAGGAATCTTTGGCTGACGGTATTAAAAGAGCTACAGACGTAATGATAGCAGGCAAAACTGTAGTAATCTGCGGATACGGGGATGTAGGAAAAGGCTGCGCAAGATCAATGAAAGGCTACGGCGCAAGGGTCGTTGTAACAGAAATAGATCCGATATGCGCTCTTCAGGCTGCAATGGACGGTTTCCAGGTTTGCCTTCTTGAAGATATTGTTCCAACAGGCGACATTTTTGTAACAGCAACTGGTAACTACCATGTTCTCAGAGGAGAACATATGGAAAGAATGCGCCACGAAGCTATAGTCTGCAACATCGGTCACTTCGACAATGAAATCGAAATGTCGTATCTTGAAAAAAGCTCTGACTGCACAAAAGACACAATAAAGCCCCAGGTTGACAAATGGACTCTTAAATCAGGAAAATCCATAATTGTTCTTGCAGAAGGAAGACTTGTAAACCTCGGATGTGCAACAGGACATCCAAGTTTTGTTATGAGTGCAAGCTTCACAAACCAGACACTTGCACAAATAGAACTTGCTACAAAAACTCATGAGAAAAAGGTATACACACTTTCAAAAGAGCTTGATGAAGAGGTTGCAAGACTTCACCTGGACAGGCTCAATATCGGACTTACTAAACTTACAAAAGAACAGGCCGGATATCTTGGTATTTCAGTAGACGGACCTTTCAAGCCAGACCATTACAGATATTAAAACTTAAAGAGGGGTAATTTTTTACCCCTCTTATTATTTTATTCTGATTTTTAAACTTTACTCTGAAAAAAATACGGGGTTTAACCTGAACCGCCTAATAACTGTGCTCTTCTCCGGGAAAAGCACCATCCTTAACTTCTTTTGCATATTCAGCAAAAGCTTTTACAGCAAGATCACCCAGGTTGGAATACTTCTTCACAAATTTAGGAACATGACCTCTGTTCAGACCAAGTAGATCATGCATAACAAGAATCTGACCATCACAGTCAACACCTGCGCCTATTCCTATGGTAGGAATGCTTAGTTCTTTTGTAACTTTTTCTGCTATACCTGAAGGTATTCCTTCCAGAACCAGAGAAAAAGCACCTGCATCCTGAACAGCCCTGGCATCTTTTAAAATTCTTTGTTCATCCCTTTGTATTCTGAATCCTCCCATCTGATGAACAGACTGGGGAGTAAGACCTATATGTCCCTGCACAGGAATACCAGCCCTTGTAATTGCATTAATCTTATCAGCAACATCTTCTCCGCCTTCAAGTTTTACAGCTTCGGCAAAACCTTCTTTAAGAAGAAGCCCTGCATTTTCTACAGCAGTATAAACATCGGTCTGATAAGAAAGAAAAGGCAGATCTGCTACAATCATACAAAAAGGATTGGCCCTTGCAACAGTCTTTGTATGATAAATCATCTCTTCCATAGTAACAGGAATGGTGCTTGCATGCCCCTGCATAACCATTCCAAGAGAATCTCCTACAAGAATCATATCTATTCCGGCTTCATCAGCAAGCTTTGCAAAACTGAAATCATAGGCTGTAACAGCAGTAATTTTTTCGCCTGTTTCTTTTTTCTTAAGAAAAGTTTTTGTTGTAATTTTTTTTGACATTTTATTTTCCCGACAGTTTTTATTAAAAAATTAATTACCTGAAAAAAATACTAGTAAAACAATACATTTTTGCAAGTCCTGTTTTATGTTAATTTAACAATTTTTAGCCCAATTATTGCTTAAATTCCTAAGAGGTATTGACTATAAAAACCCTATAAGATAAAAATACTCGTTTATTAGTAAAATTCCAAAATCAAAATAAGGATTTATAAATGATTCAGACATTAAGGGGATTCAGAGACATTTTACCCGATGAAACCGAAGTCTGGCAGAAAATTGAAAAAACGGCAAAAGAAATATTTGAAAGTTTCGGCTTCAAAGAGATAAGAATTCCTGTAATGGAAAAAACAGAAGTTTTTGCGCGGGGAATCGGGGAAAATACAGATATTGTTGAAAAAGAAATGTTTACTTTCCCGGATTCCAGGGGCAAAAACCAGACTTTAAGGCCTGAGGCTACTGCATCTGTTGTAAGATCATATATTCAGCATAAAATGTATGCAAGAACTCCTGAACAAAAACTCTACACCATAGGACCGATGTTCAGGAAAGAACGGCCCCAGAAAGGAAGATACCGCCAGTTTTATCAAATAAACGCGGAAGTACTCGGCATAGACTCCCCGGTTCTTGATGCACAGCTTATAGTAATGCTTGATAAACTTTTAAAAACTCTAAAAGTAAAAAACCTCAAAACAAAGATAAACTCCCTTGGATGTCCTTTATGCAGAACAGAATACAACAAGGTTTTGTCAAAATATCTTGAAAATACAAAAGATCTTTGTCATGACTGTGAAAGACGAAAACATAAAAATCCTTTAAGAATACTTGACTGCAAAAACGAGTCATGCAGCTCACAACTTAAAGACGCTCCTGGTATGTCCGATTTTTTATGCAAAGAATGCAAAGACCACTTTTCAAGTGTGAAAAAATATCTGGATATTGAAAATATTAATTATGAAACCGACAGCAACCTTGTAAGAGGCCTTGATTATTACACAAAAACCGCTTTTGAAATACAAACAGATGAGCTTGGAGCACAATCTGCAATCGCAGGAGGAGGCAGATACGACGGTCTTGTTGAACTCCTTGGCGGCCCGCATACTCCGGGCATAGGCTTTGCAATCGGACTAGACAGACTTGTTGAAATAATTGCTTCCAAAGAAAAAAACGATACTGTTACACCGCCGGATATATATTTTCTTCCCTTTGGTGATAAAGCAAGGGAAAAGGCTTACATACTATGCAACAAACTTGCAGAGCAAAAAATAAAATCTGAAATGGAATTTTCCGATAAAAGCATGAAAGCTCTTATGAAAAAAGCAAACAGGACAAAAGCTGCATTTTGTGCAATTATAGGTGAAAATGAAGTTGAAAAAAATATCATAAGCCTAAAAAACATGGATAACGGTGATCAGAGCGAAGTATCGGAAGAAAATTTTATTTCTGAAATAAAAAAAAACTTAAATTTTACAGGAGATGATTATAGTGGCTGATTTACTTGGAGACCTCAGAAGAACTCACCACCTGAACCAGCTCAGCGCAAAAGACAAAGGAAGTGAAGTTGTACTTATGGGCTGGGTTCAGAGAAGAAGAGATCACGGAGGTGTTGTATTTATAGATTTAAGAGACAGAGAAGGAATAACCCAGGTTGTATTCAATCCTGAAGTAAACAGTGAAATGCATGAAAAAGCGCATTCCATACGAAGTGAATACGTAATAGCATTAAAAGGAACTGTGGACTTAAGACCTGATGGAATGAAAAATTCCAATCTTAAAACAGGCGAAATCGAAGTTAACTCAACTGAACTGAGAATACTTAATGAAGCAGAAACTCCTCCGTTTCTTGTTGAAGACAGGATTGAAGCTTCAGAAACAGTAAGATTAAAAAACAGACACATTGACCTGAGACGACCTTACATACAGCAAAATATTATAAAAAGGCACAAAGCTGGATTTGCTGCAAGAAAATATCTCAATGACAAAGGGTTCCTTGATATTGAAACACCTTTTCTGACAAAGTCTACTCCTGAAGGAGCAAGGGATTATCTTGTACCGAGCAGAATTCATCAGGGCAATTTTTATGCGCTTCCACAGTCTCCCCAGCTTTTTAAACAGCTTCTTATGATTTCCGGATTTGACCGCTATTATCAGATAGTAAAATGCTTCAGAGACGAAGACCTAAGAGCAGACAGACAGCCTGAGTTTACTCAAATAGACCTTGAAATGAGTTTTGCCGGAGAAGAAGATGTTATGCAGACCGCAGAAGGGCTTGTGGCTCAGGTCTTCAAAGATGTTCTTGATATTGAGCTTGATCTTCCTTTCAAAAGAATGGACTATGATTATGCAATGGAAAAATACGGGCTTGACAGACCAGATCTCAGGTTTGGACTCGAACTTGTAAATCTCTCGGATATTATGAAGAACACAGGCTTTAAGGTTTTTGCAGATACAATTAAAAAAGGCGGGCTTGTAAAAGCCTTAAATGCAAAAGGCTGCTCATGGTTTTCAAGAAAGGAAATCGATGATCTCACAGATTTTGCATCTATATACGGAGCCAAAGGACTTGCATGGATAAAAGTTAAGGAAGACGGAGAATGGCAATCTCCAATAACCAAATTCTTTTCTGAAGAAGAAAAAGAAAAAATGATCAAAGCCCTTGATATGGAGCCCGGAGATATTGTCTTTTTCGTAGCTGATTCCATAGAAGTTGCAAACGACACCCTTGGCAATCTGAGAAATCATCTCGGAGCAAAACTAGACCTCATAGACAGCAACAAGTATGAATTTGTCTGGGTAACCCATTTCCCTATGTTTGAATGGGATAAAGAAGAAAAAAGGTATCAGGCACTTCATCATCCCTTTACAGCTCCTCTTGAATCTGACTATGATAAAATTGATAAAAATCCTCTTGAAGTAAAATCCAGAGCCTACGATATGGTACTCAACGGGTCTGAAATAGGCGGAGGAAGTATACGTATTCACCAGCCTGAAGTTCAGGAGAAAATATTTTCTATTCTTGGAATGGAAAGAGAAGATTATGAATCAAAATTCGGATTCCTTGTTGACGCTCTTAAAGCCGGAGCTCCACCCCACGGCGGACTGGCCTTCGGTTTTGACAGGCTTGTGATGATTTTATGCGGACAGACTTCAATAAGAGATGTCATGGCCTTTCCAAAAACCCAGAAAGGATCATGCCTGCTTACAGACGCTCCGTCGAAATCTTCACGGCCTCAGCTTGAAGAACTCGGGATCAGGGTAACAGCAAAGGATGAAGCCTGATTTAAACAAATTATGCTGTCATTTAGTACAGGCTGATCTTTTTTACAGTCAGCCTGTACTTTTGAACCGGCACATATTTTTTTAAGCTGTGGTTTAAAATTGACGCTTTTAATTTTTTTTGTTTTACAATAAAAAGTGGAAGCAAAATTCCATTTTACTTATAAAAAAGTAATCATATATAAAACGATACTATTCTTGCGGAGGTTTAAGTGTCATATTTTTTTCTTATCGCCGGCTTTATTCTCCTTGTTAAAAGCGCTGATATTCTGACAAACGGAGCCTCTGCAATAGCAAAAAAATTTAATATCTCGGATGTTGTAATAGGACTTACTGTTGTAGCTTTCGGTTCATCACTTCCTGAACTTTTTGTAAATGTTGTTGCCAGCACAGAAGGAAATTCCGGGGTTGCAACAGGTAATATTCTTGGGAGCAACATTGCAAACATACTTCTTATAATAGGTACATGCGGTGTTATAAGGCCTCTTAAAATCCCAAGAGGTACAGTTAAAGCAGATATACCCATGGGTCTTCTTGCAATAATTGTTCTTGCAGCCTCTATAAATGACAGATTTCTTGATCACTACAACTACAATCTTTTAACAAGAAGCGACGGCCTGGTTTTTCTCGGATTTTTCCTGATCTTTTTTTATTATTCCTTTTCTCTTTCAAAAAGAGATCCGCTTGAAGAGATACCTGAAAACCTGAAAGAACTTCACTGGAGCATCTCTGCCCTCCTTATAATACTCGGAATAATTGGCCTTGCAGGAGGAGCTGAATTAATTGTCAGGGGAGCTTCAGATATAGCCAAATCCTTTGGGGTATCAGACGAAGTAATAGGACTTACTATTGTCGCAATAGGCACATCACTCCCTGAACTTGCAGCTTCTGTAGTTGCAGCTTTCAAAGGCAAGTCCGAAATGGCTATAGGAAATGTAGCAGGCTCAAATATTTTCAATATATTCTTTGTTCTCGGTATAAGCGCATCAATCAAACCTCTTCCTTTTTCAATGAATAATAACGTCGATATTTTAATGGTTATATTTGCAAATCTACTTTTACTTTTTTTCATGGCAACAGGAAGAAAAAGATTTGTAGACAGATGGGAAGGAGGAGTAATGCTGTTTTTATACTTTTTCTATCTCGGTTTCAGATCTTTTGTGAAAATATTTTAAAATTTAATTTTTTTACTTGACGCAGATACCAAACAAAGGTATATGTCTTCTCGTTGCTGAGCAAAATTTAGCACATAGTTATTCCCCAGTAGCTCAGTCGGCAGAGCAGATGGCTGTTAACCATCTTGTCCGCGGTTCAAGTCCGTGCTGGGGAGCCAGACATCAAGCCCCTTATCCAAGGGGCTTTTTTTTATCCGAAAAAAATTAAACTTATAAAAATAACTTTCATATATCAAATATTTTAGCTCTTATTTTAAAGCATAAGTATGAGTGAAATGCATAAAAAAAGAGGACGAAAAATACGTCCTCTTTTTTTATGCATTATATTTTTGTGCCCGGGATCAGCACTTCATATTTTTTTTATTGTTAAATCACACTTTATTCTTTTGAAAAATGGAAAATCCCCCATTCAAGATAACCTTTTTCTCCACCGTCGACCCAGTGTTTAAGTCCTTTTTTCATATTCGATATATAATCTTTGCTTACTTTTTCCTGAAGCTTATCTTCCTGCTTCTCTGTTTCCTTAAGAACTCTGAAGTAATGATTAGAAAGATGCTTTAAATAGTCTTCATAACCAAGCTCTTTCATATTCAGTTTTTTGCATGCTTCACGGTAAAATCCCGGTGAACCTAGTGATTCAAGATGAATTCTGTCGTAAATAGGCTGCAGCTTATCTTTTGGACAATCATCTGCCTGCATAGGATCTGTAAATATAAGCTCTCCTCCGGGTTTTAAAACCCTGTGAACCTCTTTTATAACCTGCTCTCTGTCAGCACTATGCAAAATAGCATCCTGGGACCATACAATGTCAAAACTTTCATCTTCTACAGGAATCGATTCAAAATTTCCGTCAATTACAGTTATTAACGAATCAAGCCCCTGCTCTTTATTCATCTTCCTGTTTCTTTCGTTTTCCACAGGACTAAGATTTAATGCAGTAACATGGCAATTGTATTTACCTGCAAGATACCTTGCTGCACCTCCGAAACCTGATCCAATATCAAGAACTTTTGAGGAAGAATTAATATTGTTAAGCCGTGAAGCCATTTCTTCAACTGTTCTTCTGCTGGCTTCAAAAATAGGCTCTTTTTCATCTTTATAAAGGCCTATATGAATATCTTCTCCGCCCCATATTTCAAAGTAAAAATTATCTGCATCACTGCTGTCATAATACTGTCTGGCTGTATCGACTGCATTGCCTGACATATTACCTCCTATTATTCTTCAAATTTATATTCTTTTTCTGCAACATGTGTAAAAAAATCTGGTTCTGTATCCTTATAAGTCTCCTGGAAATCGCCGTAAGTTTCAACCGACTGGAAACCGACTTCCAGCATAAGATTTTTCAGATACTTTTTTCTTAAAGGGAACATATTCAGATAAAAAGATGTATTATCGGGAAAATCGTATTTAAATCTTGTAAGTCCTTCATCCACATGCTCCGGCTCTACCTTGATATTGTCCCCGCAGTAATGATATGCATGCTTGGATGAATACCCGTGATCAAGTATTGAGTCATAATTTCTCTGATCTATAACAAGAACACCATCATGCTTAAGCATTGTATAGAACTCGGCAAGAGCTTTTCTTCTGTCTTTTTCCTTAAACAGGTGTGTAAAAGAATTTCCAAGACATACAATAGCATCAAATTCACCATGAACATCCCTGTTTAAAACTCTCCAGTCTGCGTGAACAGTTCTTAAAATATAGCCCTGGTCTTTTGCATTTTCAAAAGCCTTGGCAAGCATTGACGGACTTCCGTCTGTACTTACAACCTCAAATCCTGCCTTCAAAAGTCTGACAGAATGAAAGCCTGTTCCTGTGGCAACATCAAGAACACGCTTTACACCTCTTTTTTTTAAAACATCTATAAAAAAATCGCCTTCACTTTCTGCCCTGCTGTCCCAGTCAATAAGAGCATCCCATTTCTCTGCAACACCTGGTACATATTCATCAATATAATGATCTGTGTCTCTTACTTTAGTCGGATTATGTCCGAAAGTCTGAGTCTCTTTTTTCAATTGCACAGCTTGTAAAACCGGCATTTTTACCTCCAAATAATATGTATATAAAAATTTTTTATTTAAGTTCTTTCAAGTTCTGATTTTATTAAGTCCCATCTGTTTTCAGGTATTGAGGCTCCAAGAACCGAAACAACCTCACCGCCCAGAACAGCACCAAGCTTTGAGCATGTTTTTAAATCTTTACCTTTAAGAAAACCGTATAAAAAGCCGGCAGCCCAGAAATCTCCTGCTCCTGTTGTATCAACAGCTTCAGGTATTTCTACGGCATCGGCTTTTATTTTTTCGTCTCCGCTTACAATAAAAGCTCCTTTGTCGCCTATTTTTACTGCTGATGTAGCGCAGTATCCGGCAAGAATATCGGCCCCTTCTGAAGGATTATCTGTTTTGCAAAAGGCCTTAACCTCGTCTTCATTTGCAAAAACAATATCTACATAATCTTTTAAAAGATCAGGCAGAACATCAATGGTACCTTCAACAACCTCAAACGATGCAAGATCCATACTTATGGTGCAGCCTGCTGATTTTGCAGATTCAAGAATATGAAAAATCAAATCC
>JBNJDM010000068.1:0-11709 GCA_051744925.1 Thermodesulfobacteriota bacterium | reverse complement strand
AGATTCAGAGGCATAAAAATGAGCATTTTTTAAATCTTAAAATTTACAACTTTATACTAAAAAACGGCTTACGATAAAAATTCGGGTTTTCAGTAAATGGCTAATAAAGAAACAAACAATAGATTTTATAAATACTTAACAAAAAAACTATCGAAACTAACAATTTGCCATAAAAAAACAAATATGAAAATTGATTTGAATTTAAAATTTATATTTTGAGGTTTTTGCATGAATCGAAGCAAAAAAATAATTGTACTTTGTCATTGTATACTTAATTCAAACACAAAAGTTGCTCCTCTTGCCACTTACAAAGGGGTTTTAAAAGAAGCAGTAACCGGTTTTATTGAAAAAGGATACGGATTAATTCAGCTTCCCTGTCCTGAGGTTACCTACCTTGGAATGAACAGATGGGGTATGTCTAAAGACCAGTACGATCATCCATCTTATAAAAGACATTGCAGAAAAATATTAGAACCGTATGCAGACCAGATTGAAGCATTTGTTCAGGCAGAGTATGAAATTCAAGGCATTGTAGGTGTAAACGGAAGTCCGAGCTGCGGAGTCTCTCAAACTCCAATCGGTCTTGAAGGTGGCGTACCCGGTCCTGATGAAACTCCTTTTGAAAATATAGAGTATGCAAATCAAAGCGGAATATTTATTGAACAATTAAAAGTGATTTTAGAATCAAGAGGTATAGCCTTAAATTTTATGGCTATTGATGAAAAAAACCCTTCAAATATAAAGGATATTTAAAAATGAAAAAAGTTTTATTTGTTTTAACTGCTGTTTTAGCTTTTTCGGTTTTTACCGTATCAGGAGCTGCAGCTGATGACTCTTTTGAAAAAATTAAGGAAAAAGGAAAACTTACTGTAGGTTTTTGCGCCCAGTACCCTCCTTTTGAATCACAAACAAAAACCGGAGAATTTATAGGATTTGATGTTGATCTTGGAAAAGCACTTGCAAAAAAATTAAATGTTGAACCGGAATTCAAAGACGGAGAATGGCAGGGTCTTGTTGCAGGAATGAACAAGGGAGACTACGACATTTTAATTACCTGCATGAGCAAATCTTCTGCACGAAAAAAGAATGCTAATTTTACTGACACATATTTTAATCTCAATGAAGTTATTCTTGTAAGAAAAGACAACAATGAAGTTAAAGGATTAAAAGATCTTAAGGATAAAGTTGTTGGTGTTCAGATGGCAACAAGCAGTGAAAAGGCTGTTAATGATTATCCTGATGCATTTAAGGAGATAAAAAAATACAATTACACTACTGAAGCTTTTATAGATCTTAAATACAAAAGAATAGACGCTGTTGTGTGCGGTTATGCTTATGCTGTTGTTCAAAACAAAAAAGATCCTTCTTACAAAATTATTGGAAAGCCTCTTCATTCAAGTGAAATAGTTATGGTTCTTCCAAAAGGTGCAGATAAGCTTACAAAAAAGATCAATGAAGCCTTAAGTGCCGTAAAAAAAGACGGGACTTATGATAATATTTACAAAAAATGGCTTGCAATAAAATAGATTGATTAAGCCATTATCAAAGAAGCATGTCCGGATTTAAACAATCCGGACATTATTTTTAGTTGATGAACAAAAAATTCCAGTTTTCAGAGCACATATTATTTACAACTTCATCAGGATAAAAAATGGACGGATTCCAGTTTTTCATTATTAAAGATTCCCTTCCCGAGCTTATAACCGGAGCAAAAATAACCATTAATATCACTGTAGTATCTTATATAATCTCTCTTTTAATAGGAATTACAACAGGTATAATAAGATCTGGTAAAGGAATAATAAAAAGATTTCTTGATGCTTATGTGGAAATTTTCAGGGGAGTTCCTCTTTTAATTCAGCTTTTTTTTATATATTATGCCCTTCCCTCTGCAGGATTCAGCCTTAAAAATATGACAGCAGCATATCTGGGTATAGGGTTGTGCGGCGGGGCATATATTTCAGAGATTATAAGAGGTTCCATAATTTCTGTGGGAAGCGGCCAGAAAGAGGCTGCAACTTCATTCGGATTTACAAAGTTTCAGGCCTACTTCCTTATTATTCTTCCCCAGGCCGCAAGAATTGCTATTCCTCCCCTGATGAACGCATTTTCATCACAGCTCAAAGAGACGTCCCTTGTATCGGTACTTGCCATAAACGAGCTTACAAGAATGGGACAGCTGGTATACTCAAGAACATTCCGCCCATTTGAAATATATTTTGCAGTAGCTCTTATTTACTTTGTACTTACTTATTCTGCATCGAGATTTTCAAGATGGCTTGAAAAATATTTTTCTTATCCTTCATGATTATCAAAAATTTAAAATAACTCTGGAAAAATTCACAATAACTGATAAAAAATGGGCTTATCTATAATTAAACTAAAACAGTTAACCGGCTTTTGATTTTTCATTTATTATTTTTAAAATCTCCGGAAGCTTTTCAATGGTTTCTTCCATTCCGGCAATCATCATTTTTTTACCTTTATGAAAATCGTCCCATCCAAAAGATGATACATCAGGGTACAAAACTATGTCAGCTTTTCGTGAAAAATCGTTTGTTGCTTTTCCATGAACAATGCTGATTGTTCTTGTAACAACACCTTTAATATCTATACTGTTTTTATGAAGGCCCTTACCTGCAACTGTTTCTATGCAAACAGCAATTACAATATCAGCCCCTTTCCGAAGTAAAGTATCAACAGGAACAGGATTAAGAAGAGCTCCGTCTACCATCCATCTGTTTTTATATTTGTGCGGAGAAAAAACAGCAGGAATTGAAATACTTGAGCGTATCGCCTGTGTTACATCTCCTGTTTCAAAAATAAATTCTTCTCCGCTTTCAATATCGACTCCGCAAATATATGCAGGAATTTTTAAATCAAGAAAATCTGCTTTATTAACTGCTTTTTCAATAATTTTTGAAACCTTTCCTCCTTTTAAAAATCCTTTTACAGGTATGGTATAATCAAAAAGTTTTTTTCTGGCATCTTTTTTTGAAGTTATAATATCAATTGTATTTTTTCTTAATACATCAACAGATGGGTTTGCCGCATAAAACCCTCCGACTAAGGCGCCCATGCTTGCTCCTGAGATCATATCAATATGAATTCCATAATCTGCCAAAACCTTTAAAACACCGATGTGAGCAAAACCTCTTGCTGCACCTGCCCCCAAAGCCAGTCCAAGTCTTACACCGGCAATCTCCCTTGCAACTGCCCTCGGGCCTTTAACAGGAAAATGCTTTGCTGTATCTATTTTATCAAGCAGGGCATTTTCATTTTTTTCCACCCATATCCGGGGAGTCTCTGCAAGTTTTAAACTTTCTTTAAGCTTTTCTCTTGGAATACCTATTGTTCCTTCAAGATGACTTACACCAATTTTTACTTTCCCAAAAAATGCATTTGATCCAAATATATTTTCTATGTTTTCAATATGTTTTGCAACATTTCCAAGAGTAGCTTCTGTATTTGAAATAATAACATATGTTTGATCACAAAGCCTTATGAGAAGCTTTTCCATTTTTCCCAGGTCAGAAGAAACATTAAAAAATACAACATCAAAACTCTTTTTAATCTGTTCCAGAATAAGAGGAACTGCTTTGTAAAGTTTATCTGTAAAACCTGTTGAAAGATTTAAAACATAAAACCCGCTTTCATGAACAAACCAGTTAATATCTTCAAATTTATAAGATTTATCAGGTAAAAACATAAAAAGTTCAGGTACAGGACAACCTGTTCTTTGCAGGCCGAAATTCTTTAAAAGATCTTCACAATTTAAATAAGGTTCAATTATAAGAGTTTTTTTACTAGATTCTGTTGAAATATGATAAGCACATGTATAAAGAAAATAAGAGTTTCCCAGATTTTTAGCGGTTGAAGAAAGAGAGAAAAATACCGGCTTTTTCTTTGCATCAGCATCTTTTGTTGAATTTATTCTTCTTGCATAATACCTGCTTAGGTAAAGACCTATACTTTTGTTAAGCCTGATAAGTTTTTCAAAATCATGGCGCTTTAAACGATAAACTTTTGCATCTATTGAAACTCGTGCTGTTGCATTTCTGGGTTCATCAGAAAGAAGGGCCAGTTCTCCGAAAAAATCGCCTCTTTGGAGCTCGGCTGCAAAAACTTCCTCCCCGTTAATATTTTTAAATATAGAAACAAGGCCATAGTAAATCACAAACATGGAATCACCCTCTTCACCCTGGGTGCATATTTCTACGTTTTTCGCATAAAATTCAGGAGTAAAAAACGAGGCTATCTCTTCAAGCTGTTCATTTGTAACAGATGAAAACAATGGAACATTGGATAGAAAATTTATGAGATCTTCTTTGCTGTTTTCCATGGGTTTCCTGACTTGATATTTAAAAGACAAATTATTTGTTCAGTTTAATCACAAGCCTATACACAAACTCTTAACATTATATTAAAAAAAGTGTTTTTTGCTATATTTTGGTTACTTCAACCATATACTTAAACTGTTATTTAATTTAGATCAGGTATTTCAGGTAAAGCAGAAGTAAAAAAATACTTATAAAACTGCAAAAATCTTTTAAATACTGTTTTCTATTATTCTATATCCTGGGAATAATGTTTTTTTGCACATTTCCCACAAATTCCGTGGCTGAACTGGGCTTCGGAATGTTCTGTGCGGAGTTCTTCTTCCAGTTTGAATTTTAAGGCCGACTGGGCTTCAACTCTTTCAGTTACATCAATACAGCTTCCTATATATCCTGCAAACTCTTTTTTATATTTATAAAATGGATAATATCAGATTTTGAATTGTAATTATATCCTTTATATTGTAATTATATAATTTATAAATGATACCTAAAAACTTCCTGTATCGAACAAGATTACTATTCCCATATCCTGGAATATGGGGCTAATGCCAAATCAAAAAAAGATTGTCAATTAAACTAACCTTGATTATTAGAAAGAAGAACTGACTTGCTTTAACAATAAATCAGAAATTATTAATTAGTCTTTGGCCGAAAGCTAGAAATTCTTGTTCAGCTCAAGGCAGATGAAAAAGTTAACCGCAGGAATACAGAGGCATTTTTGAGGATTAAATTTTGATTCTAACGGAGATACAATAAGTATGAACAAAAGCACTCATACCTCATCACTGGAATCATCAAATATAGGATATGCAAGGCATAAAGTGCTACAAGATGACAACGGGCTGATTATCGATTTTATAACTCTGGAAGCAAACTCCGCATTTTCAGCTTTAACCGGGATAAAAAAAATAGACCTGATAAATAAAAAAGGATCTAAGTCTTTTTGCAGTAACGATTCAGCTTATTTTTATGAACTTCCCATTTACGGAAAAATACCAAAAGGATCAGAAAATCTTACAGGAGAATTTTATTCTGATGCACTGAGAAAATGGTTTAAGATTGATATAAACTTTGAAGACAGTTTAATTTTCAATGCTTTTTTTACAGATATTACAGCATATAAAACATACGGATTTCAAGAAAAGACCAGCAAAGGTAATTTAAACACAGCACAGCTTTCCAAATCGGTTCTCCCTTTTTTTTCAGAAGATCAGCATGAACTAAGAGAAGAGCTTTCAATACTGAATTTTATAATTGAAGGCTCCAACCTTGGAACATGGGTATTTAATATCTCTTCTGAAGAATATTGCTTCAACAAAATACTGGCTGATATTACTGGATATAATCCTGAAGATATTTCACCGGCAGATATTGAACTCTGGGAATCCATGGTTCATCCTGATGATTTTAAAAAATCTATGAACAGGCTTTATAAATGCATCAGAGGCAAATCTGACTATTATGAATCTGAATTCAGAATAAAGCATAAAAAAGGATACTGGGTCTGGTTTCTTTCCCAGGGCAGGGTTCTGTCCCATTGCTGCGGTAATCCACACAAAATGTATGGAACTTTAACAGATATCTCCAAAAGAAAAGAGGCTGAAGAAGAACTTCAAAAATCCGAAGAAAAATTCCGTTCTTTTGTAGAAAATGCCAATGATATTATATTCACCCTCTCAACCAATGGAATTTGTACATATATCTCACCTAATTGCAAAGATATTATAGGAAGTTATCCTTCAGAATCAATGGGCAAAAATATTAAAAATTTTATACACAAAGATGACCGTAATAAATTCTTCAGTTTTATGAATGAAGTTCTGAAAACCGGTAAAAAACATAATGGGATTGAATACAGGGTAAAACATAGTGACGGCATATGGAGATGGCACACAACTTCAGGCTCTCCTGTAAAGGATAAAAACGGGAAAATAATATCATTTCTGGGCATTGCCAGGGATGTAACACAACATAAAAGAGACGTTCAGAATCTTAATGAAGCAAAAGAACAATTCGAACTTGCAGTAAAAGGTTCCAACGACGGAATCTGGGACTGGGATTTAAGAGACAATAGTTTATATCTTTCTCCAAAATGCAAAGAACAGCTTGGCTTCAAAGCCAATGAGCTTTTAAATAACTTTTCAACATTTGAAGACCGCCTTCATCCTGATGACAAAAATAGAACCATATCAAATTTGACAGAGTATCTTGAAGGTAAAAGAAAAAAGTATGATATTGAGTTCAGATTACTTCACAAAAACGGAGATTTCAGATGGATAAGAGCAAGAGGGGAAACTTTAAGAGATAAATCGGGAATGCCATACAGAATGGCAGGTTCAACTACAGATATTACCAACCAAAGGGAAATGTCAAACCAACTCTGGGAGACTAACAAAAGGCTTGAAGCCTCTATACAGAAATCGAGGCAAATGGCTGTAGATGCTCAGTTAGCCAATGCAGCAAAAAGTGAATTTCTTGCAAACATGAGCCATGAAATAAGAACCCCTCTTAATGCAGTAACAGGTTTTGCAGATCTCTTGATGCACACAGAGATAAATAAAACTCAAAAGCAGTATATAAATAACATTAATGTATCAGGGAGGGCGCTTCTTGAAATTATAAATGATATTCTCGATTTTTCAAAAATTGAAGCAGGAAAGCTTGAGCTTGAACTTTTAGAATCAGATATAATAGATCTTTTGGGAGAAACTATGGATATAGTAAATATCCAGGCTTCAAATAAAGGGATTGATCTTATTCTCAATACCATTCCTTCAATACCCCGCTTCTGCAGAATAGACACTGTAAGACTAAAACAGATTCTTATTAATCTTTTGAACAATGCTGTAAAATTCACTGATAAAGGAGAAGTTGAGCTGGAACTTGGTTTTATTAAGACAGGTTATAAAAAAGGAAGATACAGCTTTTCAGTAAAAGATTCCGGGATAGGTATAAGCAGTAACGAAAAAACAAGGCTTTTCAAGGCTTTTTCCCAGGCAGACAGTACCACAACAAGAAAATTCGGGGGAACTGGCCTGGGACTTATAATTTCAAATATGCTGGCTGAAAAAATGGGTGGTAAAATCACTGTAGAAAGCACCCCTGGTAAGGGAAGCATATTCTCCTTTTCCATTGAAACCGATTTTAAATATCTTCCAGATCAAAAAGAGACAGAAAAACTTGATATAGAATCAGTTCTAATAGTAGACGACAGCAAAACAAACAGAACCGTTCTTGAAAATAACTTTATTCACTGGGGAATAAAAGTCATAAATCGCCAAAGCGGATATGGTGCAATTGATTTACTTGAAAACTACTGTTTTGATTTGATTATAATAGACTATCATATGCCATTAATGGACGGTATTGAAACAGTAAAATATATCAGGGAAAATAACCTTATTACTTCACAAACTCAGGTTATACTTCTTCACCGCTCACCAGAAGATCAGACCATTCGCTCCCAGTGTAAAAAACTCGGGATCAGCGTCAATATGGTAAAACCTGTGAAACCTGACAGGCTTTATAATTTTATAAAAATTCTTGGGAAATCTGAGTATAAAGATGATTATGAAGAAATAAGCTTTAAAAATGATGAAAAAAAACCTGAAATAAAAACTTCCGGATCAAAACCAAGGATTCTTATTGCTGAAGATTCTGAAATGAACATGATTCTTGCCAGAGCTGCAATACACAGACTGGAGCCTGAAACTGAAATAATTGAAGCTACAAACGGTAAAGAAGCTGTTGAAGCTTATGAACAATACAATATAGATCTTATTCTTATGGATTTACAAATGCCTGAAATGGACGGCCTGGAAGCTGCCCGGAAAATAAGGGAAAAAGACCGGATTGATGAAATTCACACTCCGATCATTGCACTGACTGCAGGAGCTCTTAAAGAAGAAAAAGAAAAAGCAATTGAAAGCGGCATGGATGATTTTTTTACAAAACCTTTTGATTATTCCAGACTTTTAAAAGTTCTGAAAAATTATCTTCCTGAATCTTCAGGTCATGATATTAAGGCAGAAAAAAATAACAAAGAAACTGTTCATTTTGACCTGGATGAACTGCTTTATAACCTGAGCGGAAACTATGAAATTAAAAATAAGCTTATAAAAAACTGCAGAACAGAGATACCTAAAACAATTAATGATATTGAAAATCTTGCAAAAAATCAAAATCCCGCTGATATATTACCTAAAGCACATCTGCTTAAAGGCCAGGCCGGGAATATGAGACTGAAAAAACTTGCAGAAACAGTCTGCGACCTTGAAACAGCTGCCCAAAAAAATAATATGGAACAGCTCCCTCAATTAGTATCCGAGATTAAAAAAGAATGGGAAATTATAAAAAAACTCGCTGATTTCAAATAAGTTAAGAAGTGCCAGAAGTTATAAGCATGATTTGATATAATAACAGGCTTTTTTCAAAATCTGCTTATAAACCTCTCCCCCGGATAAAGGGAGAGATTTTATAGCTGAACTTATACGTCAAGACTCCATATAGAATTGACAGAAGGTCCGCCTCCGACACATAAAGAAGCTCCTCCCATTGTTTTACCCTGCCTTTTCAGTTCATAGTAAAGAGATACTATAATTCTAAGTCCTGTACATCCAACAGGGTGACCAAGAGCTATACCTGACCCGTTTTTATTTACTTTGTCCATATCTATTTTAATTTTAAAATCCTGTTCAAGCATTCTGCCGACACCGAGCCACTGAGCTGCAAAAGCTTCATTTATTTCCCAGTAATCTATATCATCAAATTTTAAACCTGCCTGATCAAGACATTTGGGTATCCCTACAGCAGGCCCAAGTCCCATCAGTTTTGGCTCAACACCTGCATCACATACATTTACAAGCTTCATAAGAGGCTTAAGACCGATTTCTTTTGCCTTTTTTGCAGACATAAGAACAGCAGCAGCAGCTCCGTCATTCAGCCCGGAAGCATTTGCAGCTGTTACAACCCCGTCTTTTTTAAATACAGGCTTTAACCCTGACATACCTTCTATACTTGCATCTTTTATAGGGTGCTCGTCAGTGTCAAAAACCTTTGTCTTTTTCTTTGATTTTATTTCAACAGGAACAATCTCTTCTTTGAAAATTCGGTTATCTACAGCAGCAGAAGCCCTGTTATGGCTTATTACTGCAAGTTCATCACATTCTTTTCTTGAAATTGAATATTTTTCTGCAATGTTTTCTGCAGTAAGCCCCATGTGGCCGGGAACAAGTTCATCAACAAGTCCGTCATGGAGCATTTGATCCTCCATTTGCCCCGGTCCCATTCTGTATCCCTGTCTGGCATCCGGAAGAAGATACGGCGCATTGGTCATGCTTTCCACCCCGATTACAAGGGCTGAATCTGTTTTACCCAGCATAATATTGTGAGCAGCAATTTCAAGGGCTCTCATTCCTGATGCACAATTCTGGTTTACGCTTACTGCACTGCTTTCAGGAGAAAATCCTATTCTCATTGATACCTGCCTTGCCGGAAGTGAACCCTGCATTCCGGAATAAACCTGTCCCATGCAGATTTCGTCAAGCTGTTCAGGAGTAAGACCGGCTCTTTTGATTGCATCTGAACCTGCTGTTATTGCAAGATCTCTTGCTTTAACGCTTTTCAGGCTTCCGAGAAAATCTCCGATTGCTGTTCTGCATGCTCCGACCATTACAACATCATTAATTTCCATACTACTCTCCTATAAATTGTATTAATATTATATAAATTTGAAAAAAGTGTTTTTCAGGAGATTAAGGACTCAGATAAATTTTATATGTTAGTTTATTTTATATGTCAATCAGATGGTTAACTTCGTTTACAGGTATAAAAATCGTGTCTGAACTACAAAACCTTAACTTGTACTAATCCCACTTTGCTTACAAATATAGGTAAATTTATGTATGAATAGAATCGGAGGGTAAAAAGCAGGTTTAAAAAATGGGGGATGAGTAACAACATCCCCCGCTTTGATTACCAGCAGTAGCCGTGCCTGTTAAAATCTGCTCCTGCCGCCATATGATGACCGCGGCCTTTCTTTGCCATACTGCTGTACTGATTATGAATCTCTCTGATTTCATTATGCAGCTCAGTTAAATTGCTCTGAAGCTTTTCAACTTTTTTTATATCAGTATTTTCTGATGTCATTTCTTTTTCAATTGCAAGTCTTGTATTAAATGCTTTTGTTCTAAGCTCCCTTGTTTTATTCATAATTTCAGATCTTTCCTTTTGCAGAGCTCTTGTTTCAGATTCTGAAAGATCTGCTCTGCCCATATTGCCCATCATATGATATCCTGAATCATTCATATGATGACCTCCGCCACCATGAAATCCGGAATTGTTCATATGACCGTATCCACCTCCGGATCTGTGACCGTTCCAGGAAAATGCAAGAGCTGCTGCTGCAAAAACTGCTGCTGTTACTATCAAAAATTGAATTGTTCGTTTCATAAAATGTCTCCGTTATTAATATTATTTACTTTCATTAATACAAACAACGTGCCATAAAGCATAAGCAACTAAAATTACTTAAAAAACAAATTTAGAACATATATAAATTATAATTTTACAAGTATTATTGTTACAGTTTTACTGCTAAAAAATTACGCGTGTATAAATTTTACCCAGATTAATCAAAAAGAGATTAAATATTATGAAGATACCAAAACCGGTTGACCTTTTTAATATCTTCAATATCATATGTGTTAGACCTATCTAAAAAAATAATATCAAATTAACTTTTGACTGGTAAAAATAAAAAAAACCTGAGTTGAGCACCCTAATACAAAATACTCAATTCATATGCTTGTAATTTTCAAAACGAAAGGCTCTTTTAGAAATGTCACAAAAAGAACTTATAATTCCGGTTACAGGAATGACCTGCGCTAACTGCGCCCAGAGCATTGAAAAAGCCCTTAACAAAATTGATGGTGTAAAAGAGGTTAATGTAAATTTTGCATCTGAACAGGCTGAAGTTTCATACGATCCTGAAGCCTGCAATTTAAAGAAACTAGTGGAAGCAATTGAAAAAGCAGGATACGGAGTTATTAAAAAAAATGCAGAATTACCTGTAACAGGAATGACCTGCGCCAACTGCTCTGCAAGAATTGAAAAAAGACTGCCTGAAACAACAGATGGTGTGATTAATGCTGTTGTAAATTTTGCAGGAGAACGTGCTTATGTTGAATACATACCTTCTGTTTCAGATCTTAATGATATAGTAAATTCCATAAAAGATATCGGATATGATGCAATTATACCTGATGAATCCGGAAATACCGATGATGCTGAAGCCGAAGCAAGAAATGCGGAAATAAAAAACCAGACAAAAAAATTTTTAACAGGCCTTGTTTTTACTCTTCCTTTGTTT
>JBNJDM010000067.1:0-11885 GCA_051744925.1 Thermodesulfobacteriota bacterium | reverse complement strand
GTTGTAAAAGGAGATAAAGACAGTGTTTATGTAGATCTTGACGGTTCCGGAGGTGAAGAAGATACAAAGGATATTGAGTTTGAATTTACAGAGTCTCTTGGTACAGGTACTGATGCAGATAACAGCATGATAAATTTTGATCTTATAGGCGGTACTTCATGGGATAGGATCGAAAAACAGGATATAGCAACAGAAGGGTATTTTTCATTTATGGCAGATTTTTTAGGTGCTACAGGTGAATTCGGACCCAACGGAACTTTTGAAACCACAGAGCAGGATATTCAGCTTGACATAGGAGCTGTATTTGACGGAGTAAGCTTTACAAAAAGTTCTCTTTCATCTACCCAGTATTCAAAATCTTCATCAACAACATTCCAGTCTGCCAACGGTTATGGTGCAGGTGATCTTGAAGGTACCAATGTAGGTGCAGACGGTGCAATCACAGGTGTTTTTTCAAATGGTGAAAAGATTCCTCTTTACAGAGTTTCCCTTGCAAAATTCTTAAGCAACCAGGGGCTGTATAAAGAAGGGGGAAATCTTTACCAGGAGACAAGGAGCAGCGGTGACGCAATAACAGGACGTCCCGGAGAAAACGGCCTGGGAAGCCTTTCTCCCAACTCCCTTGAAATGTCCAATGTTGATATAGCTGATGAGTTTGTAACTATGATTACAACACAAAGGGGTTTTCAGGCAAACTCTAAAATTGTTACAACGGTTGATGAGATGCTCGCTGAAGTTATAAATATGAAGAGGTAGTAGTTTCTGGTCTGAATTCTTCGGAACTTATTCCAGTGTAAAGAAGTTCAGTATTTAAGCCTGCATAAGATTGTCGAATCTGTGCAGGCTTTTTTATTTTTTTGAAAAAATATATAAATTTTGGCATATAAATTGTATTGTTATAGCTTAAAAGAAGTTCTACCGTACTTTTACTAAAACATATACAAGGTTATGCAATGTCTGAAGAAACAGATAAAAATGAAAACCAGGGTTTTTTACAAAACAGAAAAAAACTTGTTTTGATTTTCAGCGGTGCAGCTGTAATTATAATTGTTACTGCATCTTTGTTGTTTTTTTTTCTTTTCAAAAGCGGTAATGGTGGTGGTGAAGCTCAAAAATCTGCTGAAGAGAAAACCAAAAATACTGCTCCGGGTCCGGCTGACGTTTATACAGGAATGGTAAAGTTTCCTGAAATGCGCATAGATCTGATGCCGGAATCAGAAGAAGAGGTTCAGAAAAAAATACGAATAAGTTTTTATCTTGAGTTTAAAAGCGACAGCGACAAGTATGTAATGCTTGAAAATATGGATAAACTCCAGAATTTTTTAAAAATTTATTTCAGTAGAAAAAAGCCTTCACATCTTGATACACTTTATGAAAAAATTATGTTTAAAAAAGAGATTTTTCAGAAAGTAAGGGAGATTACTGAAAGTGATAGTCTGGAGAATATATATATAACAGAATTTTTAATTCTTGACTGGTGATGTCATAAATTTGACAGCGGAGCGAATATTATGAGCGAAGTTTTAACCCAGGAAGAAGTCGACAGCCTTTTAGACGGTTTGAGTGCAGGAAAAGTAGAGGCTGAAAATGAAACTTCCGATGATGCCGACGGTGTTGCCAAATACGATTTTGCAAGACAGGAAAAGGTAATCAGAGGCCGGCTTCCTACTTTTGAAGTAATAAATGAAAGATTTGCAAGAGAGGTCAGGTCAACACTTTCAGTTCTTTTACAAACCAATATAGATATAAGTTCAGAATCTCTTGATACTTTGAAGTTTTCCGAGTTTGTAAGATCCCTTCCTGTGCCAACAAGTCTTCATGTATTCAGAATGGATCCTTTAAGAGGACATGCCCTTGTTGTAATGGATACGGAGCTTGTTTTTAACCTCATAGATACTTTTTTCGGGGGCAAGGGAACAGGAAAGGCAAAAGTTGAAGGACGTGAGTTCACATCGATTGAGGATGTAATGATAAAAAAGGTTGTTTCTTCTTGCTTAAAAGATCTTGAAGTAGCATGGCAGCCTGTAGAGCCTATTGCAACATCCCTTCAGAGATCTGAAGTAAACCCTCAGTTTGCTGCTATAGTTCCTCCTACTGATCTGGTTATTGTTGCAAGATTTGAAGTTGAGCTTGAGCAGGCTGCAGGAAAACTTACAATCTGTCTTCCCTATGCAATGATAGAGCCTTTGAGGGGTAAGCTTTCTTCCGGTTTCCAGGCTGAAACAGAAGAGGTTGATTATACATGGCAAAACCGTCTTAAAGAAATAATAATGGAGTCATCTGTAAATTTTAAGGTTGTTTTGGGAACAACAACTATAAAAGGTGAAAAACTTATTACCATGAAAAAAGGAGATGTAATTCCTCTTGACCATGATGCTTCAGATCCGCTTGAAGGATTTATTGAAGGAGTTGCAAAGTTTAAGGGTTATGCAGGAGTTAAAAAAGGACTCCAGGCATTCAGAGTTAAGGAAAAATTTTGATTTTAATAAGTGGTATATTAAAAACAAACCTCTTTTTATAAGTATGTTAAAAGTCGGGTGGTTACAAAATTAAATACTAAAGCATTTTTATAAGAGGAAACTTAAAGCCGGAGGTTGGCAATGGCGGAAGAAGAAGCAAAAGATACAGAAGAAACAGAAGAAAAAAAAGCGCCTCAATCAGAGAAAAAAACTGTTGATGAATCCCAGGAAGATCCGGGAAGAGATCTTGATTTTATTTTAGATATACCTCTGGAGCTTTCGGTTGAGCTTGGAAGATCGAAAATGCTTGTCAATGACATGCTTCAGCTGGGTCAGGGTTCAATTGTAGAGCTTAACAAGCTGGCAGGAGAACCTCTTGAAATTTATATTAATAACAAGCTTGTTGCAAGGGGTGAGGTTGTTGTTGTAAATGAAAAATTCGGTGTCAGGCTTACAGATATTATAAGTCCGATGGAACGTGTCCGTACTCTTGGAGAATAGGTTTATAAAATGGAATCAGAAACTGTAAATCTGTACTCAGAACTTTTTAAGACAATCGGAATGCTTGCAATAGTTCTCGGGCTTATTGTTGCTGTTTTGTATTTTATAAAAAAGTATGCTTTAAAAGCATCTCCGGGATCGGGTAAATCTGAATTCAGGCTTTTATCATCATTTCATCTCGGCAACAGGGAAAAACTTGTTATGATAGAGGTAGAAAATGAAAAACTGCTTTTGGGTGTCACCCAGAATAGTATATCTCTTTTGTCAAAATATGAAAATTCTGATGAAGATCAAAACGGGGAAAACGGAAATGATTCTGTCAAAAATGATTTTTCAAAATTTTTGTCGGGAAGCCTGAAAAAACATTTTTCCATAAAAAAGGATAAAAAGAGTTAAGATGACAAAAAAAATCCCTTTTTTTATTTTAATCTTCTTTGTTTTTGCTTTTCCGGAAAATCTTTTTGCTGTTACTTTTCCGATTCCTTCCATAGAAATCGGGGTCGGAGCTGCAGAAACACGGGATCAGGTAGCTGTAGCCCTTGAAGTAATAGCTCTTCTTACTATTCTTACACTTGCTCCTGCAATACTTATTCTTATGACTTCCTTTACAAGGATTGTTGTTGTTTTTCATTTTTTAAGACAGGGAATGGGGATTCAGACAAGTCCTCCTAATCAGGTTTTAATAGGACTTGCCCTTTTTATGACTTTTTTTGTTATGAAGCCTGTATGGAATGATGTATATGAAAATGCACTTGATCCTTATCTTAATGATCAAATAGATTATCAGGAAGCGTATTACAATGCAGAAGAGCCTGTTAAAAAATTTATGCTTGCCAATACAAGGGAAAAAGATCTTGCCCTGTTTATAAGCTCAGCAGGCGATCCAAAGCCTGAAACAAAGGAAGATGTTAATATTATTCATCTTATACCAGCCTTTGTGGTAAGTGAGCTTCAGACTGCTTTTATAATCGGTTTTATGATTTACATACCTTTTATTGTAATAGACATGGTTGTTGCAAGTGTTCTTTTGTCCATGGGTATGATGATGCTCCCTCCTATCATGATTTCACTTCCTTTCAAGCTGATGCTTTTTGTTTTGGTAGACGGGTGGAATCTGTTGATAGGCTCACTTATAAAAAGTTTTGCCGTTCCTTAAGGAGGTTCTATGACACCGGAATTTATAGTAAATTTTATGAAAGAGGCAATAATTCTGACAATTATGATTTCAATGCCTATGCTTGGTGTTGGTCTTATTGTCGGTGTTGCAATAAGTGTTTTCCAGGCTGTAACTTCAATTCAGGAAATGACGCTTATTTTTGTTCCTAAAATTATTGCAGTTTTTTTATCTCTTTTATTATTTGCTCCGTGGATGCTTGATAAGCTTTCGGCATTTACTACAAGAATTATAACAAATCTTCCTGATTATATCAGATGATAAAATGGAAATATTAAATCTTTTTTCACCCGAGGAATTCAGGCACTTTCTTTTAATTCTTTTAAGGGTTTCTGTTATTTTATTTCTTTTCCCTTTTTTCGGAAGTGAAGTAATACCTATAAGGGTTAAGGCAGGACTTTCTCTTTTAATAACTCTTTGTCTTTATTCAGCTGTTTATACAGATACATCTGTATTTCCTGACAAAGTTTTTTCTGCTCCTGTTCTGGCCGTTTCAGAGTTTTTTATTGGCCTGTGTCTTGCCCTTGGAATAAGGCTTTTTTTTGCTGCAACCCAGGTTGCAGGTGTTTTGATAGGATTTCAGATGGGGTTTTCCATGATAAATGTGGTTGATCCACAGTCAGGAAGCCAGGTCTCTATTATGGATCAGATTTCATACTGGGTTGTAATTACTGTTTTTATTGTTTTAAACGGCCATCATATTATTTTTAAGGCTTTGGTTGAGAGTTTTCATCTTATTCCTGTAGGTTATGGATTTAATTTTCAGCAGGGTCTTTTTGATATGATATCTGAATTCGGAGCATCTATATTTTCACTTGCAATAAAGATAGGAGCTCCTGTTATTGCATGTTTGTTTTTTACCAGTGTTGCATTCGGACTTGTAGCCAAGTTTGCTCCCCAGATAAATGTTATGATTGTTGCATTTCCTGTTAAAATTATTGTGGGTCTTTTTTTGTTCGGGTTCTGTCTTCATATAGCTGCGTATTTTACAGAAAATTATATTTCAGACCTTTATGGTATATTTATTCATACACTTAAATTTCTGGCAGGGAAACCACTTAGCTGACAAAAATGTATGATCTTTAATAAAACCTGAATTGAGCATTTTATAATATGGCAGAAGAAGACGGACAGGAAAAAACCGAAGAAGCAACCCCCAGGAAAAGACAAAAGTCAAGGGAAGACGGTCAGGTTGCAAAAAGTATTGAAATTGTTTCTGTGGTTGTTTTGTTTGCAGGTGTTGCCTCTCTTTTTTTTACAGCCGAATTTTTTTACGATAATATTCAGAAAATTTTTTATAATGCATTTGAGTTCAGTACAGTAAAAGAGATCAGCATAAGATCTTTTCTCTTCTTTTTTTATGCAGTTGTACAACATGCATCCCTTGCCATGATACCCCTTTTAATTTCTGTTTTTCTTGCCGGTCTTATATCGAATATGGCCCAGGTCGGATTTTTTATTTCATGGAAAGCTATAGAGCCCAAAGGGAGCAAAATAGATCCCATAAAAGGCATGGGCAGGCTTTTTTCCAAGAAATCACTTTTTGATATGCTCAAAAGTATATTAAAAATCACTATTATATTCACTCTTACTTATTTTGCAGTTATTTATGATGAAGAAAATCTTCTCAGGCTTTATGATAATGAAGTCAGATCAATTGTTATATTTCTTTTGAGAGTGACTTTCAGAATTTTTGTATGGGTTCTTGTTACCATGACTATCCTGGCACTGATAGATTATCTTTATCAGAAATACGATTTTGAAGAAAAAATAAAGATGACAAAGCAGGAAGTTAAGGATGAAATGAAGCAGTCTGAGGGTGATCCCCATATTAAGTCTAAGATCAGGCAGCTGCAGTCAGAGGCGGCAAGAAACAGAATGATGTCTGAAGTTCCTGAAGCTGATGTTGTAGTAACAAATCCTACCCACATAGCAGTTGCCCTTAAATATGACCAGCTTACAATGTCTGCGCCTTCTGTTGTGGCAAAAGGGGCAGGCAGAGTAGCTGAAAGAATCAAGGAAATTGCAGCAAAAGAAGATGTTCCTGTGGTTGAACAACCAGAGTTGGCACGGAATTTGTTTAAGACAGTAGACATAGGGGACTCTGTTCCCCCGGATTTATTCCAGACAGTAGCCGAACTTCTTGCGTATGTGTACAGAAAGAAGGGGAAAGTCTGATAAACTGAAAAAAGCTGAAACGTCACAAAATTGACGGAAACTGAAAAAACGGTGAAATAATGGCGGAAGCAGGTCAGGGAACAATAAAATCTTTTGCAGGAGATGCTGCTGATATAGGCATGATTGTTGCCATTGTAGGGATTCTGATGGCTATGATTATTCCTCTTCCTCCTTTTCTTCTCGATTTTCTCCTGGCTCTTAATATAACACTTGCCATAATAATTCTTATTACAACAATGTATACTGAAAGGCCGCTTGAATTTTCAGTATTTCCTTCAGTTCTTCTTATGCTCACACTTTTCAGACTTTCTCTAAATGTTGCTTCTACAAGACTTATTCTTCTTCGGGGAAATGAGGGAGAAGGTGCTGCAGGAGCAGTAATTCAGTCTTTTGGACGTTTTGTGGTCGGCGGTGATTTTATAGTCGGTATGATTATTTTTGTTATTCTTGTGCTTATTAACTTCATAGTTATTACAAAAGGTGCAGGAAGAATTGCAGAGGTAGCTGCAAGATTTGCACTTGATGCCATGCCTGGTAAGCAGATGGCAATTGACGCAGATTTAAATGCCGGTATTATTGACGAGCATGAGGCAAAAGAAAGAAGAGAGATTATAAGAAGAGAATCTGAGTTCAACGGTTCAATGGACGGTGCAAGCAAATTTGTACGCGGTGATGCCATAGCAGGTATTATAATAACTGTTATTAATATAATCGGTGGTCTTATTATAGGCATGATGAATGGTATGGCTTTGTCAGATGCGGCTCAGAACTATACAATACTTACCGTTGGAGACGGTCTTGTAACTCAGATTCCTGCTCTTGTTATTTCCACAGCAGCAGGCCTTCTTGTTTCAAGAGGCGGTGCTGACGGAAGAGTGGGTGGTGATCTCTACAGACTTATTTCTTCGAAAACAACTCCGATTTATATAGGTTCAGGTGTTGTTTTTGCCCTCGGTCTTGTTCCTGGCCTTCCCTCCATCCCTTTTATCAGCCTTGGTCTTCTTCTTGGAGTTGCTGCATATTTTATTTCAAAAGCTGTTCCTCTTTCTGAAGAGGGTGAGGACGAAGAAAAGGCGGAGCAGGCTCCTTCAGGTCCGGAAGAAGTTGATGACCTTCTTTCCATGGATATTATGGAGCTTGAGGTAGGCTACGGGCTTATTCCTCTTGTAGATGCTTCGGAGCCCGGCAATATTCTTGAAAGGATACGGTCCATAAGAAGACAGTTTGCAACTGAAATGGGTATAGTTGTTCCTCCTATTCATATCAGAGATAATCTAAAACTTAATTCTGCAGAATATAAGTTTTTAATAAAAGGTGTTGAAGCAGCAAAATTTGAAATTATGCCTGATCATTTTCTTGCAATGGATCCGGGTGATGTTATTCAGAAAATTGACGGAATTCCAACTATAGAACCTGCTTTTGGTCTTGATGCCATATGGATTCCAAAGGAAAAGGAAGAAGACGCCAAACTTTCAGGCTATACAGTTGTTGACGCATCTACTGTTATGGCAACACATCTTACAGAAGTTATAAGAAACAATGCTTATGAGCTGCTCGGGCGCCAGGAAGTTCAGCATCTTCTTGATAATCTTTCCAAAACAAGTCCGAAAGCTGTGGAAGAACTTGTTCCTTCTCTTATGTCCCTTGGAATGGTTCAGAAAGTTCTTCAGAATCTTCTTGCTGAAAAAGTATCAATTCGTGACCTTTTAACAATTGTGGAAACACTGGCTGATTACGCTACAATGACAAAAGATCCTGATGTTTTGACAGAATATGTAAGACAAAAGCTCTCAAAATCTATTCTTTCCCAGTATACGGCCAGTGACGGGTCTTTGCACGTAATAGTTCTTGACAGAAAAATAGAAGAGCTTTTGAACAACAGTCTGCAGAAAACTGAACAGGGAGCTTTCCTTTCACTGGAGCCAAAAATGGCTGAACAGATTATAACAGGAGTAAGGGATAAAGCTGAACAGGCCTTAAACACGAATATGCAGCCTCTTGTTCTTTGTTCTCCTGCAATAAGAAGACATTTAAGAAAGCTTACAGAGCAGTATATACCTGCTGCTGTAATAATATCGTATGCAGAAGTTCCTCATAATGTAAGCCTAAAAACCATAGGAAAGGTGGAGATCTGATATGAAAGTAAAAACTTTCCGGGGTAGGTCTGTACAGCAGGCTATCTCACGAATTAAAACTGAAATAGGACCTGAAGCTGTAATAATGTCAACCAAAAGAGTGCCTGAAAACAGAACCAATCCTTACGGAGCACAGGTTTTTGAGGTTACTGCATCTGTACCTGAATCTATGGATTACAATGATGTCGGAAATGATGTACTTACTGAACAAAAAACAGAGAAAAAAGACTTATACAGCACAAGAAACCATTTTAATGAGTATATTGAAGATATAGATAACCAGGAAAAAAACAGGAATAATAATCCTGATGAAATCTATAAAGAGATACTTTCAATTAAAGACATTCTTTTTACACTTCAGAGTAAAGGCGGGCTTCCTGAATATATTTTTAAATATCCCGGCGCATCTTCTGTTTATGCAAAACTGATAGCAAACGGAATATCTTCAGAGCTTTCAAAAAAGATAATATTAAAATCGTATTCAAAAGAGAAAAATTCAGAAAGTTCGCCCGGGTCTTTGAGAAAAAGGGTTTTTATAGATATGATTAATATGATTGATACTTATGATCCTTTTGAGATAAACGATTCTGCAGTTGCAGCAGCTTTTATAGGACCTACAGGTGTTGGAAAAACAACTACAATTGCAAAAGTTGCTGCTGAACTTACAATAAATCAGGGAAAAAAAGTCGGTCTTATTTCAGTTGATAATTACAGAATAGGTGCCCTTGAACAGCTGAAAACTTATTCCGCAATTCTTGGAATTCCCTGTATGCCCGCATTTGACAGCAGTGAGCTTGAAAAAGCATTGTCAAGAATGCGTTCAAAAGATGTGATTCTTATTGATACAGCAGGTGTAAGCAGTTTTGATGAAGAAAAGATAAAAGAATTAAAAGAGATATTCGATCCCTCAATTCCGGTTTCAACTCATCTTGTTCTTTCGCTTACATCTTCTCTTGAAAATCTTAATGAAGCTTCAAAAAACTTTTCTGAACTTACACCTTCAAGTTATATTTTTACAAAACTTGATGAAACTTTGAAAAAAGGTGCTGTTCTAGATCAGCTTGATTATATGAAACTTCCTGTTTCTTTTGTAACAAACGGTCAGAGAGTTCCTGAGGATTTTGAAAAAGCGTCCGGGAAAAATATTTTAAAAAAGATTTTTACTGAAAAATAAAACAGGAGTTATAATTGAACGATCAGGCAAGCAGCTTGCGTAAAATTGTAAAGTCGGGTCAAGACGACCTGAAAGGGAGATCAGATATGACCGGGAAAAACTCTATGAGGGTTGTTGCAGTATCAAGCGGGAAGGGAGGCGTTGGGAAAACCAATGTTGTCGCCGGTCTTGCCCTTTCTCTTGCAAGATCCGGCAAAAAGGTTCTTATCATTGATGCAGATCTTGGTCTTGCCAATATAGATATTCTTTTTAATATAAGGCCTGAACTCAATATAAGCGATGTTATGTCAGGCGAAGCAGAGCTTAAAGATATAATAGTAGATATTCAGGAGAATATTAAGCTTATTCCTGCAGGCTCAGGTATAAGTGATCTCACAAGACTCAGCGAAGCCCAGAAATTGTCTCTTATAAACGAGTTTGATACTATAGATGAAGATATAGATTATGTACTTGTAGACACAGGCGCGGGAATTTCTGATAATGTGCTTTATTTTAATCTTGCTTCAGATGACTGTATAATAGTTACCACAACAGAGCCTACAGCCATCACAGACGCTTATGCTCTTATGAAGGTTATGTCCGGGGAGCACGGTTATAAATACTTCAAACTTGTTGTAAATATGGTAAAATCGGAAAAAGATGCAAAAAGAGTATACTTGTCGCTAAGTCAGGCTGCTTCAAAATTTCTCGGTGGTGCAGTAATTGAATACCTCGGTTTTCTGCCTTCAGAGCCGGCTGTAAGCGAGTCAGTAATGAAAAGAATGCCTGTGATGAATGCTAACCCTGATTTACCCTATACTGCGTCGATGCAGAAAATTGCCAGAATACTTACAAGATCTGTTTCCAAAAATTCTGATTCAGGCAATTTAAAGCTTTTTATGAACAGGTTTATTTCAAAGAAAACTGCTTCAGGTTAGGTATGTCTGGGCAGAGTTTTTATTCCGGACTTGTAAAACCGGAGATTTTATAAAGCGGTCAGAATTAATAAGGCTGATATAAAAATGAACCGGGACTTAATATATAAAGAGGGGCTGAAGTTATGGAAAAATTTTCCCACAGCCAGGATGAGGCAGACAAAAAACTGAATGAAGATGAAGCTTTTATAAAGCGTTATCTTCCTCTTGTGAAAAAAATAGCAGCCCGGTTTTCCATGAGAATACCGCCTTCTGTTAGTATGGATGAGCTGATAAGTGCAGGAAGTATAGGTCTTATAGATGCAGCAGGTAAATTTGATCCTGACCGTCATGTAAATTTTGAGACATATGCAAGTTTCAGGATCAAGGGTTCCATACTTGATGAATTAAGAAGCCTTGATAATTACTCGCGCTCATTAAGGCAGAAAACCCATCAGATTGAAAAGGCGGTAAATAATGTTGAAAAAGATCTGAAAAGACCTGCTGATGAAGCTGAAATAGCTGAAGAAATGGGTGTTGAGCTTGAAGAATACCAGGATATGCTCAAAGATGTGCATTCAGTAGCTTTTTTCAGCCTTGATGCTTCAATAAGAAATTCTTTTAAACAGAACCAGACATCAGGAGCAACATTTCAGGATCAGCTCAAAGGTGACGATAACCCAGAAAAAAATATTAATAATATTGAACTTAAAAAAGTTATTGCAGAGGCTGTTGATAATCTTTCTGATACAGAAAAAAAAGTTATTACACTTTATTATTATGAAGATCTTACATTAAAGGAAATTGGTGAGATTTTTGAAAGAACTGAGTCAAGGATATGTCAGATTCATTCTTCAGCAGTAATTAAGCTTAAATCTAAATTAAACAGTGTAGCATCCTAAGGTACGGGGAATATTATGGCTGATGAAAACAATAAAAATTCTTCAGATTCTGTTGTGTCACAGGATGATATAGACTCTCTTTTTGATTCAGTCGATTCTGAAACCAAAAACGATTCTGCTGAGGATAATAATAGTTCTGTTTCTTCAGATACTGCAGATCCTGATAATTCTGATTCTGAAGATATATCAACGGTATCCCAGGACGACATAGATTCGTTGTTTGAAAGTTCAGATTCCGGTAGTTCACAGCCATCCGAAGAAGAGCCAGCAGCCTCGTCTGAAGCAGAACCGGAAGCAGGTGAAGATATATCAACGGTATCCCAGGATGACATAGATTCATTGTTTGAAAGTTCAGATTCCGGTAGTTCCGAGCCATCCGAAGAAGAGCCAGCAGCCTCGTCTGAAGCAGAACCGGAAGCAGGTGAAGATATATCAACGGTATCCCAGGATGACATAGATTCATTGTTTG
>JBNJDM010000066.1:0-12279 GCA_051744925.1 Thermodesulfobacteriota bacterium | reverse complement strand
TTTGCTTCTTCAAAATTTTTAACAACAGGAGCTATATCTGCTTTTTTTGCGATCAGATTTTCCAGAGGAATTATACTCCAGTCAGGGCACTCAAGAATAACAAGCTTTTCAAGACTCAGCTTATAAATCTCTTCTTCCTGGCTGCCGTCTGTAATCTTATACTCCACAGCATCCCTGCCCGGTTTAATATCGCCTTCTTCACAAATTGTTTTTATGATTCCAAGTTCTTTTACTTTTGACCCTAACCCATCAGGAACCATTATACCAGCTGCTCCGGATTCCAGAGCAGTTAAAACTATATCCTTGTCAAAAGGATTCGATTTCACCCATATTTTACGAGACATAAAACACCTTTATATATTCCATGCTGAACAAAAACTTTGTGTTTTTCACCTTTGAATTCAGTCTTAAAATTTAATCCTCAATATACCTTGGTATACTGAAGGTTAAATTTTTTTCTTCAATGAACTCAACAAAAAATTCCGGTTTCTGGTCAACTGATACTTAAAAATCAGGAATTAATAATTCCCATAGCATCTTCAACTTCACCATTTTCATGAATAAGATGCGCAAAAGCCTTAATTATTTTTTCAGGATACTTGTGCTGAAAGACATTTCTGCCTATTGAAACACCTGATCCACCTGCATCAAGAGAATATTTAACCATTTCAAGAATCTCTTTGTCTGAATCCATTTTCGGTCCGCCTGCTATAACGACAGGAACAAAACAACCTTCAACTACTTCTTGAAAAGTCTCTGCATTACCAGTGTAAGAAACCTTTACGATATCTGCACCCATTTCAGCTCCGACTCTTGCTGCATGTTTTACAACTTCGGAATCGAATTCATCCTTTATTTTTTCGCCCCTTGGATACATCATTGCCACCACAGGCATACCCCAGCTTCTTGCTTCATAAGTTATTCTGCCAAAATCCCTTAACATATCCTTTTCCTGGCCGTTTCCTAAATTAACATGAACTGATACAGCATCAGCACCCAGCCTTATAGCCTCTTCAACAGAACATACAATTGTTTTTGCATTGGGATATACAGACATACTTGTTGATGCTGAAAGATGAACAATAAGACCAATATCGGGACCTTCTCCTCTGAGACCGTCCTCAACAGCACCTTTATGTTCGATAACTGCATTCGCGCCACCTGTGGCCACTTTTTTAACAGCCTCTTTCATATCTTTAATGCCTTCAATAGGACCGACTGTAATGCCGTGATCCATGGGAACAATAATTGTCCGCCGGGTATTTCTGTTAAGAATCCTTTCAAGTCTGACCTGTTTGCCAATCATTTTGCTATCCTTTCATTTAATTATTATAAAAAAAAAGGCCGCGGAGATTTTCTCTCCGCGGCCTTTTTTATATATTTTTTTCCGTGGAGAGGTTTTTAAAGCCTGTCCACGGTGCTTTTACTTAACTATTGCGATGCACCACCAGACAGACTGCTGATAAAATAATAAAAGTACCAGTAATAAGAATAAGATAGGTTGTTTATCTGTGCTGCTGCCTGATGTTTCATAATATTGAAAATCTTGCCTTTATAAATTTTAGTAATATTAATAGATCACTAATAAATTTTTAAATAAATTTTGTCAATCTTTTTTTAAAAATATGATTTTTTTTAAAAAAAATTAATAAAAAATCTTATTTTTTCTCAAAATATAAGGATTATAAGCTTGACATAAGGGAATCTAACCAGTAATTTTACTATTATTTTAAACGAGCAAGGGAACTTGGGCGTATTTAAAATTTCCCTCATAAAAAATTTTGCCAAAGAATTTTAATTTTGAGAACTGAAGATACTATTCTCAACTTTCAAAATAAACAATAAAACACATTAATAACCAAAGAAGGAGGCAAACATGAACAAAGGTGATTTAGTTGCTGAAGTAGCAAAGGTGCTCAATAGCAAAAAAGAAGCTCAGGCTGCTGTTGATCAGGTATTTTCAGCAATCACCGACGCCCTGGCAAAAGATGACAGTGTAACACTCGTTGGTTTCGGTACTTTTAAAGCTGCTGACAGAAAAGCAAGAAAAGGAAGAAACCCTCAAACTGGTGATGAAATCGAAATCCCTGCTCGTAAAGTTCCCAAGTTTGTACCAGGTAAAAATCTTAAAGACGCTATAAATTAAATTCCTTATAGTAGATTTAAAAAATTATCTGCACTATTTCCTTTACGAGGAAATAGTGCAGATATAAAATCCCCCTTAAATAATAAAATTACAATAAAACAAAATTTTATTAAGTTTTTTTAAAAATATATATCTTAACGTCAGTTTGATAAGATATTTTTTTAATTATTAAGCAAAGCATTCATCAAAATCTTTACTCCGGCCTGATAATTCCATTGAATCAATTTTTTTTTTGCCTTATAATCTTTCTTTTACAGGGAAGTTCTTTTTGATAACAATAAAGGTTTTATTGAGAGTGTTAAAAGAAAAATTAAATATAAATAATGAACTTGGTCTTCACGCAAGGCCTGCAGCATTAATAGCCAAAATTGCCAGAAAAGCAAAATCAGGCATATGGATAGAAAAAGACAGCCAGAAAGTTGACGCCTCAAGCATGATTGATATTCTGTCTGTTGCCTGTCAGAAAGGGTCTGAAATTATACTTCTTGCTGATTCAGATAATGACAGGCAGGTTTTTGATGAAATAAAAAAAATTATTCAGGAAGGTTTTGGAGAATAAATTTTGACTGAACAATCGACTGAAAAAACAATATCAGGAATAATAGGATCACCCGGAATATGCATAGGCAAAGCTTATCTTGTCGACTCAGAAGGGGTTGACGTAATAAAAAAATATCATATCCCGGAAAATGAAGTAAAAAATGAAACAACAAGATTTAAAAACGCTGTTAAAAATGCAAAAAATGAGCTTAAAAATGTTATAAAAAACACACCCAGCGCTTTGGGCGAGCATGTCAATATACTTGAAACCCATCTTCTGCTTTTTAAAGATAAAATGCTTTATGAAAAGACAATTAAAACCATAGAATCTGATCTCCTCAACGCAGAATGGGCTTTAAAAACAGTAGTTGATGAAACAAAAAGAATTTTTAAAAATATTGAAGACGAGTATTTAAAAAGCAGGGGTGCAGATATAGTGCACGTTGCCGACAGAATAATGCTTAACCTTACAGGTGCTGTTGAAATTAATATTTCAGATATAAGAAAACGTGTAATTCTTGTGGCAAAAGACCTTTCCCCTGCCCAGACAAGCCAGATACAGCTTGATAAAATAATGGGTTTTGTAACAGATAAAGGCGGCACAGCCTCGCACACAAGTATAATAGCAAAAACCCTTGAACTCCCCTGTGTTCTCGGACTTGAAAAGGCTACAAGAGAAATAAAAAATGATGATATTATAATTGTAGACGGACTTGAAGGTATTGTTATTATTAACCCTGAAGAGGACACTCTTCTAAGGTATGAAGAAAAGAAAAAACATTACGAAGAGCGACAGGCTGAAGTAACAAGATCGAGTCATTTACCGGCCCGAACCAAAGACGGCATAACTATCAATATAAACGGAAACATTGAATTTGCAGAAGAAGTTGTCTCTGTAAAAGACCACGGCGGAGACGGTGTAGGACTTTACAGGACTGAATTTTTATACATGAACAGGGAGTACTACCCTGACGAAGATGAACAATTCGAAAGATACAAAGAAGTTGCCGAACTCATGTATCCGGGAAGTGTTACTATAAGAACACTTGATATAAACGGTGACAAGGCTCTTAAATATAATACAGACCAGGCTCCTGAACAAAACCCTGCTCTTGGACTAAGAGCTGTAAGATTTTGTCTTAAGCGCAAAGATATTTTCAAATCACAGCTAAAAGCAATTTTAAGAGCTTCAGCTTTCGGAAAAATTAAAATACTTTATCCTATGATCTCTTCTCTTGGAGAAGTTCTTGAAGCAAAAAAAATACTTAATGAATGTAAAAAAGAACTAAGCGATCAGAAAATAAAATGGGATAAAAATATTAAAACCGGCATAATGATCGAAATACCATCAGCTGCTATTATAGCGGATATTCTGGCTGATGAGGTCGATTTTTTCAGCCTTGGAACCAATGACCTTGTGCAGTATACACTGGCAATAGACAGGGGCAATGAAGAAGTTGCTCACCTGTACAACGAATTAAACCCTGCTGTTTTAAGGCTTATTAAAAATACAGTGGACGTAGCAAAAGAAAAAAATATTGAAATATCTATATGCGGTGAAATGGCCGGAACACCTCTTAATCTTCCGCTTCTTCTCGGACTTGGAATAAAAGATTTAAGTATGTATCCACATGCTATTCCCGGAATTAAACAAATGATAAGGGAAATCAATATAAAAGATACTGAAGAGCTGGCAAAAGAAATTTTCAGACAAAACAACTGCGAAGATTCAAAACAGCTCATCAGGTATAAATACAATAACATTATAAATTTCTGAACAGGTTAAAAATTGAATTCAAACTACAGACAGCTGGCTGTAAATAAAAAAGCAAGACATAATCTCGAAATTGAAGATGAATACGAAGCCGGTATAGTACTTAAGGGAACTGAAGTTAAATCTATCAGGGACGGCAAAATAAGCTTAAAAGAAGCTTTTGCAAAAATCAAAAACAATGAGGTTTTTGTTTATAATATGCATATAGCTCCCTACACCCATTCATTTTATGATAATCATGATCCGCTCAGACCAAGAAAACTGCTTCTTCACAAAAAAGAGATCAAAAAACTGGTAGGCAAGACAAGCGAAAAAGGCTACACCATGGTACCAGTAAAAGCATATTTAAAACAGGGAAAAGTCAAAATATCCCTTGCTATAGGCAGAGGTAAAAAGCTCCACGATAAGAGAAGAGCCATTAAAGAACGTGAAGTCAAAAGAGAGCTTGACCGCAGTATGAAAAACTTCAATCAATAAAATCTGGCCTTTTCAGAGACCCAGAAAACTTAGCATTTAACAAACCAGGAATATTTCAAACATAGCAATAAACTATATTAACCTGAGACGGTTAAAAAATCGGAAATATTATACTTTGACAGTCTCATTTTCAGATTTTTTTTTCTTATTCACAGGAGACCATTCAGCTACATCTACTATAAGCTCAACAGTTTTATATCTTTTCTTTGTTGCATCATCATAACGATACCTCACGCACACAAGCTGTTCACCATATTTTTCACTAAGTCTTTTTGTACCTCTCTGGCCGGGCTTAAGATGCAGTCTTGTCCTCATTACAAACTCCTTCTTAAAACAACTGGTATTTAATTAGATTTATAAATAATTTACAGTTGAAAATATTTTCTTATAAATTTAACGGAAAGTAGTAAAGAGCTTTTAAATCATAAAAAAATTGACTTTTCAAGCCTAAAAACTTAATATTTCAAAAATATTAAAAGGTTTTATATTATTAAATGATTTTTTTTACTGCCTGTACAAGGCTTCAAATCTCTTGTTCAGCAAGAAGAGCAATAGTCAATTTCTGTTATAAACAGACGGCTTTCAAAGAGAGTTTTATAAACTAAGAGCCTAAATTAAACAGTTTTCAGATATAAATATTTATGAATATTGAGGATGTAATAAAAGGTTGAGTTAATAAATTGAGTGATAAAAATATTTCAAACTATTTAATAGAACCCGGGTATATATACTTTCCTAATATTCAGACTAAGATATCTGCTGTTCTTGGTTCATGCGTATCTGTAGCAATCTATGACAATAAAAACAAAACCGGGGGAATGAATCATTTTCTTTACCCTGACAAAAACCATCATGATCAGCCAAGATCCATATTCGGTGATATTTCAACAAAAGCTTTAATTAAAATGATGATAAAAAACGGTGCCAGAAGAAAACATCTTGAAGCCCAGATTTTCGGAGGAGCGTTCAACAATAAGATTTCTTCTGAAGATATAGGACAAAAAAATGTATTAACTGCAAGACAAACACTTATAAAAGAAAATATTAAAATCACATCCGAAGATACCGGTGGAAATAAAGGCAGAAAAGTTATATTTAATACTTTTACAAATGAGATTGTTATAATAAGGGTTGATAAATTAAGACAAACAGACTGGTTCCCCTATATATGAAAGTTAAAAGCACAGAAAATAAACTCAAAAGACTTTTAAAACTGGGAAACGATCTGAACCAGATACATGACCCTGATGCACTGATGGAAAGAATTTTAAAAGAAGCGAGATATTTCTGCAGCGCAGATGCAGGATCAATATATATTGCAGAAAAAAACAACCTCAAAATTGCATACATTCAAAACAATACTCTTGGTGAAAATAAAATTGTTTATCAACAAAAAAATATTCCACTTGATAATTCGAGCATTGCAGGATTCTGCGCAAAAAACAGCCAGACAGTTTTATTAAATGATGTTTCAGAAATTTTACCTGATTCACCTTTTAAATTCAACCCTGAGTTCGACAAAATAAGCGGATACAATACAAGGTCAATGCTTTCAGTTCCAATGAAAGGAAGCCAGGATAATGTGATTGGTGTTCTTCAGATCATCAATCCTTTTGACAGCAGAAACAAGCCGTGTTTTTTTACAAATGAAGACAAAAACACTCTTTTGCATTTTGCAGGAATTGCAGCTGTAGCTCTTCAAAAAGCAAAGCTTACAAGAGCAATTATACTAAAAATGATACGGATGGCCGAACTTCATGACCCGTCTGAAACCGGTGCGCATGTTAACAGAGTATCTTCTTACTCAGTTCTCCTGTATACAGCCTATGCTCAAAAAAACAGGTTAAAAGACAATATTATTGAAAGAGAAAAAGATATTTTAAAACTTGCTTCAATGGTTCATGACATTGGAAAAGTTGCAATTTCAGATACGATTTTAAAAAAGCCGGGACCTCTTACAGAGGAAGAATTTACATTGATGAAAAAACATACTGTCTTCGGAGCTGAAATGTTTGAACACAGCCAGTCACCTTTTGAGGAAGCTGCCAAAGAAATAGCGCTTAATCATCATCAGAGATGGGACGGAAAAGGCTATCCTATAATTGCTGATATAAATGGAACAGAGCAAACAAAACAAGGAAATGAAATACCTCTTTTTGCAAGAATTGTTTCAATAGCCGATGTATTTGATGCACTCTCATCAAAAAGATGCTACAAAGATCCATGGTCAGCAAAAACAGTTGCTGAGTTTTTAAAAGAAAATGCAGGAACTGCTTTTGACCCCTATCTTATTGAACTATTTCTAAAAAATACAGATAAAATGTATTCTGTTCAGAAAGAGTATCAGTAATTTTCTTAAGAAGCCTGATCTTTATCCCCGTTTTTTTCATTATTATTCCCGCGGTTTTCAGTACCATTCATTTTAACAGGTTTTTTCATCCATCTGTTTTTACCGTACTTAAGATAACCTTTTACATTATTGAAACGTATATCCTCAGATGTATCAAGTGGCAAAACATCTGCATTTATAAGCGGCATAATATATTCATAAAGTGTTTTGGACCCTCCGCCTGTAAGAATAACATAATCGATATCCCATTCATCCTCAAACAGACGCTCCATGGAACTTATAATCTCCCTTGCAGAATATTCAAAAACCCTGTCCCTTAAATTTGCAATATTATACTCTTTACCTTTTATCTTAATATGACCTGAATCTACAGCCTCAAAAAGTCTGTAGAGCTCTACCTGAACTCCGCTTTCCTTTTTAAGCTTTTCTGAAATTGCAAGAAAACTTCTCGATATTCCAAGATCGGTAGTTGAGGAGCTTCTTTCTATATATTTCATATGATCAAAAACAGTAAAATCTGTTGTTCTGAAACCTATATCGACTACTCCGATTTTCTGGTTGTGAAGATCTCTGTTAACAATGCGACCCGATTCATCCATAAGCATATTAAAAACAGAACCAAGGGGCTGGGGCATAAGCTGCACTGAATTAATTTTAAGATTTTTAGTTGCTTTGGTGCCACCGGGGTAATGGTATGTAATACTGTGATCACCTTCAAGGCTCTTTGCAAAAAGTTTATGGTCATGGCTCAAATATGCAACAGGAAGACCTGAAATTACATTCAGGGTTATACCATCCTCTGCATAAATTCCTGCTGCAGTCATGGCCAGGGTTTTTACAAAATCTGAAATAAGCCTTTCCTGATCAAGGGTGAACTCCCTCACAGATGACTGTTTTGCAGCATATTCTCCAACAAAATAAGACTTATTATCTATTGTCACATGAAGATTGTTTATAAAGTCAGTATTACCAAGATCGGTTTTAAACTGAATATCAACAGGATCTCCTATAACAGACTGGAAAATATAATTGCTGCTGCCGTTTGAAACCTTGGTAAAACCGAACCCGACATCGATTCCGATTACTTCCATCCATACCTCCTTGAATATTATTGGATCTCGACAATATATAAATTCTTTTTTTCTACAGTAAACCTTATATTAAATGTTTCAAATTTTATGCCAAAATTTCTTACACCACCATTTTCTTCAATATATGCAGGCCTTATATCATAGCTTAAAATTTCAATCAGTTTTACCTCTAAACCTTTATTTAAAGCGCATACTGATTTTGCCTGCATGGAAAACAAGACATTAAATTTTTTTTCAGGAGGATTATTAAAAATTCCTGAATCAGCATTATCAACTGCATCGGCAAATTTTACATAAGGCTTGATGTCAATAACCGGGGTTTTATCTGCTATATCTGCCCCCAAAACTGTAAGAAATATATTTTTTCCATGTTCAATATTAACCAATTTTACTGCGGAAGTCCCAATAAAATTTGGCCTGAAAGGTGCCCTTGAAGCTAACACTCCTATTTTTTTATTACCTCCCAGCCTTGGCGGACGAACCATTTTTTTCCAGCCTTTTTCAATGTTTTCATGGAACAAAAATATAACCCATATATGGGAAAAATTTTCCAGCCCCTTTACAATGCATGCATCAGAAAATTCATCATATAGTCGGATTTTTGACTCTACAGTCGAAATTATGCCGGCCTGACGAGGAATTCCGAATTTTTCCCTGAAAGGAGACAAAACTTCTCCTATGGGAGAAACCTTATATTCACTCATAACTTAAACCCCGCTATTTACTTATTTTAAAAAAAATATTAAAAACTCAATTCAGGTAAAATTATTGTTTTCGGAGTATCCCCATATTGTGGAGTAAATATTTATTCCGGATTTAAACAAAATTTAAACTCAAACCGAGGTTTAAATGCTATCACACAGAATCTGTATCAAAAAAAAAATTATAGTTTTTTTCTTATTAACACTGATCTTTTTTTATATCCCTGGAAATGCTGCCCAGGCCTCGAAAGCCTACATAACTGATCAGTTCAGAATAAGCCTTAGAAGAGGTCCCACAATAGAAAATAAAATTCTGCGTTTTCTTCCTTCAGGATCTCCTGTAATGATTGTCCAGGATACTGACCAGGGCTGGTCTGAAGTAAGAACCCTGTCTCCGGATCAAAAACAAATTGAAGGATGGGTACTAAGCAGATACCTTATCCACAGACAGCCTTTTAAGCACCAGACTGAGGCATTAAAAGAAAAAAACAATGAGCTTCAGCAGCAACTTACAAAAGCATATAAAACTATTAAAGAGAATAAAAAAACAATATCCGCTTTATCCGGAAATCTTAATAATACTGAAGAAAAACTCAAAAAAACTGAACAAAAATACAATACACTTAAGCAGGACTCAGACAATCTTTTTAAGCTTCAGCAGAATTTAAAAAAACTTCAGGCTAAACACGGACAAACACTTCTAGAAAAAAAACAAATAAAAGAAAAAAGATATCACCAGTGGATGGGAGTTGGCGCTCTGATACTTATAGGTGGTTTTATTGCAGGACTTATAGGCGGTAAAAAAGAGAAAAAAGTTAAAAGAAGGGGTTATCTTTAATGTCACCCCCCCCTTATAAACACTCTTTGTATAAATTTTTAAATTCCGCACTAAGTTTATGCTTTGGATCAAAATATATCATAGGGCTTGAAGAATAGTGGGATTCTTTTACTTTTACTGAAGAAGAAATAAGAGTTTCAAATACAGGAAACCCCTGATCTTTTAATTCTGCTATAATAACAGCAGGGAAATTAGCGTTTTTCTGATACTGATTTGCCACAATGCCTTTTATCTCCAGCTGTGGATTATGGTCTTCCTTAATTTCAGCAGCAGCACAGAAAACATATTCAACAGCCTTTTTGGAAAAAGTATCGCAGTCAAAAGGCACAATGCATTCATCAGCCGCTATAAGAGCTGATCTTGTATAAAAATTCAAAGCCGGAGGAGTGTCTATCCAGATTTCATCAAATTTATTGCTTAATAAATCAAGAGCTTCCTTAAGCTTGAACATCTTGTATCTTGACTCAAGTTTTCCCATAATGGAATCAAGCTCATCATCAGCTGCCATTACAAAAAGATTTTCAAAATCTGTTGAAGAAATATATGATTCAGGATCAGGTCTTGTAAAAAAAGAATATAAAAGATCTTTATAATAACCAGAAACACTCATATCTTTTTCAGGCTGTTTTCCCATAAGATAAACTGTTGAATTACTCTGGGGATCAAGATCAACCACAAGAACTTTTTTACCTGAAAACGCACCAATGGCTGCAAGATTGCAAGTTATTGTAGATTTACCTACTCCGCCCTTTTGATTAAAAACAACTTTTACCATAATATTCTCCGGTTTATTATTGCGGCCTGAATTTATATTTTGTTACATACCCCTTAATTTTTTGATCTCTTCATATGCATTTTTTATCTCAACAAATTTTTCATGTGCGATTTTCTTAAAATCGTCTCCAAGATGCTCCACTCTATCAGGATGATATTTTGACACAAGTTCTTTATATGCTTTTTTCACCTCTTCATCTGAAGAGTTTTTACTTATACCTAAAATTTCATATGGATTTTTTATGTTTTCATTATCAGATTGACTATTACTGAAATAATCCTGACTGAATTTTTTTGCCCTGAGCTGTTTTTGTCTTAAAATATACAAGATCCAGACAATAAGAGCTAGATCATCAAAATAACCTATTACTGGTATAAAATCCCTGATCAGATCGTGGGGAAAAAGGAAATACAAAAGCCCTATAACCACTAGAAATATTTTCAAAAAACCTCCTTTATAAAGCTTTATCCCTTTTTTACTTTCAATCTGAATTAACCGATTTTCAGGTTTGCTAAATATTCAGGGCAGCTGTGGGGGCTTAAAGCCCCCTGAAGTCTAATGTTTAAAGCTTCTTTGGCCGGTATAAACCATTGCTGCATCATGTTCATTACAGGCTTCTATTGACTGATAGTCATTCATAGACCCTCCGGGCTGAACAACTGCAGAAACACCTTCATTAAGACCTACATCTATTCCGTCTCTAAAAGGAAAAAAGGCATCACTGATCATGGAAGAACCTTTAAGCCCTCCATTTTCTTTTTTAACCTTATTATCTATATAATCGATTTTTTCAGGTTCTTTAAGAAAACTGTAAGGTGTTGCAAACTCTTCAAAAGCATATCTGTCTGCAAGCTTTTTATAAGCCTTGTCTCTTGCTATTTCAGCAACGCCTACCCTGTCCTGCTCTCCTGTTCCTATACCTACAGTTACACCGTCTTTTACATAAATTACAGAATTAGAGGTTATACCGCTTTCAACAAGCCAGCCAAACAAAAGATCATCGTATTCTTTTTGCGTAGGCTCTCTTTTTACTTTGTATATTTTATTTTTGTATTCACATTCTGCATTTGTAAAATCACTTGCAGATAATGCTTTTGGAACAAATGACCACTGCGCAATAAGTCCGCCGTCAATAAGGCTTTTGAAATCTATTGTTCTCTGGCCCACAAATGACTGAAGTGTCTCAATATTTTTTATCTGCATAACTCTTAGATTTTTCTTTTTTGCAAAAATCTCCATTACTCCGTCTTCATAATCGGGAGCTGCAACAACTTCTGCATACTGAGACGTAATTGCTTCAGCTGTAGCTTTATCAACAGGCCTGTTAAGAGCAATACATCCTCCGAAGGCAGCAATCCTGTCTGCTGAATAGGCTTTTGAATATGCAGACTCAAGCGTATCTGACTTTGCCACACCACAGGGGTTGTTATGCTTTACAATAACAGCACAGGGAGAATCTGAGAAATATCTTAAAATATTAAGGGCATTATCTGCATCTGTTACATTGGTTTTGCCAGGATGCTTTCCTGACTGAAGGAGCTCAATATCAGAAGCAAGGTATCTTCCCGGCTGAATTATCTGAGTATC
>JBNJDM010000065.1:0-12355 GCA_051744925.1 Thermodesulfobacteriota bacterium | reverse complement strand
GATACATTCAATTATAAAATACTTATCTTTTCTAATTATAATTCTTCTTGGTTCTACTTTCCTGACATCACCGGCCTACTCCAAAGCTTACAACAGGTTTTATACAGGAGTAAGACCAATAGGTATGGGCGGAGCCTTTGCTGCTGTAGCAGACGACAGAAACACAGTTTTTTACAACCCTGCAGGGCTTTCACGTATCAACGGATTTACCCTTGGGCTTTTAAACCCTGCTGTAGGAGTAGGTGAAAACGGCCTTGATATGTATTCCGATTCCGAAGATACAGATATGGACGACACCGGTGAAGTTGCAGATCTTTTAAGAGATTACACTGGTGAACATATGCACCTTTATGCCGCTCTTACTCCCCATGTAGGATTCAGAATAAAAAATTTCGGGGTTATGGTAAGCGCATTCGGCATAGGAAGTATGGATTCAACAGTCAGAAACCCTGTTTACCCCAATTTCAACATGAATGCACGTGTTGATATCGGAGGTATCGGCGGTGTAGGCTTTATGGTCCCCGGAGTAAAAGGATTAAGAGCTGGAGCTGCTTTTAAATCTATAAGCCGTGAAAGCATTAATGAAGTATATACTCCTGCACAAATAGCAGCAGACGATTTTGAAGACAGAATTGAAGATGACCAAAAATCCGGCACAGATGCAGGTCTTGATCTCGGTTTTATTTATACACTTCCGTGGGATAAATATTTTGAAACCGATGTAGCTCTTACAGGACAAAATATTCCTGAACTCGAATTCGATGACGGAGAAAAGCTTGAAACAGAATGGACTGCAGGTGTTGCAATTAAAAAAGAAGTGGGTCCTTTTGCAGTTCTTGCAGCACTTGACTACAGAGACATTACAGACAGCATAGAAGCAGACAGTGATCTTGGAAAAAGAATCCATATGGGTACAGAAGTAAAATTCAAAGACCTTTTTGCAGTTCGTGCAGGCTTTAACCAGGGATATCCTACTCTGGGAGCAAGTCTTGATCTGTGGGTTTTAAAATTTGATGCTGCAATGTACTCAGAAGAGGTCGGAGCATATGCAGGTCAAAGGGAAGATAAAAGATACATGGGTCAGCTTACAATAGGCTGGTAAAATATCAAAAGGCAGGTTAACGCCTGCCTTTTACTTAATTTTCATATTTTTAGATCAACAGAAATTAAAAAAAAATATATTACATAAAACATGCATTAATAAGCTTTTTTGTGTATTCTGATTCAGGATTTAAAAAAAGATCCTTTGTTTTGCTTTCTTCAACAATTTTTCCGTCCTTCATTACAATTGTTCTTCCTGCTATCTCTTTTACAAGCTTTAAATCATGGGATATAAAAATATACGACAATCCATGCTTTTCCTGAATATTTTTTAAAAGATTTATGACCTGAAACTGAACAGATCTGTCAAGGGAAGATGTAGGCTCATCAAGAAGAATTACTTCCGGCTCAAGCACAAGAGCCCTTGCTATTGCAATCCTTTGTCTCTGACCTCCTGAAAATTCATGGGGATAATGATTCATACAGTCTTCAGGCATCATGACTTCATTAAGAACCTGTTTAACAATCTCTTTTTTTTTATTCTTATCATAATCTTTTCTGTGGATTAAAAGACCTTCATTGATTATATCAAAAACAGTCATTCTGGGATTAAGGCTTCCGAATGGATCCTGAAAAACAACCTGAATTTTTGAACGTCTGCTTCTTAACTGAGAAGGTTTCAGATTATCTATTCTTTGGTTGTTAAAATATATTTCACCCCTTGAGGCCACAAGTCTTAAAAGTGAAAGTCCGAGAGTCGATTTACCTGAACCACTTTCACCTACTATACCAAGAGTTTCATTTTTTTTAAGCTGAAAATCTATTCCGTCTACAGCCTTGATATAGCCTTTTGTTATTTTTAAAATCCCTTTTTTTAAAGGGAACCAGACCCTTAAATTTTTTGACTCAAGAACAGTCTCTTTTCCGGGATTATCCTCAAAAACATCTGTATTTTCAACATTTATAAGTTCTTTTGTATATTCATGTGAAGGATTTGTAAAAACTGAATCAACATCTCCGTAATCAAGGGACTTACCGTTTTTCATCACAAGAACCTTGTCAGCTATGCTTTTAACAAGCAAAAGATCATGACTTATAAAAATCATAGACATTGAAAGCCTGTCTTTAAGGTCTTTGAGCAGCTTTAAAATCTCTGCCTGAACAGTAACATCAAGTGCTGTTGTAGGTTCATCAGCTATTAAAATATCAGGGTTTTCAGCAATGGCCATGGCAATCATAACCCTTTGTCTCTGACCGCCTGAAAGTTCATGCGGATATGAATCGTACCTTTTTTCAGGATCAGGTATTCCAACCATGGAAAGAAGCTCAACAACCCTTTTTTTAGATTTTTTATAGTTTAAACCGGAATGAACAAGAAAAACCTCTGCAATCTGTTTACCGACTTTATGAAGAGGATTAAGAGCAGACATAGGCTCCTGAAAAATCATTGAGATCCTTTTTCCTCTCATTTTAAGAAGTTCTGAATCAGGAAGTTTTCTAAGATCAATATTTTTGTATAAAATCTCACCCTGAGTTGTGCAAAAAGGTGAATCAGGCAAAAGGCCCAGAACAGACTTTGCAGTTACAGATTTTCCGGAACCGCTTTCACCCACAATTGCAAGGGTCTCTTTTTTTTTAAGAGTAAAGCTTAAATTTTGAACAGATTCTATACTTTTGCCGGCCTGCTTATTAAAACTGATACTTAAGTCTCTTACATCAAGAAGCAGATCTTTACTCAATTTTAACCCTCCATTCCCGGATCAAAAGCATCTCTTGCTGCTTCTCCTGTAAAAATAAGAATACTAAGCATAACTGAAAGCGTTACAAACGCCGAAATACCAAGCCAGGGAGCCTGAATATTTTCTTTACCCTGCGCAAGAAGCTCACCAAGAGAGGGTGCTCCTGCAGGCATTCCAAATCCGAGAAAATCAAGTGATGTAAGAGTTGTTATAGAACTGTTAAGTATAAAAGGAAAAAAAGTCATTGCCGCAATCATTGCATTTGGAAGCATATGTCTTTTCATTATTCTTACATCAGATACTCCAAGAGCCTTTGCAGCCATTACATATTCAAGGTTTCTGCACCTTAAAAACTCTGCCCTTACAACATCGACAAGACTCATCCATGAAAATAAAAGCATAATAAGTAAAAGCCATAAAAAATCGGGCTGAATAAATCCTGAAAGAATTATCAGAAGATACAAAACAGGCATACCAGACCATATTTCAACAATTCTCTGGCCCAGAAGATCAATTTTACCACCGAAATATCCCTGAACTCCGCCTGCTGCTATTCCTATGACAGAGCCTGCAGCTGAAAGACAAAGCCCGAAAAGAACTGAAATTCTAAACCCGTAAATCAGCCTTGCAAGAACATCTCTTCCCTGATCATCAGTTCCAAGGAGATTTTCTTGTGTAGGAGGAGAAGGCGCAGGTTTTTGAAGATCATAATTAATTGTATCATAGCTGAATCTTATCACAGGCCAGATCATCCATCCCTTTTCTTTTATAAGATCCTTTACATAAGGATCTCTGTAATCTGCTTCGGTTTCAAAAAAACCTCCGAACTCAGCTTCTGAATATTCAACAAAAACAGGAAAGTAAGAACCTCCGTCATAACGGACAAACAAAGGTTTGTCATTGGCAATGAATTCAGCAAAAAGTGTCAGAAAAAAAAGGATCAGAAATATAACAAATGAATAATAACCCCTTTTATTCTGCTTAAACAGAATAATTCTTCTTTTTGTTATGCTCTTTTTATCACTCAAAAAACTACCCTTCCCTTGTTTCAAAATCGATTCTTGGATCAATTAGCGTATATGTAATATCTGAAATTATCCTTATAACAAGACCAAGAAGAGTAAAAATATACAAACTTCCAAACATTACAGGATAATCTCTTGTAATGGCAGATTCAAAACCGAGAAGGCCCAGACCGTCAAGGGAGAAAATAACTTCTATTAATAATGAACCGCTGAAAAACATGCCTATAAAAGCCGCGGGGAACCCTGCAATTATAATCAGCATGGCATTTCTGAAAATATGTCTGTATAAAATCTTTTTCCTGCTGAGCCCTTTTGCAGCAGCTGTAAGCACATACTGCTTATGAATTTCATCCAGAAAAGAGTTTTTTGTAAGAAGAGTTAAGGTGGCAAAACCTCCTATGGAAAGGGAAACAACAGGAAGAAAAATATGCCACAGATAATCTCCGGCCTTTCCTATAAGGCTTAATTCGTCAAAATTTCGTGAAGTAAGACCTTTTAAAGGAAAAACATCAAAATAGTTTCCTCCTGCAAATAAAATTATCAGAATAACTGCAAAAAGAAATACAGGTATAGCATGCCCTATTGTAACAGCAGTGCTTGTCCATACATCAAATTTTGATCCGTGACCTACAGCTTTTTTAATTCCAAGGGGAATAGATATAAGATAAATTATAAGAGTGCTCCACAAACCAAGGGAAACAGAGACAGGAAGTTTTTCCTTAATAAGGGTTATTACTTTTTTGTTTTTAAAAAAACTATCCCCGAAATCGAAACATAAAAAATCCTTTACCATTTTAAAAAAACGTACATGCATCGGCTTGTCAAAACCGTAAAGCTTTTCAAGATCTTTTATAAGCTCAGGATCAAGGCCTCTTGCACCTCTGTATCTTGAGGAGCCATTGTCTGAAGAAGACTGTGAAGTCTCCTGTGACTTATCTCCTGAAACTCTTGAAAGAAATCCTGAATCACCCTGCTCCATTTTAGAAAGCATCTGTTCAACAGGCCCTCCCGGAGCAGCCTGAATAATAAAGAAATTTAATGTTATAATGCCGAAAAGAGTCGGGACAAGAAGCAAAAGCCTTCTTATAATATATGAAACCATATCTGTTATTCCCGCCACCAGGCATCAAGACCAAGGCCGTAATCAGGAGTAGTTTCTGGGTGCTTAACATCTTTTTTATAACTTACTCTGTGATAATCTATATGCCAGTGAGGCACAAGATAGTAATTCCAGAGCAAAATCCGGTCCAGAGCTTTTACATGATTGACAAGATTTTTTCTTCCCTTTGCTGAAATAAGCTTTTCTATAAGCCCGTCAATAACAGGATTTTTTATGCCGCAGTAGTTTCGGCTTCCCTGGGTATCCGCAGATCTGCTTCCCCAGAAATATCTTTGCTCATTTCCAGGAGATAAAGACTGGGGAAATACTGCTGTAATCATTTCATAGTCAAACTTTTTGATTCTGTTATAATACTGGGTATTATCGACTCTTCTTATTTCAAGACTAATACCGATTTTTTCAAGATTTTGTTTATAATTAAGAGCTATACGTTCAAAAGCAGGATTGCTTAGCAGTATGGTAAATTCAAATGGTTTGCCTGTTTTTTTATTAATTCTTTTTCCATTTTTTACACCGTAGCCTTCTTTATCCAAAATTTCAGCAGCTTTCCTTAAATACAGCCTTGCTTTTTTCCTGTTTTCAGTTTCAGGCAAACTAAATTCTTTTTTAAAAACCTCTTCTGGAATTTCTCCTTTATAAGGTTTTAAAATTTCAAGTTCTTCTTTACCAGGTAAACCTTTTGAAGCAAGCTCTGAGTTGGAAAAATAAGACTCGGATCTTTTGTACTGGCCGTAAAAAAGGTTTTTATTTATCCAGTCAAAATCGAAGGCAAGAGTTAAAGCTTTTCTAAGATTTTTATTTTGAAATTTTTCTTTTCTTAAGTTAAATACAAACCCCTGCATTCCTGTTGAATTATTGTGTGGTATCTCTTCTTTTAAGATCTCACCTTTTTCAAAAGGAGGGCCAGTATATGCTGTGGCCCATGATTTTGCAGTATTTTCTATCCTGAGATCGTATTCTCCTGACTTAAAAGCTTCAAGAGCAACCATTTCATCCCTGTAATAGTCAAATATGATTTCATTGAAATTATACATCCCTTTATTTACAGGCAGATCTTTTCCCCAGTAATTTTTATCTCTTTCATAGGTTATGAATTTTCCGGGCTTAAAATCTTTTATTTTGTAAGGCCCGCTTCCCATGGGCATATCAAGGCCTGCTTCAAATTCTTTATCTTTATAATAATGTTTTGGCAGTACAGGAAGCTGACATACAATAAGAGCAAGTTCAGGATTGTCTCCTGATTTAAAATTAAACCGAACCTTGTTTTCAGATATTTTTTCAGCATTTACAACATCTTCATAATATTTTCTGTATGTCGGAAGACCTTTTTTTATAAGTGTATTAAATGTAAAAACAACATCTTCGGGTGTAATTTTTTTACCGTCATGAAATCTTGCTTTTTTATTTATCTTAAACTCAACATAGTCTTTTGAATCAGGTATTGTTATTGTTTCAGCAATAAGGCCATACATTGAAAACGGCTCATCTTCGGACTGCACGCAGAGATTTTCAAATACATAAGAAAGACCTGAGGCTGAACTGCCTTTAAGCACAAAAGGATTTAAAGAATCAAAGGTTCCAACAGTTGCCCTTTTTAAAACACCTTGTTTTGGTGCATCAGGATTTACATACTCGAAATGTTCAAACCCTTTTTTATACTTTACCTCTTTATTTAAAGCGACTCCGTGCGCTGTCAGAGAAAAACCTTTTGAACAAAAGGCAAGAAGAACAAACAAAACAAAAACTGATTTTTTTATCATATAATTTCTCCGGTTATTTTGACTCAACAATTAAAAATGAAAATTTTTCTGCAATCAGATATTTTTTTATTTTTTCTTCAACATCCTTTTTTGTAACAGAAGAATATCCGCTTACTATAGTTTCAGCCCATTCAAGTTGCTTAGGATTTTTGTATGATCCGTCAAGTACTGTTTTAAGCCAGTAACTGTTTTTCTGAACCTGGGTTTTAACTGAATTTACAAGTGGTCTTAATGCTCTTTGAAATTCATCTTCAGTAATCCCGTTTTTTTGCAAATCAGATGCTATTTTTAAAATCTCTTTTTTTACCTTTTCTGTATATTCAGGATCTGTTTTAACACCTGCAAAAAGACCTCCGTAACCGTCATAAACTTTTGAAGGATTATGATAGGCAAAAGGAGAATATGAAATTCCAAGGTTTTCTCTTATACTTACCCTCAGCTTTTCTTTAATTATTTCAGAACAGATATTTAATATTCTTGAATTTTCAACGGGAGAGATGTCATCTGTGTGAACACCTGCGATTACAAAAGCTGATTTAATTTTTGTATCTACTTTTATTTTCTTTTGGTCTCCTTTGGGAAAATCGGGAGACTCAGGTTTAACTTCGTCCGGATTATTATTTTTTTCAAAAGACAGATATTTTAAAGCAAAAGGCTTTACATCATTTTCATCAAAATCTCCGACAATAGAAATTTCCATATTTTCCGGATTAAAATTTTTCAATGCATATTCGCGCACATCTTTTATACTCAATTTTTTGGCTTCTTCATAAGAAGGCATTCCGAATCTGTGGTCAGATTCAGAAAAAAACACTGGTGCTTCAAGAGAAACAGTTCCGTCCACAGATTTTTTCTTTTCTTCATATGAACTTTTAATCCTTTTTAAGGCAAGATCATAAGCATATTTTTTTATTCCGGGATCATTTATGTAGTGATAAAAAAGTCTGAACAATTCTTCCAGATCTTCCTTTGAGGAACTCCCTTTTAAGTAAAAATTCTGTTTACCAATACCGAAGTCAAGTGAAGCATTTTTATCTGAAAAATAAGATTTTAAATCATCAGCACTTATTGAATCAAGCTTTCCAATATTTATTATCTTCTGAGTTAAAAAACTTATCCCTTTTTTATCTTTTGGTTCAAAAGCTGAACCTTTGCCAAAAGATGCCTTAAACAAAACCCGATCTTTTTTAAAATCTGTTTTTTTAAAATTTATGCAAATATTATTGTTTAAAACAATTCTTTTTAGATCAGGATTTTTAAATTCTTTTTCATTTTTTATTTCAGCCTTTTTTTCAAAAGGTTCAAGATATGGAAAACTTCCTCCATTCTTATCATCATCTTTATAAACTTTGCCTGAAAGAATAAGATCTGTTTTATCCTTAATCAGTTTTTCCATATTTTTTTCAGGCGAAAAGTTTCCTGTTACAGCTACTGACAGGTCGTTAAGACTCCAGGATTTTCTAAAAGCTTTATCCAGGTCTGATTTATCAAGATTTTTTACAAACGGAGAAAATATTTTTTTCTCATCTTCAGGAGAAACAATAGTATCTCCGTTCATAGCGTTTTTTATCATTTGTGCAGCAAGACTTTTTGTATCCCTTGTATCTGCAGATTCAGCCTTTTTTTCAAGCATTTTTAAAATTTCATTTTTGACTCTTTGAACTTCACTCTTTTTAAAACCGTAAAGACTTATCTTTTTAAGTTCTATAAGAACAGTTTCAAGGGTTTTATCCCAGTTTTCAGGAGCAGTTTCAGCGCTCAGATGCGACCACATAACTTTTTTAAGAAAAGGAAATGAAAAGCTTCTGGCTGATTCATAGGATACATCACCTGTTTCAAGAAGAGCACTTAACCTGTAGTTTAAAATCTGTGAAACCATATACCTTTTAAGCCATTTTGCTTCATATTCAAAATCACTTGTTTCAAAACCTGTATCCCTGATATAGCTTACTGAAACTTCAGTTGAACCAGCCTCTTTTTCATGGTGGGAAAAGGTTTTAATACCCTTTTTGTGCTTAAGGCTTCCAAAGTCAGGTATATTTTCTTCTTTGCTGCTTTTTTTTATATCAGAAAAAAAATCCTTAATTAATTCATCTGTTTTTTTTGTATCTACATCACCTGTTACAGCCAGAACCATTCTTTCAGGCACATAAAAATCTTTGTAATATTTTTTTATGAGCTCAGAATCAGCCTTTTTTACAACTTCCTTTGTGCCAATGGGAAATCTGTCCGGCAAAATAAGACCGTCAAACAAAAATTTATAAAGCTCAACCCTTGTTCTGTATGAAGCTGAATCTCTTGCAGACATTTCAGAAAGTATAACCTTTCTTTCCTTGTCCACCTCTTTTTGGGAAATAATTGCATTAACTGCAAAATCCTTTAGAACTGTAAAAGCATCCTTTAAATCTTCTTGTTTACCTTCAGGAAGATAAATTTTATATACTGTTTCATCAAAACCTGTGTGAGCATTGGTATCTGCGCCAAAAGCCATCCCTATTTCCTGGAAGTATTTTACAAGTTCTCCCGGCTCAAAATTTTTTGTACCGTTAAAAACCATATGTTCAAGAAAGTGTGCAACCCCTCTTTCATGATCTTCTTCGTATATTGATCCTGCCATAATTCCAAGATATACAGCAGCCCTTTTTTCAGGTGTTGTATTCTTTTTTATCATGTACCTGAAGCCGTTTTTTAAGCTGGAAGTCTTTATTGTTTCATCAAAAGGAAGATCTGTTTTTAAATCAGGCCACTCAAGTCTTTTTTCAGCAAAACATCCTGTAGCTGTTAAAAAAAGTGCAAAAAATAAAATAATTTTTTTCATATACAATCCCTTATTTATAACAAAAGTCTCAGCTTTTGAGTCAGTTTTATTTCGGTTTGAAACCAATATGTTCAGTTTTCAATGATTTCAAGCATTTTTTCAGCTTCTTTAAAATATGGAGAATCTTTTTGTACAACAGACTTAAAGCATTTAGCCGCCTTTTCATGCATATCTGACATAAAAAAGGCCTCTCCTGCATAAAAAAAGAGTTCTGTTGTATTTTCACCATATTCTAAAGCATTTAAAAATATATTACCTGCTTTTTCAAACTCTCCATTAATAAAATAAATTTTTCCTTTAAGCAAAGAAAGCTTATAATTTTTTTCTTTGCTTTTTTCTATTACCTCAAGAGATTTAGTGTAATGAGCATTTTTATAAAAAGATAATGCAGCTTCATATATTTTGCTGTCTTTACAAAAATGATCCAAATAAAATCCGCTTAATAAAAAAGCATTTCTGTTATTTAAAAATGAAAAAAGAGATTTGCAATTCTGATTTATAAGCATAAGCATGTATTTATCGTATTGATTATTTTTACCAAGCTTTTTCTTAGTTTTTACAATGTATTCAAGATATTTTCTATTTTCGGGATTTTTTTTAAACAGGTTTTGGCTTAGATTTAAAGACTTTTCATAGTCTTTTGAGGTAAAATATATATTAATTTTTAAAAGAGATTTTTCTTCTATTTTTTTTTCAAATTCTTTTATATCAAGTACTTCAAGGGCTTTTTCATAATCTTTATTAAGATAAAAAGCTCTTGCTGCTGTTAAAATTTCATTTTCACTGTTTTTTTTATCAAGATGCCTGCTTAAATAAAAAGAGGCTTTTTTATAATTTTTTAAACCGTAATAACAAAGCCCTTTGTTCCATGTAAGGTTTTGTTTTTCTTCAAAGCCTTCTGCTTTTTGAAAATAAAAAAGAGCTTTTTTATAATCTTTTTTTAAAAAAAGACTCTCTCCTGACTTAAAATATACAAAAGCTTTTTGCTCTTTTGAAAACTTATTGTTTCTTATAATTTCATAAGCTTTTTCAGTTTGCCCTTTTTCAGCAAAATTTACAGCCTTTTCAAAGTCTGAAAATCCTGAAACAGGCACAAACAGGAAAATAAAAATAAATAAACTAATCCTTATATACATATCTCACCGGAAGATATACCAATGTTGACACTTTTTCCCCGTTTTTTTCACCAGGAGAAAATCTCCATTTTTTTAAAGCTTTAACTGCACTTTCTTCAAAAATTTTATCATGTGTTGAAGATTCAACTTCTATATTTTTTGCTTTTCCGTTTTTGTCTACTACAAATCTTAGCACTATTTTTCCTTCTTTTATCCCCATTCTTTTAGCTGAAACAGGAAACTCCGGCCTTGTACTTTCAATTACAAAAGGGGGGCTGTCTGTATCAGAGGCTTTGTATACTCCGGTTTTTTTACTTTTATTTTCAACAGAGCTTTTTTTATGCTCAAACCGGTTTTTGCTGATTTTTGTCTTTTTAAGAAGGTTTTCAAAATCATCGGTTTTTTCATTTTGCAAGTCTTTATCCTTAAAGTACTTTTGTTGTGATTTTGTGGACAAAGACGACTCTTTTTCCAATACAAAATTTTTTAAATTATACTCTTTTATGTTTGTTTTTTCGGGTTCTGTACTGGTTTCAGGTTTTTCTGATTTTTCAAGATTTGCCATAAAAAGCTTTGTACCGCTGTCAGAAGATATTTTTCTTTTTTCGGTTTCAGGAACAAGAAATGAAATAAGCATAAATATAATAACTGAAACAAAAAAACCTAATAACGCTGAAAGAAAAAATATAAATCTATTTTTCATCGTCTTCAACTGAAACAGCTATTTGGGTTATATTATTACTTCTTAAAAAATCTATAACCTCTATGAGCCTGCCTGAGGGTACTTCTTTATCAGGAGTAACAATAACAGTTTTACCGGTTAACTCACTGAGATTATCTTTCATTTGCTCAAAACCGGTCTTTTCATTGTTTAGAAAAAGTTCGCCAGTTTTGTTTATAGATATAAAACGTGCATTTTCAGAAGCACTGCTTCCTGTAGAAGCCTTTGGCAGACTGATGTCAACAGCCTTGCTTGTTATAAAACTTGAGGTTACCACAAAAAATATCAAAAGAATAAAAACCATATCAAGAAGAGGTGTAATATTCAGATCATTTACAATATTTTTTTCCCTTCTTTTATATCTCATCTTTTTTTCCTTTTTAATATTCCATTTGTCATTAAAACAATATTTTTCCTTTATAAAATTACCTGCCGCAAGGCCCGGGATAGCTATTACAAGACCGATCTGTGTGGTTGTAAGGGCCTTTCCAATACCTTCAGCCATAACATCTGCGTTTATGCTTTGGGTTTTTCCTATTCCGGAAAATATATCAATTATTCCTTCAACTGTTCCAAGAAGCCCTGCCAAAGGAGCAATTCCTGCAAGGAAAAAAACAGTATTTAATTTTTTCAAAAAACTTTTCTGAATATAATCCGATTTTAATGAGGTCTTTGTTTTAAGGTGAAAATAAATATAAAATATATATGACCACATAAAAAAGGACACAAAAAACAGAAAATAGAAGTAAATACCGGCTGAATTGTGAAATTTTATCAAAAAGTTCATGATGATCCGAATTATTTGCTGAACGAAAGTTCCGGTTTTATACTAATTATGAATTCATAAAAATATTCTTTTTTTCATCCATATCAAAAATAAATTTTTCTACTCTTTGCTCATAAAAATGGTGAAAAACCATAAGAGGAAGAGCAATTGCAAGTCCTATCTGTGTAGTAACAAGGGCTTGAGATATCCCCTCAGCCATGGTAGCTGCTTTTGCAGCACCTTCTCCGCC
>JBNJDM010000064.1:0-12391 GCA_051744925.1 Thermodesulfobacteriota bacterium | reverse complement strand
GTCTATTGATTTTGTTTCGAGCCCAATCTTTTGTTTGCTAATATAACTAATTGTAAATGTTGAAAATATATATTCCCAAGCAGGAGCTTGGGAACCAGCAAAAACCAGCAAAACCCCGGGAACCCACCAGGAAATACGCCGTCCTTTCAGGACTATGAAACAGATGACCATACCGGTGGTTAAAACCACCGGCTATATGACACTTCCCTTTCAGGGAAAATACGGAATATTAATGGTTTTTCTGAAATGGCTGATTAATCTTTCACATGGGTACAGAGTCTCTGAAAACCCGGGATTGAAAACCAGAAGTCTGATATATTCCGGACATAAATTAACATGAGGTTTACTGACAACCGGCAACCAGGCTCGTTCCCAAGCTTCTGCTTGGGAATGGTAAGTATCTGTAGATATTGTAAATATAGATAAAGTTCTGGGGAAGCAGCAGGCAATGAAATTTTGCCGCGAATGACGCTAATTTGCGCTAATAAACCCCTGAAGCAAGCAACGGAAGTACGTAGAGACGCGATTTATCGCGTCTACTGAGCCTTGTCTTTTTCCCAATCTTTGTTCCGTGTCTAAATTCCTGCCTGGGAATGTAAATATTAAAAATAATGGTTTTTAACCTGGAGCCTGGTAATCAGAGCAAAAGACCAATCGAGAATGATTCTTTCATCTATAAAATTGAACTGCTTGCGGAAAGGATAATATAAATAATATTGAAATAATTATTATATGGAATATAATCAGATTATATATTTTTTGTTAAACGGAGGTTTTGTTATGGATGTTGTGCTACCCCCTCAAATGGATGAATGGATTGCCGGGAAAGTTAAAGCGGGGGTTTATAAATCATCAAGCGAGGTTGTTTTTGAAGGGTTGAGACTGCTTAAAAGGCAGGACGAACAACGTCAAGCCATGTTAGATGATTTGAGACAGGAGTTATTATTAGGTCTCAGGCAGTTAGATTCAGGACTTTCTGTTTCTTTTGACTCTAAGCAAATAGATGAAATTAAAACAGAGGGTAGAAAAAGACAAGGAATTTGAAACAATTTCAACTTATTCTCTCTGAGCAGGCAAAAGAAGATTTAGTTGAAATATGGTTATATATTTCTGTAGATTCACCCGTGAGTGCTGACAGGTTTATTGATTATATTTACGAAAAATGTGGTCTTTTAATTGAGTCTCCAGAGATTGGTGTTAAACGGGAAGAACTTATTCCTGGCATCCGTTGTCTTTTTGTTCAACGCTATCTTATCTTCTACAGGATTACAGAACATAACGTCGAAATTGTAATAGTTTTAAGTGCTTATCGGGATATTGAATCTGTGTTTTGATAATTGAACTAATTGGTCATAGATTTTCACATAAATAATATACCGTAGCCCCCAAATCTCTCCATTTATAAAGGTGTTGCTTGACGGAAAAGGGTTTTCGGTATCTGAAAAAGAAATCTATCTTATTTTAAAAAGGGAAGGCTTTTCAAGGTTACCTCGAAGAGCACGAGAAGAAAAACAAACTTCTCATATCACAACTAATCTTGATTTTACAACAATCCCTTATTGGGGGGATGATAACCATCTTGAAAATAATTGGTCAGGAAAACGTAGACAGTCATTATCAAGTATGCTGACTGTTTTAGCACATGACCCGGACTCAGGAATTATTGATTATGGGGATACAGATATTTTACATATAATACTTTCGATCATGCAAAATTATGCTACGCAAAAATATTCATGGGCTGAGGGCAAAAGCTTGACTTTTGAAGGCATGACAATATCGTAATTACGGGTAGAAATTTACCGTGAAAATCTATGATAAAAGGAAAAAATATAATGAAAAAATATAATGAAAAAACTTGCTCTCAGCACATTTTCCTTTCAAAAATTACGAACCGGCAATTTAATATATGTTGATAAAACAAAATGGATATTATAACTTTTAGAATATGATGAAGTAAATTTTAATATTAATGCAATTTTCAATGAAATCCCCTGCCCACATTTTAAAAATGCAGATGAAAACTATTTTCATACAATAATTTATCTAAGTTTATTTTTAATTGGATATAACACCAGATCAGAACTTTTAAACTCAAGGGGAAGACTTGATCTTGCTCTTATTTTTCCTGATAAGGTTTATGTTATTGAGTTCAAGTGCAATTCTTCTGCTGACGCTGCCATAAAACAGATTAAGGAAAAGGGATATGACAAAAAATGGAAAAATCAAAATATAAGAACAATTTTATGCGGTATATCATTTGACAGTGAAAAAAGGGAAGTTAATGATATTTTGTTTGAGGAATAATATTTAAATATTTAATAAAAAGGATCTTATTATAAATGCCTAATACATTTGTTTTTGATTTGGACAGCACTGTTGTTGAGCCTATATCCTCTTATGAGGAAGAAAAACTTTTTGAAGATATAGATAAAATTCTTGGTGAAGAGTTTAGAAAAAATATGTCTATAAAAATTCTTGGGTACACACATATGGTTTATCCTGGATTCTATGCATTATTCAAGTGGATACATGACCGGGGAGACAGATTCTTTTTTTTCAGTACCGGAACAAAAGAAAGAAATGCAGAACTTGTACCGGAATTAATGAAACGAGCTTTTCCGGAAAACCATGAAAAAATTTTATCAGAAGTAAAAATATTTTCATCTGAAAAATGCATTGATACAAGATATGAAAAGGATGGCAAAAAATATCAGCCTCATTCATTTTATGGACAACTTAAAAAAAAATTAGAAAAAATTATAGTATCCTCTGAAGAATTGAAAAATACTTTACTCATAGATGATGATCCAAGTTATATGACTAACGGCGAAGAAAAAAACTTTGTATGTACTCCTTCATTGAGCAGCTATTTTTCTTTGAGTGCACCATTTTATGACTTATATTTTACTTCATTTCATAAATCATTTTATATCAGGGGAATTCTTGAAAAAATACTTAAAACAGCAGAAGAAAACAAATTATCCCTGAGCGAAGCTTCATGGTCTTTGATTGATGATGAGCTGAAACCAGAATTTTTTCTAAAAAAGGAAATGCGCAAATCTGACCGGCCAAAGTATCTCCACAAATCAAATGATCCCCTGATTTATGATAATGGTCTTAAGTTATTGAAATCATATGATCCTGATCTTGATTATTTATTTAAATCCAGTTGAGCGTTTCATATTTTTAAATTAACAAATTTTCAATGAATTAAGCTTATTATATTGAAAAATATAAAAACCTGCGGACTTTTCAATTTTGCTGCATCTACTTCGTTAAATTTATAGTTCGGGGGCAGCTTACTTAATTCCCCTTTCCAACATCAAATAGTAAAAGGGAACTCAAATGAATATGATAGCACTCATTGAAAGCTTTTAAAACCCTTAAAGCCAACAGCGGCAGAACGTAGAGACGCGATTTATTGCGTCTCCATAGAATTAAGAGGCGATAAATCGCGTCTCTACTGCCGGCTAAATTTCATTTTGTCCTTTACCTGAATTTTTTTCATATATGTCATTTTTGTTCTCTTTTTTTCCTTAATTTTCCTATGCATTCCCAATCAGAGATTGGGAACGAGCAAAAATCTTTAAAACCCCGGGAAGCCAGCAGGAAATACGCCGTCCTTTCAGGACTGTGAAAACAGATGACCTACCAGTGGTTAAAACCACCGGCTATATGACACTTCCCTTTCAGGGAAAACAGGTGGTAGAGACGCGATTTATCGCGTCTCAGCAGGCCGATAAACCGGCCCGGGAAAAGCTTAAATCCAGGAAATTTTTCCGGGTTCTCTTTTTATTATTTTTTTATACTCATGCTTTGGAACGCCTACCATTACAGAACCATAGTTTTTATGACCTTTTGGAAGGTTTAGTTCGGATTTAAGCGGAGGCCAGTAAGATGCCGCAATATTGAAAAATCCTGCCCAGCATGTTCCAAGTCCAAGTGAAGGGGCTGCAAGTTCAAGGTATGAAATTGCTGTTGCACCGTCTATAGAGGCTGTGGGAGCATGTTTGTGCGCATGGGCAATGATAAGGTGTGGAGCTCCTCTTAAAATTCCGTCAAAACCTGCTTCATAGCCTTCAATAATATGCTTTAAATCTAGAAGAGCTGCTGTGTCAGGCTGCTCTTTTTCCATGTACTTCATCCAGTCGATAACCATTTTTTTATACTGCTCAATTTTTTCCTTTTCATATATTACAAGCCAATCAACAGATCTTGAATTATGGCCGGTGGGAGCAGCTGAAGCAGTATCAATAAGTTTTTCCAGTTTTTCTTTTGGCACTGATTCATTTTTATAAGTTCTGACAGATCTTCTTGATCTTAAGATATATTCCACATCTTCTGCTGTGGGTTCATTTTCTTTTCTTTTTTCAATCAAGTCTTTTTGTGTAAAACCTTCAAGAGTTATGGCATCTTCAGGGCAGACTGCAGCGCAGTGTCCGCATTTGATGCATATGCTTTCAGGATTGTCTATTGTAACTACTTTTTTTTCTTCCTTTGAAAAACCAAAGATTTTAACCGGGCATTCATCTATGCATTTGAAATCTTTTGTACATTTGTCATGATCAATTGTAACCAACATTTTTTCTCCTGTTTTATCCGTTTCTGAGTCCGGCTTTTAGTCTATTGGTTTTTAAAAAAAGGTCAAGAGCATCATTGACTGATTTCACAATTAAATCCGAGGCAGCTGCAGCATTAAATGAACATCCTTCATCCATAATTACTGATATTCCAAGAGCAGCTTCAGAAAGCATAAGAATGTCGTTTCTGCCGTTTCCAACAGCTGCTGTGTGATTTGATCCTGTTTTTTTTATATATTCTTTTTTTGCATTATCCTGCTTGTTGCCTGAAATAACAATTATTCTGCAGTTGTAATCTTTCAGAGCTTTTTCTACATTGCCGTGGGTATCAGCTGTTATTATATGAATATCTACTGACTCAGAAAGTTTTTTAAAACGCTTTTTAAGGCCTTTGACAGGTTTTCCGTCTACTGCGGCTGTACCGTTATAATCAATAACTAGATTTTTTATTTCTAAGTTTTTAAAACCGGGTATATTTATGTTTATCATTTTTTTCGTTGGTCTGATGGGTGGTTTAGGATTCCTCAGTTTCAACATTGAAAACTTCTATTATTTTTTTAAGCGCTTCTGCCAAATTTGCCATACTCTCAGAAGAAGCGGCCATTTGTTCTGAAATCTGAGCATTTTCGTCTATAACTTTCATAAGCTCTTTAAGTTCATAGTCAGTTTTTTCTATTTCGTCAACATGGGCTTCAAGGGCAACCCTTATTCCATTGATCAAATCCGAGTTTTCCCTGAATTTTGGAAGAAGTTTTGAAAGAACCTCGCCTGTCTGATCAGCAAGATTCAGGCTTTGTGAAGCTTTATCACTTATTTCACCTGATGCTTTCTGGCTTTTTTCAGCAAGCTGTCTTATTTCTTCTGCAACAACAGCAAAGCCTTTGCCGTGTTCTCCTGCCCTTGCTGCTTCTATTGCCGCATTTAAAGATAAAAGGTTTGTTTGCCTGGCTATTTCATTTACTATTGTAATTTTCCCTACAATCTCTTTTAATGCGTTAACAGTTTCAAACATTTTTTCTGAGCTTTTTTGTGCTTCTGAAGATGTATTTTTAACTGTTTTTTCAGCCTGGATAGTATGTTTCAGGTTTTTTTGTATGTTTGTTCTGCTCTGGTCCATAAAATTTGAAAGCCGGTCAGCTGTTTCTGCCTGATCAGTAGCTCCCCTTGCAACATTTTGTGCTGTTGAATTAACCTCTTCACTTGTTCTGGAAATCTGTTCTGCGGCATTCCGGGTTTTGATTGTATTTTCCCTTAGATTCTGCACCATCTGGTTAAGTGAAAGTCCAAGAGTATCATTTTTAGATAAAACCTTGACTTTTACATTAAGATTACCTTTTGATACATTTTTTGCAATAAGTGCTTTATCTTCAAGTTCATTTATGAATTTGTTGAACCATGAAGCAAGTTCACCTATTTCATCATTTCTTTTAATGTTTAACCTTTTTGAAAGATCTCCCTGCCCCTCAACAATGTCCTGAAGAGCAGCTACAGCATTTTTAAGAGGCCTTATAACTATTTTTCTGAGACTCAGCTCCAGAATTAAAATAAGGAGAATATCAAGAATTATAATTCCGATAATCATTTCCTTACGTTTTTGTTGAATATCTTCAAGAATAAATTTTTTAGTAAATGAAATTTTAACTTTACCAAGATATGTAGTGTCTCCGGGAGTACCCGCATAAATTTTACTTTGATTTATAATAAGGTGATCTTTATCCCGGATTTCAAAATTTTGTTTTTCCTGGGGCTGCCAGTTTTTATCTCTTGTGAAGCCGGTCATTATCTGGTCATCATTGTTTGCTTCTGAAATTATGACAGCGCTTATATTTTTGTTTTTCATTTCTGCTGTTAAAGTTTTTTTGATTTGATGGATATCAAGATTGTATAAGGGAAGCGCAAGTGCAGAAGCTAATCGTTCCACTGTAATTTCAGCGTTTTTTTCCAGGGTTTCGGTAAGATTTTGTTTATTGTTCCATGACTGGATATATGCAAAAAAAACAAGAAAGGTTGTTGTAACAAGTATAATAGCCATGGAAATGGTATATTGAACAGTTTTTTTAAACTTTATTTTCTGGGCAGGCATTAAACCTCCTGGAGAGCTTGGGCGGAAATTTTAAAATATGAAATAATTCAAAAGAACATTTATTTTTAACTGAATTGAGTGATTCCGTGTTTAATCCGTTGCAGGCAGCAAAGTTTAGAATCGCTCAATTCAGGTATTAGTGTATTTTTTTTCTTAATTTTTTTGCATGTTCAGTTGTACGGTAACTTATAACTGTAACAGGAGAGCGTTTAAATATTTTTTCTGCAACAGAGAGTTCAAATGTGTGTTCCAGATCTTTTCTGTTTTTTGCGCCTATAATGACTGCATCTGCATTTTCTTCAACAATAAGTTTTAAGATTTCTTTTGCAGGTCTTCCGCATCTGATCATAAGGCTTTTTTCTGTTTCAGGAAAACCGCATTTTTTCACAATTTTTTTAAATGTTTCTATTGATTCATGTTCAATCTCTTCTGAGTAATGATCACCATCTACATCATAACCCATAGAACTTATTTTTCCAACAGAATAAACGTCCCAATCATCTAAAACAGTTACAAATATGATATTTGTATTAAGCTGAGAAACAAAATCGAGTGCAAAATAAATCAGTTCTTCGGAAATTTCAGCAAAATCTATAGCTGCTATTATTTTTTTCATTTTATGTCTCTTTTATATTTATCTTAACCACAGTGAACATTTTAAAAATCGGTTATTTGCTAAGCATAATTCATTTTTTTCTTTCTTGGAATCTGTAATGTATAAATTATAAGAAAAAGAATCAGTCCCAATATGTAGGCATAATATCTTTGTTCGTGAGCAATTCCAATCCATTGTGATATAAGATCAGGCCTCATAAGTATAAGAGTAACTCCAAGAAGTAATGGCAGCTCGTACCACCTGTTTTTTGCAATGAGCCACCCCTGTGTTGCAGAGGCGAATGCAAAGTTACCCATACATGTCATGACAAAAATAAGAATACCTGTAGTCCAGCTGTTTATATTATGAAGTATTATATCAGTATTAAAAATAAACATAAAAGGAAGAATAGCAGTTCTTATATCATACATAAATGCCTGAATTCCTGTAGGAATAGGCGGGGATTTTGCTATTGCAGATGCTGCATAAGCAGCAAGTCCCACAGGAGGAGTATCATCAGCAAGAATTCCGAAGTAAAAACAGAAAAGGTGTGCTGCCATAAGAGGCACTACAAAATCCTGAGCTCCGGCAATGGTAACAATTGCAGGGGCTGTAAGTGACGCCATTACTATGTATGTTGCAGTGGTAGGAAGACCCATTCCTATGATAAGACTTGCAATTGCCGTAATTACAAGCATAAGAAAAATATTGCCCATTGAAATTATTTCAATAATCTGGGTAATAAGTCCGCCTAGACCAAGGGCAACAACACCTACAATTATACCTGCTGCCGCTGTTGCAAGCGCAACAGAGACCATGTTTCTTGCTCCTGAAGAAAGAGCGTTTATAAGATTTACAAAACCTGAATATAATGCAGGCAGTATTTTCTGTTTTTTTGTTAAAGCATTTAAACACGGCATGATAAGCATTATTGCAGCCATGACCCATATTGCGTGAAAAGCAGCAGCTTCAGGAGACCTCCTCTGAAAAACAAGTTCATAAACAAGAACTACAAGCGGAATCATAAAGTGTATTCCTGCAAAAAAAGTCTTGAAAAACTCAGGAAGGTCTTTTTTGCTCATTCCTTTAAGCCCAAGTTTGGAAGCTTCAATATGAGTGATGTAGAAAAGTGCGGCATAAGAGGCAAAAGCCGGTACTGCAGCAGCTTTTACAACTTCAATATAAGGAACGTTTACATATTCTGCTATAATAAAAGCTGCTGCTCCCATGATAGGCGGAGCAAGCTGGCCGTCGGTACTTGCTGCTACTTCAATTGCAGCAGCTTTTTTCGCAGGGTAACCGACTCTTTTCATCATAGGTATGGTAAAAGTACCTGTTGTAACAATATTTGCTATACTTGAACCTGAAACAGTTCCTGTAAGTCCGCTTCCAAGGACAGCCGCCTTTGCCGGGCCTCCTTTGTATTTACCAAGCAGGCTCAAGGCAAGTCTTATGAAATATTCTCCTGCTCCTGCTTTATCAAGCATTGCTCCAAGCAGAACAAATAAAAATACAATATTTGCTGATACATCAAGTGGAATTCCGTAAATACCTTCGCTTGACATGGTCATCTGACCGATAAAACGGTTAAGTGAAATTCCTTTAAAGGCAATAACAGAGGGCATGTACGGGCCGAAAAATGCGTAAATGCAGAATACACCTGCTACAATTGAAAGTGCAGGTCCTATAACTCGTCTTGAGGCTTCAAGCAGAATAAGCACAAGAGCTGTTCCTACAACAAGGTCTCTTGTAATCGGAAGTCCGTATCTTGTTATGATCCCCTGATAATCTATAAGAATATAAAGTGCACAGAAAGCTCCGGCAGCTGCAAGTATATAGTCAGATAGCGGAATCTTGTCTGTTCTGGACAAAAATTTAAGACCCAGTACAGGTCTTCGAAACATAGGAAAGGATAAAAAAACTATAGCCATGGCAAATCCAAGATGGATTGCACGGATGAAAATCGAGTCAAGAATAAGCCAGCTTGCTATAGAAAGCTGAAAAAGAGACCATGACAGTCCGAGTATAAATATTAAATATTTGCCTACGCCTGTCGGGGTTCTTCCCATGCCTTCTTCAGCTCTGGCAAGCTTTTGGGCTTTGTCTATCCCTTGTATTTTAAGTTCTTTTTCTTCCATTAAACCGACTTTCTGCTTAAAATATTTTTCTTAAATGAATATTTTACTGAATTTTATATCTCATGATTGTAAAAGCCCCGTAAGCTTTTATTACGGGGCCGTTTTATGCTACATCATTCCTGCTTCTTTAAAGTATTTTACAGCGCCTTTATGAAGAGGAGCTGACAGACCTTCAAGCATATTCTCTTTTGTAAGAACTTTATATGCAGGGTGAAGTTCTTTAAATGATTCAAGGTTTTCAAAAACCTCTTTTGTAATTGCATAAACAACATCTTCCGGAACTTTGGCAGATGTTACAAGAGTTGCCTTTACTCCGAATGTTACTGCATCATCTTCATTTTTTACGTTAGGGTAAAATTCTTTTGGAATAACCGATTTAGCGTAATAAGGGTATTTTTCAAGAAGTTTTTCTATTGCTGTAATTGTAGCAAAACGTACTTCTCTTTTTCCTGAAGAAGCTTCTTTTACTGAACCATTGGGATGTCCTACTGTATAGAAAAAAGCATCAATTCTGTCATCCTGAAGAAGACCTGCTGCTTCTGCTGCTTTTACTCCTTCGGCCTGAAGATCGTTGTCAACATCTATTCCAACAGCAGTAAGAGCATCTTTTGCATTTTGTCTCTGACCAGATCCGGGGTTTCCGATATTTACTCTTTTGCCTTTAAGATCTTTTATATCTTTTATTCCGGCATCTTCTGCAGCTACAAGGGTTACTGACTCAGGATGAATACTGAATACCGCTCTGAGATCTTCCTGAGCGCCCCTTTTTTCCCACTCAGCCATTCCGTTTACAGCCTGATACTGTCTGTCTGACTGAGCAATACCGAATTCAAGATCACCTGCCATTACAGCATTTATATTGTATACAGAACCTCCTGTAGATTCTACTGTGCATCTGATTTTGTATTCGTCTTTTTTTCTGTTTACTGTTTTTGCAATAGCACCACCTGTAGGATAATAAACTCCTGTAATTCCGCCTGTTCCAATTGTTGCAAAAGTGGTTTTATCTTTGTCTGCTGAAGCATTGTCTCCGCTGTCCTGGGAGCAGCCGGTAACAATAAATGCAAAGGCTGTTATGGCTGCCAGTGCCAGTGATAATTTTTTCATTTTTCTACCTCCGGTCAAAAAGTTTTTGTTGTTTTATTCTTACGAACGAAAATTGCGTTTTTTATTCATTCTAAGCTCAGTTTTAACACTAAATATTTAAAATAACTGAGTATTTTGTAAATTAAATTTTTTACTTTAACGAACAAAAAAATTTGATTTTCGGTCAATTATAACTGAATTTCCTAGCTTATGTTTTTAAAACAAAAATAGTTGAAAAATATACCAAATAATGCCTATACAGGCAATAAAATAAATTAAGTCAGGTTTACCTGATCTTGGGTTTTACGTTTTTAAGTATCTTTAATAAATTAACTGGTCAGTTATGCATAACAAAAAAAAAGTAAGTGTTATAATACCTGTATACAACAGAGCCGGGTGGATTGGTGATTGTATCGATTCTGTTCTTTCACAGACCTATGAAAATTTTGAGCTTATAATTGTAGATGACGGTTCTTCAGATGCTACACAGGATATAGTAAAAAAGTATAAAGGGAATAGTGAAAACATCAAGGTTCTTTTTCAGCATAACAAAGGTGTAAGTTCAGCAAGAAACCTCGGTATAAAGGCTGCAGGAGGTGAGTTTATTGCTTTTTTAGATTCCGATGATATGTGGAAGCCTGAAAAACTAGAATCCCAGATAAGTTATTTTGATTTACACAAAAGTGCTTTTGTATGTCAGACAGATGAAATGTGGGTAAGAAACGGCAAAAGGGTAAATCCCGGGAAAAGACATAAAAAGCCTTCAGGTGATATTTTTATTCCTTCTTTATCTCTTTGTCTTGTAAGTCCTTCCGCAGTTATGATGAAAACAGCTTTTTTTGAAAAAGCAGGCTTGTTTGATGAAGATATGATTGCTTGTGAAGATTATGATTTATGGCTGCGGGCTTCTCTTTTATTTGATTTTCATATTATTGAAGAATCTCTTGTCGTGAAAAGAGGAGGCCACGCTGATCAGCTTTCATCTCTGCCAAATCTTGATAAGTTCAGGATTTATTCAATAAAAAAAATCATTGAAAACGGTATAAACAATCAGGAAAAGAAAAAAGCAGCTATTGATAAAATAATTGAAAAGTGCGGTATATACTCCAACGGATGCAAAAAAAGATGTAAATGGGAAGAATACTCTGTTTACCAGTCTATAAAAGAAAATATGGAGAAAAAAATATGAATATACTTTTGTTTGCTGTGCACGGCAGCAGAAAAACTGATTCCAACAAAGAAGTTGAAAATTTTTTTGAGAAAGTAAAAAAAAATCTTGATAAGAATATAGATAAGGCTTTTTGTTGTTTTCTTCAGTTCGGCAGCCCCAAAATTGAAGAGGTGCTTGAAGATGAACTTCAAAAAGGTGCAGATACTATATATATTTTTCCTTACTTTTTGTTCCAGGGATCACACGTTACTGAAGATATTCCCGGAATTAAGGAAAAATTTGAAAAAAAATATCCAGAAGCTTTTATAAAAATACTTAATACACCCGGTGAAATTAAAGGGTTTGATGAGTTTATTGCCGAGTCTTTAAATTCTTCGGTAAGCTAAGTTTAAAGTAACTATTCAGCTGATTATATCTCACAGGGGCACAGAGGCTCAGAAAACCTGCTTTTTTTAAAACTTTAATTTCTCACGAAGGCGCAAAGTCACAAAGTTAAGGGCAAATTAATTTGCTGTTTTCCGGAAAAAAAATATATTTTAAATCAGAGCAAATATATGGCTTTGTTCTGCGAAGTTTAATTATCTTCACAATATTCAGATATACCATGAGGTTATTTGTGCTGAATATGTGGAAATTTTAGAACAGTTCAATTTAAGCCTTAGTGTCTTGGCGGCTTTGTGAAAATGAAATAATTTTTTAAGAATTAAATAAAGGTTCCTGTGCCACAGTGCCTCC
>JBNJDM010000063.1:0-12674 GCA_051744925.1 Thermodesulfobacteriota bacterium | reverse complement strand
TTATGGCGGAAGTGCATGAGAATCGAACTCACCCGGGACGGTTTTAGCGCCCCACACCGGATTTGAAGTCCGGGAGCCTCACCAGAGACTAAGCACTTCCGTATTTTTATTAACGAAAAAAGATGATATAGAAGATTTTAAAAAAATGTCAATCTTTTTTAAAAAAGAGGATACCATGATAAACAGGGAAAGACTAAGAAAAATTTTTGAAGAGCTTGTTAAAATAGACTCGCCTTCAGGAGAAGAAGATAAAGTTTCAGAAAAGCTGAAAGAATATATTTTGGATCTTGGCGGAGATATTAAAGAAGACAATGCAAAAGAAAAGCTTAATACTAAAGCCGATAATCTTATAGGGTGGTTTAGCGGGAAAGTCGATCTTCCTCCGATTATGCTCTGTGCTCATATGGATACAGTTGAGCCTTGCAGAGGTATAGAACCTGTTTTTAAAAACGGGATTTTTACAAGCAAAGGAGATACTGTTCTTGGTGCTGATGATAAAGCGGCTGTGGCAGTTATTATTGAAGTTCTTAATGTCATAAAAGAAAACAATCTTCCTGTTTGCCCCATAGATGCTGTTTTTACAGTATTTGAAGAAGGCGGATTAAAAGGTGCTAAAGTTCTTGACCAGTCTCTTATAAGGGCAGATTTTGGTTACATTCCTGATTCAACAGATAATGAAGGAATTGTTGTAAGTGCTCCTGCATGCACCAGAATGAAATTTAAAATTACAGGCAAAGCTGCCCACGCAGGAGCTGAGCCTGAAAAAGGTATAAATGCTGTTATGGTAGCGGCAAAAGCTCTTTCTTTAGTAGAATCAGGAAGAATAGATGATGAAACAACATGTAATGTAGGAGTTATAAAAGGGGGCAAGGCAACAAATATAGTTCCTGATCAGGTCGTTGTTGAAGCCGAGGCAAGAAGTCATAATCCTGAAAAATTAAAAAAAGTTGTGGAAAATGTAAAAAAAGCTTTTGAAAATGCAGTAAAAAAAGGGCAGGAAGAATCAGGCACAGCTCTTCCGTATCTTGAATCTGAAATAGAAGACGATTTTCCAAATATATCATTAAATGACAATGACAAGGCTGTATCTCTTGGCAAAAAAGCCGCAGAAAATCTTGGGTATGAACTTAAAGGCAAGTCAGTTGGAGGCGGATCTGATGCAAACATTCTCTTTCATAAAGGTATAAAAGCAGGAGTTATAGGTATAGGTATGAAAGATATTCATACAACAAATGAAAATATTGCTCTTGAAGATATGGTAAAGTGCGGTGAGTTTCTTCTTGAAGCTGTAAAAGAATATTCAAAGGTTTAATCTATGAATCTGAGTCTGGAAAAAATTATTGTTTTTGCAGCAACAGGAGCCTATACTGGCAGGGCTCCTTTTGCACCGGGAACTGTTGGAACACTTGCAGGTATCCCCTTGATAATTCTTGCTTTTTTTATCCCTGAATCGTTTACAGGGGTTTTTACAGCTTTTTTTATTCTCGGTTCTGTTTATATAGCAGGAAAAGCAGCAGAAATTCTGGAAGATAAAGATCCCAAAGAAGTTGTAATAGATGAAATTGCAGGGTATCTTGTTGCTCTTTCAGGAATAACCCTGTCGGCCGGTTCACTTGCTGCCGGCTTTGTTCTTTTCAGGTTTTTTGATATTGTAAAACCGGGACCTGTCGGTGCGGCTGAAAGAAATTTTTCCGGGGGAAGCGGTATAGTTTTTGATGATATTGTTGCAGGAATTTTTGCAAATTTAATTTTAAGAATCTTTTTTTAAAATTAAAAAAATAAGATATGATAAAAATATTTTTTAATTGAATTAAAAACCGGGTATTTCATAAAATCTAAACCTGAATAAATTTTTTGATTCAGTAGCTAATTCATATAATTAAGGTGAAGTTTAAATAATGACTGAAGAAATAAGGACTTTTATAGCAGCACATATTCCTGAAGAGACCCGTGAAAAAATATACACGATAAGACGGCTTCTTAGAAATGAATTAAAAAGCGTGCGCTGGATCAACAGTGAAAATCTTCATCTTACACTTAAATTTCTAGGCAATATTTCTCCTGATTCTTCGGATAAAATTGCTGAAGTTCTTGATAACAGTCTTGATGAATTTTCAGGATTCAATATGAATCTGTCAGGGCTTGGGGTTTTTCCAGATGAAAGAAGGCCAAGGGTTATATGGGCAGGTCTTGACGGCGAACTTTCAAGACTTTCTGTTATGGCTGATAAAATAAATAAAAGTTTAATCAGTTATGACCTGGGGAGTAAAAAAAATCATTTTACACCTCATATTACAATCGGAAGATTTAATAAAAATAAAACTGAAAAAAATATTTTAAATATTATTGAAAAATACAGTTCAATGATAGACGGTTATTTTCTTATGGATGAAATTATTTTATATGAGAGCCGTTTAACTGAAAAAGGGGCAATTTACACGCCTATATTTAAAAAAAGACTTAAAAAATAAAATATACAGGAGAAATATTTATGTCATCAGCAGACAAGGCAAAAGCTATAGAATCTGCAATGGGACAGATTGAAAGACAGTTTGGCAAAGGCTCTATCATGAAGCTTGGAAGTCGTGAAGTAATAGATGTGCCTTCAATATCAACAGGTTCAATTGCTCTTGACAGAAGTCTTGGAGTAGGCGGCATTCCAAAGGGACGTGTTACAGAGATATATGGTGCAGAATCTTCAGGTAAAACAACACTTGCACTTCATGCGATAGCAGAGGCTCAGAAAAAAGGCGGTGTTGCAGCTTTTGTTGATGCTGAACATGCCCTTGATACATCATATGCACGAAAACTCGGAGTAGACTGTGATGAGCTCCTTGTTTCCCAGCCTGATACAGGAGAACAGGCACTTGAAATTGCAGAAATGCTTTTAAGAAGCGGTGCTGTTGATATTCTGGTTATAGATTCAGTTGCAGCACTTGTTCCAAGAGCTGAAATAGAAGGTGAAATGGGAGATTCTCATATGGGACTTCAGGCAAGACTTATGTCCCAGGCTCTTAGAAAACTTACTGCTACAATAAGCAAAACAAACACTTCTCTTATTTTTATTAACCAGATAAGAATGAAAATAGGTGTTGTTTTCGGAAACCCTGAAACCACAACAGGCGGTAATGCTCTTAAGTTTTATTCTTCTGTAAGAATGGAAGTCAGAAGAGCCGCTCCAATAAAAGACGGACAGGAGCTTAAGGGTAACAGAACAAGGGTGAAAATTGTTAAAAACAAGCTTGCTCCTCCTTTTAAGGAAGCTGAATTCGATCTTATGTACGGAGAAGGTATTTCAAAGGTCGGAGAGCTTTTAGATATTGGTGTTGAGCTTGAAGTTATTGACAAAAGCGGCGCATGGTATTCTTATAACACCAACCGTATTGGTCAGGGTCGTGAAAATGTAAAAAAATACTTTCTGGAAAATCCCGAAGTTTATGAGGAGATTTTCACTAAGGTCAGAAAAGAACTTGGTCTTGAGACCGGAGCTGATAAAAAAGAAGAAGCAGTTCAGGAAAAAGAAAAGACCAAGGCAAATAAAAAATAGTATTATTTCAAAGGCTTAAATCATGATAAGTTCAAAGGAATTAAGAAAAAAGTTTGTTGAATATTTTCAAAAGCACAATCATAAGAATGTCAGAAGTTCATCTCTTGTTCCTGAAGATGATCCGACTCTTTTGTTTACAAATGCCGGCATGGTTCAGTTCAAAAGAGTTTTTATGGGAGAGGACAAAAGAGACTATTCAAGGGCTGTTACCTATCAGAAATGTGTGCGTGCAGGCGGAAAGCATAATGACCTTGAAAATGTAGGTTATACTGCAAGGCATCATACATTTTTTGAAATGCTTGGTAATTTTTCCTTCGGAGATTATTTTAAAGAGGAAGCTATTAAATTTGCATGGGAGCTTTTGACTGAAGGTTACGGACTTCCTGCTGAAAAACTCTGGATTTCAATATATGATGATGACGATGAAGCCTTTGAAATCTGGAATAAAATTATAAAGGTTCCTGCTGAAAAAATTGTAAGAATGGGTGAAGAAGATAACTTCTGGGCAATGGGTGATACAGGGCCGTGCGGACCTTGTTCTGAAATCCATATCGACAGAGGTCTTGAGCATGGATGCGGTTCTCCCGACTGCAAGCTCGGATGTGAATGCGACCGTTATCTTGAGCTGTGGAACCTTGTTTTTATGCAGTTTAACAAAGATGAAAACGGAAATCTTAATCCTCTTCCAAGACCTAGTATAGACACAGGTATGGGACTTGAGAGAATTGCTTCTGTTGTCCAGGGTACAAAAACAAATTATGAAACAGATCTTTTTCTTCCTATAATGAATAAGGTTGAAAAGCTTTCAGGTATAAGTCTTGGAGAAAATGAAGCATCTGATGTTGCAATGAAGGTTATTGCAGATCACAGCAGGGCTTCCTGTTTTCTTATAGGAGACGGTGTTCTGCCCTCCAATGAAGGACGTGGATATGTCTTAAGAAGAATTATGAGAAGAGCCATAAGATACGGCCGCCAGATAGGCCTTTACAAGCCATTTCTTCATGAGACTTCAAATGTTGTAATAGGTATGATGAAAGAAGATTTCCCGGAACTTAAGGATTCAGAAAAATTCATTATAAATGTAATAGAAAATGAAGAAAAAAGATTTTCTGAAACCCTTGACTCAGGCCTTAAGCATCTAGAAGAAGCCGTTTCAAAAATAGAATCAGGCGGTGAGAAAGTAATACCCGGAGATCTTATATTCAAGCTTTATGATACATTCGGATTTCCACCGGATATAGTAAGGGATATGCTCGGCCAAAGAGGTTATGAGCTTGATATGCCAGGATTTGAAAAATGCATGGAAAAGCAAAGGGAAATGTCAAGACAGGATATATCTTTTGAATCTGCCATAGATGCATACAAAGATCTTGCATCCCAGGGTTTTAAAACTGAATTTGAAGGTTATGAAAAACTCGAGTCTGAATCTGAAATAGTAAAAATTGTTATTGATAAAACAGAATCTTCAAAAGCATCAAAAGGCGATTTTGCAGATATTGTTGTAAAAAATACTCCTTTTTACGCTCAGGCCGGTGGACAGGCCGGAGATAAAGGTTTTATTGAAGGAGACGGATTTAAGCTTAAGGTTTATGATACTCTAAATGACCCTTCCGGAATAAAGGTTCATAAAACCGAAGTAATTGAAGGAAGTGTTTCTGTGAACTCAAAAGCAGTTCTTAAGGTTGATGAATCAAAAAGAAAAAATACAGCTAGAAATCATACAGCTACACATCTTTTACATGCTGCTTTGAAAAATATTGTGGGAGATCATGTAAAGCAGGCAGGCTCACTTGTTTCAGATGAGAGGCTGAGGTTTGACTTTACCCATTTTTCTCCTCTTACAAATGATGAAATTTTTAAAATTGAGCAGTGGGTAAACACAAGGATTGTAGAAAACTATCAGGTTTCAGTAGATGAAATGTCCATGGATGAAGCCATGGATACCGGAGCCACAGCCCTTTTTGAAGAGAAGTATGGAGACAGGGTAAGGGTTATATCTGTTGAGGATGTAAGTATGGAACTCTGCGGAGGGACTCATACTCAAAGATCCGGAGATATAGGCCTTTTTAAAATTGTATCTGAAACAGGCATTGCTGCCGGAGTTAGAAGGATGGAGGCTTTAACAGGAACTTCCGCCTTATCCTTTGTTCAGGACAGGGAAAAGTATCTTCTTGAAGCAAGCTCATTTTTTAAAGACAGGCCTGAAGCTCTTGTTGCAAAAATTGAAAAGCTTAATAAAAATGCCAAAGAGCTTGAAAAAGAGGTTGAAAAATTAAAGATCAGGGTTGCGGAATCTAATGCAGGAGATCCTGATGAAGGCTTAAAAACAGTAAATGGTGTAAATGTTGTCTCAAAAAGAGTTGAAGTTGATAATCCCGGAGCTCTAAGGGATTTGACAGATAAAATGAAAAACAGAATTAAATCCGGAGTTGTACTTCTTGGAGCAGAGTCAGGCGGCAAAGTCTTTCTTACAGCAGGTGTAACAAAGGATCTGACAGGCAGATTTCATGCAGGAAATCTTGTAAAAGAAGCTGCATCTGTTGTCGGCGGGGGTGGCGGAGGCCGTCCTGATATGGCTCAGGCCGGCGGTTCTGTACCTGAAAAGCTTGATGAAGCTATTGAAAATTTTTATACAATAGTAGAAAATTCGGGTGGATAATAATGAACACTGAGATTTAAAGGTGTTAATTACTTGATTTTTACTGATGTTAAGTTGTTTTTACGCAAGCTTTAGCATTATTAAATTACTGATTTTAGATTTAACTTATAAGTGACCCAAGTTTGTTGGATTTCCCGTTTGTTTAAATAACAGGCGGGAATTTTTTTGATTTTAACCTAATACATTATAAAAACAGGTTACCATGTCAAAAAAAAAATTTAGTGAAAAAGAACTGGTGCTTTTGAATGAAGTTTTTCAAATGTCTGAAGAAATGGTTGCAGACTATTATAAGATGTCTGATTCACAATGGGACAAAATAAAATACGATTTTAAAACCTTAAAAGATCTTAAAAGCCACGAGATAGTTGACGGGCCTTTTGCTCAGGTTGTTAAGTATGATGCAAAACCGTGGAAAAGTCCTTTTAATTCTTCAGTATACACAGTTTACAGGATCTGTATTCAGGACAATGCTGTTTTGGACAGAATAAAAAAATACAGACTTCCTTTTACGGCTCTTTTTTTTTATATAGCCGTGCATGAGCTCATTCATGTAGTAAGGTTTTCAAAGTATTTAAAAAAATTTGAAGCTGAGGGTGACGAAATGATGCAGGAGGAAAAGAGAGTTCATGATATAACACGCCAAATACTGGAGAAAACATCTGTATCCGGTAGAGAGGAAGTTGTGTCTTTTTTTGTAAAGCATCTTCCTTACTGATGCTCTGAGCTTTGTTTAGAAAGAGACCTGATTTTTTGGCTGTGTCTGTAAAGCTTTAATTTTCAGGTGTGCAAAATATGAAATACTCAGCCTGGATAATAAAATTGATTTTATTTCTTTTGAGCTGCGGTCTTGACAAGAGAGAAAGTCTGACTAATTTATTGGTGGTTTAAAAAAGGAACAACTAGAAAGAGGGGGATTGATAATCATGCCCATTTACGAGTACGGCTGTGAGAACTGCGGAAAAATAGATGAAGTGCTTCAGGGCATTTCTGAAGATAATCCTGAAGTATGCAGATTCTGCGGTAAAGGACCTGTTAAGAGATTGATTTCAAAAAGCAGTTTCCATTTAAAGGGAAGCGGATGGTACGTTACAGATTACGGTGGTAAAAATAATGCAGTAACCAGTGAAAATTCTTCAGCTTCTGAACCAAAGTCTGAAGCAAAATCAGAACCTAAAACAGATGCAAAAAAAGAGAGTTCAGGATCTGAAGAATAAATTTTAACTTTTCCCGCTTTACAAATAAACAAGCGTGATTAAAGTTTTTTTCGTTGGTAAGTTTATTACTAATTTTAATAAGTTAACAATTAAATATAAGGAGATTGAAGATGAATATTAAACCTCTTCAGGATCGTGTAGTGGTGAAAAGAGTTGAAGAGCCTGAGAAAACCAAGGGCGGAATTATTATACCTGATACAGCCAAAGAAAAGCCTTCTGAAGGTGTAGTTGAAGCAGTTGGAAGCGGCAGAGTATCTAATGACGGAAAAACTATTCCTATGGAAGTTAAGGTCGGAGACAAAGTATTGTTCAGCAAATACGGCGGACATGAGCTGAAAATCGACGATGAAGAATATATCATAATGGGACAGGACGACATCTACGCAGTAGTAGGATAGTTTCCCTCTTATATTTAATTTCATATAAAAGTTTTAATGTTTAACCCAAAAAAACAAATGGAGAAGCCAAATGGCAGCAAAAGAAATTTTATACAGTGAAGAAGCACGTAGCAAGATGCTTGAAGGCGTCAAAAAACTTGCAGACGCTGTAGCAGTAACTCTTGGACCTAAGGGAAGAAATGTAGTTATAGAAAAATCATGGGGCGCACCAACAGTAACTAAAGACGGTGTAACTGTTGCAAAAGAGATCGAGCTTGAAGATAAGTTCGAAAACATGGGCGCTGAAATGGTTAAGGAAGTTTCCAGTAAAACAAGTGATATGGCCGGTGACGGTACAACAACAGCTACAGTTCTTGCAAGATCTATTTATGAAGAAGGACGTAAGCTTGTTGTGGCAGGAAACAATCCTATGTCAATCAAAAGAGGAATTGACAAGGCTGTTGAAAAGATTGTTGAAGATCTTGAAAAGCTTAAAACCGATACAAGAGACAGAAAAGAGATTGCTCAGATCGGTACAATCTCAGCTAACAATGATGAGAGAATAGGCAACATCATTGCAGACGCAATGGAAAAAGTTGGTAAAGAAGGTGTTATCACTGTTGAAGAAGGAAAATCAATGGAAACATACCTTGACGTAGTTGAAGGTATGCAGTTCGACAGAGGATATCTTTCTCCTTATTTTGTAACAGATTCTGAAAAAATGGTTGCAGAAACTTCTGATCCATACATTCTTCTTTGCGAAAACAAAATCTCTTCAATGAAAGATCTTGTTCCAATCCTTGAAAATGTTGCAAAAATGGGCAAGCCCCTTGTTATTATTGCTGAAGATATTGAAGGTGAAGCTCTTGCAACACTTGTTGTTAACAGGCTAAGAGGCACACTTAACGTAGCTGCAGTAAAAGCTCCCGGATTTGGCGACAGAAGAAAAGCTATGCTTCAGGATATTGCAGTTCTTACAGGCGGCCAGGTTGTATCAGAAGATATGGGTCTAAAGCTTGAGAATATGCAGGTTACTGATCTTGGTCAGGCAAAGAGCATCACAATTGATAAAGACAATACTACAATTGTCGGCGGTGCAGGAGCAAAAAGCGAGCTTGAGTCAAGAGTTAAGCAGATTAAAGCTGAAGTTGAAGAATCTTCTTCAGATTATGATAAAGAAAAGCTTCAGGAGCGTCTTGCAAAGCTTGTAGGCGGAGTTGCTGTTATTAACGTAGGCGCTGCAACAGAGACTGAAATGAAAGAAAAGAAAGCAAGAGTTGAAGATGCTCTTAACGCTACCCGTGCTGCAGTTGAAGAAGGTATTGTACCTGGCGGCGGAGTTGCTCTTATCAGATCTCTTAAGGCAGTTGAAGCTATTGAAGTTGAAGATGAAGAAGAAAAAGCAGGCATCAAAGTTATTATGCAGGCAATTCAGGCACCTCTTAGAAAAATTGCAGATAATGCAGGTGTTGAAGGCTCAGTTGTTATAGAAAGAGTTAAGGAAAAAGAAGGAAACTTCGGATATAATGCTGCTAAAGATAAGTATGAAGATCTTATTGAAGCAGGTGTTATCGATCCTAAGAAAGTTGTAAGATTTGCAATTCAGAATGCTGCTTCAGTTGCGTCACTTATGCTGACAACAGAAGCAATGATCGCTGAAATTCCGGATGAAAATGCAGGCGGCGGCGCTCCAGCCGGCGGCATGGGCGGAATGGGCGGCATGGGAGGAATGGGCGGCATGATGTAGTCGTCTCCCCCAATAGTAAAGCCGTTTAATATATAGAAAAGCCCTTCCGCAAGGAAGGGCTTTTTTTGTCTGAAGTTATAATCTTTGTTTTAAGACTTAAGCTGATCAGGTTGCTAAAGCAGTTTCAGTCGAATTTACAGTCTCGAGTATAATTTTGGAGTTTTTTACAGGATTGTCAGTATCAAGCTTGATTTTAAGCTTTGATTTTATCTTGTCTGTTCTATCAGTACTATGATCATAGCTTTTGTCATAATATCCAATAAGCAGTTCAACTGTTTCATTTATCCGGTTATTGTGAAGACAGAAAACAGCTTTTCCGGCATTTTCCCTTCCAAGCCTTTTTTCGATTTTTTTTATTCTTTCTTCAATAAGGATTTTATTGAACGAGCCGTATTCTTTTGCAATTCTTTTTATTCTTTCATTTTTCGGAAGCAAGATATCTACAACCGGAGCATTTTGCATTTTGTTTCGTATTTCAAGCGGTATAAAAAGCCCGCCGATTCCGGCACTTTCATTTTCAAGCCAGATATGTTTTTTTATATCAAGTTTGGTAAGTTTTTGTGAAAGATTGTTTTCAAACTGCTGTGGAGTAGGCTGGCCTCCGTTTCCAAGGTCACCGAATGCAGAACCTTTGTGGTTTGCTATCCCTTCCAGGTCGATTACCTGTTCATTGTTTTTTTCCATTTCTTTTAATATATCTGTTTTTCCGCAGCCTGTTTTTCCACCGAGTAAAATGAATTTATAATCGTTTTTAAAGCTTTGAAGTACATGGTTTCTGTATTTTTTATAACCCGATTCAAGTATTGATACGTCAAAACCTGATGCTTCAAGAAGCCAGGCAAAAGAATTGCTTCTTAATCCCCCTCTGTGGCAGTAGACTAAAATTTTATTTTTATTATTTTCACTTGTAAGGCTGTAAATTTTTTCCACAAAACCGGAAAGTTTAGGCTGAACATATGAAATACCTTTTAATACAGCATCTTTTTTACTGCTGTGTTTGTATAATATTCCTATATCTTCCCTTTCTTTGTCTGAGAACAAAGGAATGTTAAGTGCTCCCGGTATATGTCCTTTGGTGTATTCAACAGGTGATCTTACATCTATAAGAATGCTGTTTTCAGCTTTTTTTAGAAAATCGGATGTTTCAAGGGTTTTTACCTGCATGTATTTGTGTGCCTTTTAAATATTAAATTCAGATTGTATATATTCCAGCGTCACAAAAGGGTCAAATGCTGTTTTGTACTGTATTGGGCAGAAAATAACCAAATAATGGTTATAAGCCGTGATTTTCTGTTTAAGAAGCTGTTTTAGGGATATAATTGTTTTTTTAGCTGAATAGTTGTGAATCTGAAATCTTTTTAAAGCATGAAAAATTCGATTCAGATTAAATTTTCTGGAAAAGAAGTTTTATATAATCTAATATGCATAAATTAAATATATAAATTGATATAGCATTTTGAAGGTAAAATGTAAGAAAAATTATTGTAAATATTCAGATTAAACAGAATAAATCTCACAAAGGCACCAAGATACAAAGATCTTATTTTTATTGTTTATTGTTTTTACTTGATTAGTCTCTTGCTGAAAACCGGATTTTTTTAAGGCAGCTTTTCAAAAAAAATATCAAATAAATTATGATTTTTAAAATCAGACTTATGGTTTCAGTTTTAAGCCTTAACTTTGTGTCTTTGAGACTTTGTGAGAAATTAAAGAATGCAAGATAATTGTACACACTTTATAAAGATAATAAAAAAGGGTTTCATATGACTTATAACAATTCTGAATCTGGTTTCGAAAAAAAGTATATCCTTGCAATTGATCAGGGTACAACAACTTCAAGGGCTATAATTTTTGATAAGTCAGGCCGTATTGTAAATATTACCCGCAAGGAATTTACCCAGATTTTCCCTGAACCGGGCTGGGTAGAGCACGATGCAATGGAAATATGGTCGTCTGTTCAGTCTGTTGCTGCAGAAGCTCTTGCCCATAAGGATGTTGCAGGCGGTGAAATTGCGGCAATCGGAATAACCAACCAGCGGGAAACAACTGTGGTGTGGGATAAAAAAACAGGCCGTCCTGTTTATAATGCTATTGTATGGCAGTCAAGGCAGACTGCTGATATTTGCGATAAAATAAGAGCAGAAGGTTTAAGTGATTTTTTTACTGAAAAAACAGGGCTTCTTGTGGATGCATATTTTTCTGCCACAAAAGTTAAATGGATTCTTGATAATGTTGAAGGAGCAAAGGAAAAAGCGAAAAACGGCGACCTCCTTTTTGGAACAATAGATACCTGGCTCACATGGAAGCTTACCAAAGGGAAGGTTCATGTAACTGATTATTCTAACGCATCAAGAACTCTTATGTATAACATACATGAACTTAAATGGGATAAAGAGATTCTTGAGTATCTTGATATTCCTGAGCAGATGCTTCCTGAGGTAAAACCGTCATCAGGTGTTTACGGATACACAACACCTGAAACATTTTACGGAAATGAAATACCTGTTGCGGGAATGGCAGGTGATCAACAGGCAGCATTGTTTGGTCAGGCATGTTTTGAGACGGGAATGGCAAAAAATACATACGGAACCGGATGCTTTATGCTGATGAATACAGGTGAAAGAGCTGTAAAATCAGTTAACGGCCTTCTTACAACAATAGCATGGGGTATAAACGGAAAAGTAAAGTATGCTCTTGAAGGTTCGGTTTTTGTTGCCGGCTCAGCAATTCAGTGGCTTCGTGACGGTCTTAGAATGTTTATGGATGCTTCTGAATCAGAATCGTATGCCCTGAAAGTAGACAGTACTGAAGGTGTTTATGTTGTGCCGGCTTTTGTCGGTCTTGGGACTCCGTACTGGGATTCTGATGTAAGGGGCTGTGTTTTCGGAATCACCAGAGGAACTCAGAAAGAGCATTTTGTAAGAGCTGTTGTTGAATCCCTGGCTTACCAGTCAAAGGATGTTTTATCTGTAATGGAGGAAGATTCAGGTATAAGTGTAAAAAAACTGCGTGTTGACGGAGGAGCCTGCTTAAACAATTTCCTGCTTCAGTTTCAAAGCGATATTTTAAAATCCGATGTTGAAAGACCTGAGTGCATTGAAACCACAGCTCTTGGAGCCGCATATCTTGC
>JBNJDM010000062.1:0-12877 GCA_051744925.1 Thermodesulfobacteriota bacterium | reverse complement strand
GGAGTTTGGTGCGTAAACAGGATCTTTTACATTTTGTACTCTCATGGCACCGTCTTTACTGTAGCTGTTGACTTCGCATTTAGGACGGTTGACAGGTATTTGTTTGTAATTTACTCCAAGTCTTGCCCTGTGAGCATCTGCATATGAAAAAAGTCTTCCCAGAAGCATTTTATCAGGGCTTGGTCCTGTTCCGGGTACAAAGCTGTTTGGTTCAAAAGCTGCCTGTTCTATCTCTGTGTGAAAATCTTCCGGATTTCTGTTTAATGTAAGTTTTCCAACCTCATGAAGAGGATAATCTTTGTGGGGCCATACTTTTGTAAGATCAAAAGGGTTAAATCTGTATGTTTTAGCCTCTTCAAAAGGCATAATCTGAACCATTAAAGTCCAGCTTGGGTAATCGCCTTTTTTAATAGATTCAAAAAGATCTCTTCTGTGACAGTCTGCATCCTCACCAGCAAGCCTGTCTGCTTCTTCCTGTGTAAGACATTCTATACCCTGGTCTGTTTTAAAATGGTATTTGACAAAAAACCTTTCACCTTTTGAATTAACCCACATATATGCGTGACTGGAGTATCCGTTCATATGTCTCCATGTTTTCGGAATTCCTCTGTCACCCATGAGCCAGGTTACCTGATGAGCAGATTCAGGTGAAAGAGTCCAGAAATCCCACTGCATGTCATGATCCCTTAATCCGTTGTCTGCTCTTCTTTTTTGAGAACGTATAAAGTGCTGAAACTTCAGGGGATCTCTGATAAAAAAAACAGGCGTATTGTTTCCCACCATATCGAAATTGCCTTCATCAGTATAAAACTTAAGGGAAAATCCTCTTGGGTCTCTCCATGTATCAGGACTTCCTCTTTCACCTGCTACTGTTGAAAATCTTATGAGTGTATCTGTTTTTTTACCGGGCTGCAGAAATGAAGCTTTTGTATATTGCGAAACATCTTTTGTTACTTCAAAATAACCGAATGCCCCTGAACCTTTTGCATGGGGCTGTCTCTCGGGGATTCTTTCTCTGTTGAAATTGGCCATTTGTTCAATCAGATAGTGATCCTGAAGCAAAATAGGACCGTCGGGCCCTATTGTCAGTGAATGCTCATCACTTGACACAGGTATTCCCGCATCATTTGTTGTCCTTTTTGGATCTTTATCACTCATTACAATACCTCCTTATTAGTTGGGCTTTAATGATGACTTAAATTTAAAAGTTGAGTAAAATGAATAAAATTTGATGAGATTATTGATAATGAAACTGATCAATAATAAAATAATAAGATCTCAGATTCAAGAAAATGTTTGCTAATATTAATTATTATTGAAATATTTTTAAAGAATAGCAGCCATAACAGGCTTTTCGCTATGTTAAGAATATCTCAGTTTTTTATTCCTGATAAGATAAATATAAGATTAATCGCCTGCAAATTTTTCTGTAGTTTTTTTGAATTTGTTAAGTGATTCACTTACTTCTTTGGATGATTTAACAGGATTCATCATATCAAGAGCATAGCCCACAGCATCTTTTTTAATCTGAATTTTTAGAGAATCAGTATTTTTAGTTTTTTTTGCAGATTCCTGTTTTGTAACAGCCTTATTCAAACTCAGATTTTTATCCAGCTTTTTTAATATTTTTTTAAGATCTGTTATATGCTTTGGATGAACTATATTTTCAAGCTTACTGATTTCGGTATTTAACATATTTCTTATTTCTATAAAGTCTGAATTTTTACCTCTATTTTTTAAATCAGTATAAGAACAGGTGTTGTTATCTTTGTTTTTTTGGCTGTAATCCTTTATTTTGTCTATGTTTCCCGGCGAAACCACCTGAACAAAATCGTTTAGTCTGAACCTTGGAGTATTATAAGTGTGCCCGCTTTTATCCCTGAAGGAAAAATGATATTCGCTTGAATAGATACACTCAGCCTGATCTGAGTCTGCAGAAAGATAGGTATAGTTTTTAAGACTCGGATTGAATCTAACCTCCTGACCCGGTTTTAGTGAAATTCTGGCCCAGTCATTATCATTTCTGCTGATTGTGACTTTTTGACCGTTTTTTGAAAGACCTTCAGGAGTGGTGTAGATAAGCTTAATGTTGCTATATTCTTTTGATCCTCTGTTTTTGATTTTAAAGACAGGAAAAACTTTGCTTTGGCCCTGTTCCATTACAACAGTCCTATAGCTTGTCACTGCAATATCATTATTAAAAGGAACAACTTTAACAAAATTATCTAATCTTTTCTTTGGAGTTGAATATTTATGACCATTCTTATCCTGGAAGCAAAAATAATATTGTGCAGAATACATAGTCTTGGCCTGATCTGTGCCTGTATAAAGATAAGTATAGTTTTTAAAACTCGGATTGAATCTAACCTCCTGACCCGGTTTTAGTGAAATTCTGGCCCAGTCATTATCATTTCTGCTGATTGAGACTCTTTGACCGTTTTTTGAAAGACCTTCAGGAGCCGTGTAGATAAGCTTAATGCTGTTATATTCTTTTGATCCTCTGTTTTTGATTTTAAAAACAGGAAATACTTTGCTTTTACCCTGTTCCATTAAAATTGTTTGGAATCCTGTCACGGAGATATCATTATTGAAGGGAACTACTTTAACAAAGTTATCTATTCTTTTCTTTGATGTTTTGTAGTTATTGCCTTCCTTATCACCAAAGTAGAAAAAATATTCACTTGAATAGATAGTCTCAGCCTGTTCTGTGTCTGTATAAAGGTAGGTATAGTTTTTAAGGCTGGGATTGAATCTGACTTCCTGTCCCGGTTTAAGAGTCAGCTTTGCCCATTTGTTATTACTGCGGCTGATGGTTACTTTTTTTCCCATGGAAGACAAGCCTTCAGGCTCGCTGTAAATCAGTTTAATATCAGTATATGTTTTATCTCCGTTGTTTCTGATTTTAAATAAAGGAAATACATTGCTCTTTCCCTGCTGCATAACAATAGTTTTGAATTCAGATACTGTGATATCTTCATTTAAACGTGTTTTCTGCGAATATCCCGAAGTGCTGAGCAGAAGAACTGCTGTAAAAAAGCATATAAATACAAGACCGTGTCTCATTAATTTCTCCTTGAGTTCAGTTTTGTGTCGCACAAATACAATAATCTGTAATTATAGCAAAAGTGGTTGTAAAATGGATTGATTTTTATCATAAATCCTACTTTTCAGTGTATAAATGATTCAAATCCCGTATAAATTTATTTGTAATTTCTGCTCTAATATTAAAGACAGGCTGATTTTTTTTAACATAACTAAGATTATCTTTACTCTCAATATTTTTTTGCTTTGCAATTATGCTGAGATCTTCAGTGAAATTTTCAATAAACTTTTTATTTCAGACAGCAATAAATTCTGGCCGCAAAGCTTTTCTATTATATCATTTTTGTAATAATTTCATAAACCAAGTTATTATGATAACTTTGAGTATCCGGAAAATCAAAAATATTTTTCAAAGCATCCATATCTATAACAGAATACCTTATTCTTTCTTCCTGGATTTCATTATAACCTGACTGTTTCCATTCTGAAGAATGATGTAAAGCACCGGCTCTTACCATATTCATATCTATATAAGCCATGCATTTCATCAAGAATAAGAAAGTGGATATGGTTTGAATTTACAATATAGCGCAGGGTTTTAAATTTGTATCTTTCCCTCATAAATCAAGCTTTTCCATTGCTCATGGTCTTTATCAAATATTAGCAGAAATTCCTTTTTATGGTATCTGTAGGTTCTTTCTCATCATGACCTGGAAGAAAATATCTGTTTGCTTTTGGCATTCAGTTTCATTTCAGCAAGAAGAAAATGCTGAAACTGCTTATTTTAAGGTTAAAAAGTGAATTCTAAGAAAATAATCATTAGATTGATATAACTCGACATTTCAGCTTCCGGGCGTTTTAGTTTGCTGCTTGACAGCAACAGGTTTTTGTTATTATCTTTTTAAATACGGTATTGTAAAGCATAACCGATTTTATAAAAAAGGATTTGAGTGGAGACTGCAAACAAAATAATACGCCCTATTGCCGGTGTTTTTCCTTATTTACGATTTGCGTCAGATAAAGGTGTCGAAATTGATGCGGTTTTAAATGAGACCGGTCTTACTGAAAGTGACTGCTTTGATCCACAAAACGAAATCAGGCTTTCTGTAGAACTTTCGATTGTTCGGAATCTGGTTGATCGTCTTCCGGCCCCTGAAACTGTATGGGAATTAGGACGATACTTTTATTCACGATCCCACGGCGTACTTGGTAAAATGATGGAAACAGCCCCGACACTAGGTGATGTCTTTGCCTGTTGGGTAGAGTTTTCAATGCTGCTCCATGTCTATTATCGTATTCATCTTGAGACTTCCGGAAAAAAGATCCGCATGTATGCTGAGAACCTGTTTGACCTTCCGGAAGACCTTGCACCAATTTTGATGGAAAGAGATATCATTGCAGGTAAAACAGCGGTTGATGCCAGAAAATTAGGTACATTCAGACAGAATGCCTCTGCCATATCTCTTAAACACAGTCCCCGGACAGATATCACAAGATACCGTGAATTCTTTTTAGACAACATCCTCTTTAACCAAAAAGAGAACTACGTTGAAATTGAAAAATCATCATTAAGTGTCTCTCTTCCTGATGCAAATCCGCATAAGTATGAACTTCTCCGTCAGCAGTGTCAGACCGAATTAGCTCTGAGAAAAGATTCACGTCTCTTTACAACGGATTCGGTTACACTCCATTTTCAGGTAAACAAAGGGAATATCAGTTTTTCAGATATTGCAGGAAAAATGAATATGAGTGAACGCACCTTACGCCTCAAGCTATCCAATGAAGGTACCAGCTTCAGAAAAATCAGAAACCAGTATGTATTTCAGCAATCGATTCATCTTCTCAATGATCCGGGGATAACAATCGAAGAGATTTCTGATGCTCTGGGTTATAGTGAAACCTGTGCATTCAGCAGAGCATTTGAAAAAATTTCCGGTACCACGCCCGGGAAATACCGAAAAAAATTATTTGCAATTAAACCGATTTAGCAAACGAACCTGAATCGTAAAACCTTCTCTTGCCGTTTTTTCTTTTTTAGTTCATGTCCTCATTGTTTGCCGAAAATATCAATTTTTCTTCCGTAAAGATCATCAACAAAACATAAAAAACTGTCTACTGTTTAATTATACAATCATCATAAAGAATATTCTTTGTATAGACATGCAGTGTAGTGGTGTATCGCTGCTTACGCATGTCCGGCAATAAAATTAAACTTTGAAGGCAGTATTATGGGAAACAATAACTCTGCATTAAAACAAAAAATGAACAAAGCAAAACTTTTGCTGGCAGTATTATCAGCATTTGTAAGAACACAGTATGAAGAACTTATGGCTGGGCGCCTTTTGAAAAACATCAATGCAAAACGTAACGGTGAACCAAATGATATCTCATGGGCAGAGCTTCTGGAATCCCGTGCAGAGCAGGTCCCTGAAAAAACATTTCTCTTATACAGAGAAGAATCCTTTTCGTACCGTCAGATGGATCATAATGCAAACTGCCTGGCCTCATATCTGAAGGAGCTTGGCTGCGGCAGGGGGTATGGAATCGGGATCTATATGCGAAATTCTCCTCGTTTTCTTGATATTTTCTTCGGTGTTCAGAAAATTGGGGCTTACCTGGTTCCGATAAACCCGGAGCTGAAAGGTGACGGTCTTTCTTACCTGGTAAACCATAGTGACATCAACTGTATTTTTATAGATGCCGAGCTTCAAAGCAGTATCGATATGGTTTCGGCTGACTTTGAAAAAGTAGACCATATTGTTGTTAACGATATTGAAAAAGAGGCAGAACCTTATGATATTTCAGAAAAATACACTCGACTAAGCAGCGCATACCTGCAACCTTCGGACAATCCCGGAATCGGCTATAATCGGGAAGATATCTGTCTGATTATGTATACATCAGGAACCACTGGCCGGCCAAAAGGGGTTGTTTACAGATACAAAAAAACCAATGTCAGACTTCTATCTTTCATTGCCAATGTTTTGTTGAAGGAGGATGATGTCTACTACACCTGTCTGGCGCTTTGCCACGGGAATGCGCTTTTTGTGACAACGACGCTGACACTTGCCCGCAGAGCAACCATGGGGCTTTCAAGAAAATTTTCTGCAAACCGTTTCTGGGGACGGGTAAATCAGTATAATGCGACAGTATTTAATACGATCGGCTCTGTTATACCGATCCTGATGAAACAGCCGGAACGTCCTGAAGATCAAAAAAACAATCTTCGTTTTGTTATCTCTTCAGCCTGTCCTTCTGACATGTGGGAAGCGTTTGAAAATCGATTCGGAACAAAAATTTACGAAATATACAGTGCTGTAGATGGCGGTGGCAATTCGATCATGAATTTGGGTACTGCCCCTGTTGGTTCACTCGGAAAACCGGCCGGTCGGAATGCCACCCGTATTGTAGATGACAATGGCCTGGATGTTCCTGCAAACACCCCCGGAGAGTTGCTTTTCAAAGTAAAGGGGGGCAGTGGCAAAGTTGAATATTACAAGAACAATGAGGCATCCGAAAAAAAATCTGGCAATGGTTGGTTAAGCACAGGTGATATAGTCAGGCAGGATGAAAACGGCTTTATCTATTTCGTCGGGAGAAATACGGAATCTATGCGAAAGGGTGGAGAAAATGTATCTGCCTATGAAGTGGAGCATGTAATCTTGGATCACCCTGCAGTCGAGGATGTTGCTGTTTATGCTGTTCCTTCTGAAATTGCGGAGGATGAAATCATGGCAGCAGTTAAGCTTGTGGATCAACAAAGCCTTACTGCTGAAGACCTCAGACTGTTTCTGAAAGACAAGCTAGCAAAATATGCAGTACCCCGTTTCATAAGATTTGTGGACGAGTTCCCAAAGACGAATTCTCACAGAATAATCAAACCAATACTTGAAAAACAAGGCATCACTGAAGACACAATCGATACCTTGGTGGCATTCTGAATCGAACTGATAACAAAGTATTTACAGGGTTTATATTCACAGGAGGTTTTTATGGGAAACGATGAAAATATTTATACACTTCCAGAAAGCGGAGCACCTTTCAATGACGTGGAAAACGTAATTTATCGCCGAAGGAGTGTAAGGGTTTATAAAAAAAAACAGGTGCCGGAGTACCTGATAAAGCGCTTACTTGAAACGGCAAGGTTTGCACCTTCTGCCGGAAACGGACAGACATGGAAGTTCATAGTTATTCAGGATCAGGAAATGATTCAAGAAATGGAAACTGATATTTGGTATATATGCAGAAAAATATCAAAACTGTTTTATTATCTGGATGACAATTCAAAAATCAAATCTTTTTTCGCACGTCTGCTGATGCGTATGATACCGGCGGATACACATCCAATACCGTTTATGGCTGCGCATATTATCGCAGAAGAACGTGCAGGAATTTTTCATGGTGCACCCACAATTATTTTTCTCCTTGTAGATAAACGCCCGCCTGGTGATTCAGCGATTGAAGCCGGAATCGCCGGACAGACGCTTGACCTGACTGCACACAGCTACGGGCTCGGTACCTGCTGGGTAAGCTTTGCAAAGCTTCTTCTTAAAGGAAAAAACAGAAAAAAATGGAAGAAACGTCTGAACATCAGTTATCCGTACAGCCTTGCCAGCACCATCGCTATAGGACATCCGGTCGGCACACCAGATGGTTATGTTGTTCGTGAAACCAAGAAAACTGACTGGTTTGATGTAAACGGCAATTTCAAAATTATATCATAAAAATATGGGAGGCATTATGCCCGGCAGACTTACATGGAAAGAATTTTTAATTGTTGAAAAGCTGAACCGGCTTGGCAAAGACCTGAAATATGGTGCTGTCGATTTTAATCATAACAAATGCATCGGCTGCGGTTTATGCGAACAAGCATGCTTTACCGGAATCATTGTCGGCACAAAAACAAAAAAACCCAAAATACTCAAAGAGACAGGCGCTTTGTGTGTCTCATGCGGCGCCTGCACAGCTATATGCCCGGAAGGGGCAATTGAAATCGTCGATTTTATCGAATTTTACCGCTATTTCCGCTGGCTCGACAGGGATACGCCTCAACCGCCAAGGCGTTTTTAACTGAAAGAGTGGGGCTATAATGAAACGAATATAAATGAACAGGAGGATTATAGATGTCTGAAAAGGTTTTTATCATCGGCGTTGGTATGCTGAAATTTGGGAAATATCTTGATCGGAATGTCAAAAGTCTGGCTGGAGAAGCACTCGATCTTGCCAGAAAAGACTGTAATATAGAGTTGAATGATATAGAGTCGGCCTGGTTTTCAAATTCGCTTTGGGGACTTTTTTCAGGACAGCACTGTATTCGGGGCCAGGTAGCACTTTCAGCAAACGGATTGGATAAAATTCCGATAATTAATGTGGAAAACGGTTGTGCCGGCGGCAGCACAGCCCTCCATTCTGCTGTTACAGCTGTAAAAGCAGGGATGTATGACTGTACATTGGCGATAGGAGCAGAGAAGGTCTACAATAAAGACCGTGATAAGGTAATGAAATCATTTGCATCCGGAGCAGACGTTGAAATCATAGAAATGTTTGTGAAAGCGCTTAACGACAAAAAAAATAAAAAAGAAAACGATGCCGAGACAAAACAGCAAGACGAAAAAAAAGCCGGTCATTCAACATTTATGGATTTATATGCCGCAGGTGCCCGGATGCATATGGAAAAATACGGAACAACACAGCATCAACTGGCTGTTGTTGCCGCCAAATCCCATAACAATTCAGTATTGAATCCGCTTGCACAGTATACCTTCCCTATGACCATTGATGGCGTTATGAACGACAGGGCTGTTTCATTTCCTCTGACCAGGGCCATGTGTGCACCGATAGGAGACGGCGCGGCTGCTGTTATCGTTTGTTCAGAAAAATTCCTTAAAAAAAACAATACAAAGCGGTCAATTCGTATCCGGGCTTCGGTTATGCAGTCAGGGCAGCTAAATGGCGAAAGTGATATCTCAAAACGGTCGTCACGTGCAGCTTATGAGCAGGCAGGTATCGGTCCTGAAGATATCAACGTTGCAGAAATTCATGACGCCACCGTATTTGGAGAGATTTATCAGTCTGAGCAGTTAGGGTTCTGTCCGGAAGGTGAGGGCGGGATTTTTGCAGAAGAAGGTCATTCTTCTCTCAAAGGCAGGCTCCCGATAAACCCAAGCGGCGGTCTTATTTCAAGAGGCCACCCTATTGGTGCGTCTGGACTTGCCCAGATTTATGAGTTGGTAACTCAGTTACGAGGCGAAGCCGGGGGACGTCAGGTTGAAAACCCTCGAATTGCTTTGGCAGAAAACGGAGGTGGATTTCTCGGTATGGGAGAGGCTTCAATGGCTGTTCATCTGCTTGAAAATTAATTTAAACACGCAATTATCCGGGAAAAATCAGATGAAAACACTCAAGAATAAAATCGTTGTAATCACTGGCGCAGGCGGTGGAATTGGTCGGAGCCTTGCATTTAACTTTGCAAAAGAAGGGGCAGACATTGCCATTTCAGATATCGACAAAAACGCTCTCATGGAGACTGAAAACCTTTTAAAAGAGACGGGTGTCAACGTATTCAGCCAACGTCTGGATGTATCAGACCGAAGTGCTATGGAAAAATACCCGGAAGCAGTTGTTACAGAAATGGGCGGAGTCGATATCATTGTGAATAATGCAGGTGTTGTCGTGGTTTCGACTGTCGAAGAACATTCTGTAGACGATTATGAATGGCTTATGGGAATTAATTTTTGGGGAGTGTTGTATGGAAGCAAGTTTTTTATACCGTACCTCAAAAAAGCAGAAGAAGCATGCATTATAAATATTTCAAGTATATTTGGAATGGTCTCAATGCCGAATCTTTCATCATACAATGCAGCAAAATTCGCCATCAGGGGATTTTCGGATTCCCTGCAGCATGAGCTGCACGGCTCGAATATCAGGGTTATGGGTGTCTATCCAGGTGGAGTTAAAACAGATTTTGCCAGAAAGGCACGTTTCAATTCTACGCCCGGAAAAAAGAAAACGAGTCATCAGGAGTTTAATACCATTTTTGAAAAATATTCCATGTCCACACCGGATTCTACATCACGGGCAGTCATTAAAGGACTCAAAAAAAGAAAGAAACGGGTTCTTGTAGGATTGGATGCAGTATCCGGAGAGATTCTGTCAAGACTGATGCCGGTAGGTCATGGCTGGATGATACGATTCATCGGGTCGCGGGTATAATCCGGCCGGGTAACATTACATTAACGAAAATATCCTTCAGTAATTTAGCAGCCAGAAAGGAAAAAACAATGTCAGAAAAAATTGCAATTATTGGTGGTGGTGTTGCCGGCCTTACAGCAGGCTATCTGCTTAGTGACAGGTATTGTGTAACCCTGTTTGAAAAAGAAGGTCGTCTTGGTGGTAATGTTTATACACTTAAAACTAAAACAGGGGAAGAGATAGATATTTCAGTATTTTTCTGGTCACCCCTTTTATATCCAAACTTTGCAAAGCTGTTAATAAAACTCGGTATCAACCCGGGAACCACCAAACCGATGGAAGGATTGAGCCAGTCATTCCGGAATATGGATACCAGAAGGGACTATTTTTTAAGTTGTGATTTTACCAAACCGGCGTTGACATTCAGCATGAAAAATTACAGGTCTTCAATTTACCAGATGATTGTTCTCAAAAACTATATGAAAATTGTAAAACTTCACAGGAAAGGCCTTCTTGAAGGGATGACATTGAAACAGGCACTTCGGTTTTGTCCTTCGCTTAAAGGGGATCTTTTGAAAATTGCCATCTTTCCTATTTGTATCATGACATCAATGCTATGGGATGAATTGATGGAAGCACCGGCCGATTTTGTTGTCAATAAAATTGGAAAACAGATGGGGTCTCCGTTAAAATTTGTTTCATGGCGCCTCTATCCCTGTAAGACAAGGGTCTATATTGACAGGCTTGCAGAACCGTTCAGAGAAAATATCATGCTCAATTCAAAAATCGATTCTGTTTTGAGAACAAAAGACAACATTGTTATAAAAATCAGTGACAAAAAAGAAAAAATTTTCGATAAAGTCATTTTTGCCTGCCCTGCAGATACAGCGTTAAAATTACTTGAAAAGCCATCAGAAGAGGAGACAAGGCTTTTGTCGCCCTGGCGTTATAATGACGGTCTGGTAATTGTTCATACAGATAAGAAAAACTACCCGTCTGAAGATAAATGGGCCATGTACAGCTACCTGTATACAGATGATGACGGAGAGATCAATACATCCATAAATGCTCATTACCGTTTCCAGAACGGCGTTCCGAACAATAGTGATTATATGGGATGTCAGCATCCGAATATTGAAATCGATAAAGAAAAGATTGAATTTCAAAAAGTTTTCAGAACGCCGATTTACGACACACGATCATCTGCAACAATTAAAGAACTGCCTTCTTTAAACGGCCAGAACAATACCTATTTTTGCGGATCTCATTTTGGTTACGGACTTCACGAAGATGCAGTATCCTCAGCCGTTCAGGTAAGCAGGTTGCTTGGAGCCAGTTGGGATTAATGTAAAAGGTTAGTTTTTAGTGTAATAGTTTGGGGGCTGATTAAAACCCTCATTTTATGGTCAAAAAGTGGCTTCTAAGGTTATAATCAGGGCATCTTTTTTTAATATTTTGTGTTATTTTAGTGTGTTATTATGGTTCGACCCAGCCGCGCTCCGCAAAAAAAGCGTTGGATTTGTTCATAATCTGTTTTTGTTGCTAACGTTATAACTCTTTTTTTTTAGAATGCTTCTTTCTTTTTTTGCCAGGGATAAACCAGCCAAAAATTACTGCTTCTATTAACATTCTAATTTTATCCGTGAGGGAATATTGTGACTGAAATATTTCTGTTTCTTCTTCTTGTGTATTCTTTAAATAATCTTTGAGAAGTTCATTGGCTTTTGTATACTGCTCCTCAGGGACCATTACCATATAATTTCATTGTTTAAGCTGGTTTTAAAATAAGTCTGATCCTCTTTTACAAAAGTAAGCAGATTTGCAGTTAGCATTTGTTTATATTTTAATTTTATATCAAGTTTTTTTTTAAATTGAAAAACAAATTTATTATCGCCTGCTGCAATACTTTCAGATCAGAAATTTATTCGTTTTATTTTCTTTTTGTCCACAGCTTCATTTACCAGGGCTAAAATCGAAGTGTTTCTATCCGATCCGGTTTTAAATGATAATTAATAAATTCAAGTGACAAAACCGGCCAGAATTAATAAAAGGTACGTAACGAAAATACTAAACTAACAGGAGTTTATCATAATATGAATGACACAGATATTCCCAATGGATTGCATCATGTTGGAAGTTGTATTCGTCCACCCAGAGCACATTTGATTTAGAAATGGAATTAGAGTACTCTAATGGTCCTGGGCGTTTGCATCCCGGCAGCCCTTATGGCAGTCACTGATTTTCTTGGGATCGTCCAGTACCTCGCTGCAGCCCCATGTGCACATTTCAAGGGCTCTGTCTCTGCTCCTGCCGCGCTGAATCCTGTACTGCAGATACCCTTGGCAGCCTACCTTTTCATTGTAGGACTTACCCTGGCAGAAATTGTCAAACAACACGTCCCGGAACGGCCCTCCAGCCAATGTCGGCTGAGCCCAAAAAAACAACGAACCCGCTACCAGCGCAGCGGTAAAAATTTTTCGAAGCATCATATCCTCCTTGTTTGTCTGTTTCTCTGATTTAGTTCTAGCAGGATCGCCAACACAATCTACTAAAATAACGATAAAAGTGCTTTAAAGTAAAAGCTTTTTTAGCCTTAAAGCACGCTTTTTATATTAAGGTGTAAAAAGCTAAGACTCCGCCGGGT
>JBNJDM010000061.1:0-13055 GCA_051744925.1 Thermodesulfobacteriota bacterium | reverse complement strand
GGAGGTACAGGTTCAGGTCCTTCAAAAATACTTGAATCATCTTCACAGCTTGAACTTTTCACCGGTTTTTCAGAACCTTTTAAAAAAGGGATTCATACACTGGAACCTGTATTTGCAGATAACAGCAAGATGCTTCTTGAAATGATGGACAAATCGATTTCAAAAATACTTAAAGCATCTAAAATACCTGTCATTTTGGGAGGAGAACATACAGTTTCCACAGGAGCATTTAACTGTTTTGCAAAAAACAAAAAAAATATCGGAATAGTTCAGATTGATGCCCATGCAGACTTAAGACAATCGTATGAAGGAAGCAAATACAGCCACGCATGCGTAATGAAAAGAGCACTAGATTTAAATTTTGAAATTTTTCAGATTGGCGTAAGAAGTCTTTGCATGGAAGAAGCAAAATTAAGAAAAAACAGAAAAATACAATTTCTTGATGCTTATGATTTATACTTAAACAAAATACCTGAAAAAATACTGCCTGATAATTTTCCTGATGAAATTTATCTTACCATAGATGTTGACGGATTTGACCCTTCAGTAATCCCAGCTACAGGAACCCCTGAACCCGGAGGACTTTTGTGGTATGACGCACTTGAAATAATAAAAAAATTAAGCATAGAAAGGAAAATAGCAGGATTTGATGTTGTTGAACTGGCTCCGGCTGAAAATATTCACTATCCTGAATTTACATGCGCTAAACTGATTTACGAAATAATGGGATATATTTAATTTTTTTTTAAAAATAAAAAAAATATAGTAAGGATTTTTAAATTTTAATTGATTTTGATTTTAAAAAAGATGGGATTTGATACAAAAAAGGCACTTCAGCAAAAATGATGAAGTGCCTTGTTTTTTTATTGTTCAGTTACATTGATAGCAGAAGAACCTTTTGGTCCGTCCTGAATATCAAATGAAACTTTAGCGCCTTCCTGAAGCGATTTAAAACCTGTGCTGTTGATACCTGTGTGATGTACGAAAACATCAGGTCCGCTTTCCTGCTCAATAAATCCAAAACCTTTTGCGTCATTAAACCATTTTACAATTCCATTTGCCATTGTGACTTTTCCTTAACTTCTAATTAATAATTTCGATTTCGATACTTCAGGGTCCTGCCACTTGTGCAATGGATATTCCTTAATAACGAAAAACTTAAATCCTCAACCGAGGAACTCCTTGATAATGTTCCATACCAGATAAATAAGCAAGGTTTATTTTATTTTATTTTTCAGTTTTCTTTAAAAATTTCTATCGAATTTTGCATTTATCGATTTTTAATGTTTTAAAACAGTTGTTTATGTTTTTAACAAAATCAGATTTTAAAGATTTAAATTTATAATTTCGTTTTAAATATTAACTTTATCAATATAATTAAGGCTGAGGTGATGATTTTTGTAAAAATTATCACCTTTCAATTCAGATTATATAGTATTTGGCCGAAACTTGATTATTTTGTTCAGTTACAGAAGATAAAAAATTAAATTATCATATTACTGAAGTTTTTTGAGGATTAAATTTTGATTTAAAGGCAGATCTCTGCAAAAAAAGCGGTTTTAATTCAACAGTTATACAAGACATTAAATATTGACTGACTTAAAAAACTATGTTCATGTTTAATTATCATCCTTAACATTATACATCACGTAAAATTTTTTTAATAACAAAAGGAGTGAACAATGAAATCGTTTTTTACCACATCTTTATGTTTTGTTATATTTTGTCTTTTTTTAATACCCGGTATAGTTAGTGCTGATACCGGAAATGGTAAATCTATAATGGAAAGCCGTTGTACTTCCTGCCACGGTACAGGCAAAATTAACAGAGCAGATCACAGTCCGGAACAATGGGAAAAAACAGTAAAGAGAATGATGGCAAAAAGCAGATTCGGTGCCCAGCTTAGCAAAAGTGAAATGCAAAGTCTTTTAAATCACCTTAACTCTCTTTAAGTGCAGTATAAATTTTTTATCTTTATCCAAATATTTATCTGTCAGCAGATAAACCAGAAGTATTTCTTTCATTTAAAAAAACAGCAGGCTGTTTTATTCAAACAACTGCCTGCTGTTTTTATATCGCAAAATACAAACCCCTCAAATCAGAATAAACTCTCTTCATAAAAATCAGCTTTTAAACTTCTCGTAAAAATTTAATAAAACATTACTCAAAAATAGAATTTTTATTTATCAACTAAATAAAGTTTTATTAATCAAATGCCGATAATTAATCATCTGAAATTAATAGTTCGGATTTTACACGGCTGTAAAATAGTCGGATTTACCGGTTATAAACTTATTTTTGAAGTTCTGTTTACAAAAAGAGTAAATGCCGAAATTAAAGCCGTATATATTTTCTGCAAAGGAGATTTTTCCATGGATTTAAAATTTACACCTTTAAATATGTCGCTGCAGGATCATTCAGAAGCAGATAATGACCCTGAAAAAATGCAGTCTCTTAAGGGTATGCGATATTCAAATACAGAGTCAAAAGAAACAGACCTGGTTTTAAAAACAAAACAGGGAGATTTTGTAACTCTTTCAAAATCTTCAGACTTTGAAACAGAGCTTAATACTTATTCTGCATTAAGAAAAACCCAGAACTCTGCCTCATCTTCTTCAGTACTTGCTTTTAAAGCCGAGTATTCAAATTCCTATGATATTTCTCTTGAAGGTGATTTTAACAAAGAAGAAATAAAAGATATTAATAAAGCTATAAAAAGTCTTGAAAAGGCAATGAAAAGTCTTGTAAGCGGAAATACAGACAAAGCTCTTAAAAACGCAATGTCTCTTACAGGGCTTGATACAGTTGCAGGATTTGAAGCAAATTTAAGCTACAGTTTTTCAAGAGAATACGAGTATGCTGAAAGCCTTGTAGAGGAATACACTCAAAAACCTGTAAAAAGTCTTTATGATTCTGCCAATAATTTTAAACCTGTTCTTGAAAAACTGACAGAAGAAACAGCAGATAAGACTAAAGCATCTGAAATCCCCGAATATAAAGTAAGCTCAGTTATTGACAAGCTTTTTGAAGATATGAAAGAAGAGCTGAAAAAAGCAGATGAAGATACAGCCCAAAATCCGTGGGATGATTTTTTTAACAGCCTTAAAGACCGTTTTGACCAAAGGCTTTTTGATAAAGCGTAAAAGCCTTAAACATTAAATTCCTCTCAGGCTCGGTTTTATTAAGACTGAGAGGAATATTATCTCAAATTTTTAAAAATGCTAATCATCTTTGGTTTTAAGAACTGAAAGAAAAGCATTTTGAGGTATTTCAACAGATCCGACCATTTTCATCCGTTTTTTACCTTTTTTCTGCTTGTCAAGAAGCTTTCTTTTTCTTGAAATATCGCCTCCGTAACACTTTGCTGTTACATCTTTTCTGTATGCAGAAATTGTCTCCCTTGCAACAACATTTCCGCCTATTGCGGCCTGAAGAGGAATTTTAAACATCTGTCTTGGAATTTCCTCTTTAAGTCTTTTAACAGCCATACGGCCTCTTGCTTCAGCATTGGTTCTGTGAACAAGCTGAGACAAGGCATCAACTTTTTCTGTGTTTACAAGAAAATCTAACTTTACAATTTCAGTATCAAAATAATCATACATATCATAATCAAAAGAACCGTAGCCCTGAGTAATGGTTTTAAGCTTATCATAAAAGTCATAAACAACCTCGCCAAGAGGAAGTACCACAGTGAACTCAACCCTTTTACTGTCCAGATACATATGGGTTACATCTTTTGATCTTTTTTCCATGCAAAGCTTCATTACAACACCTATATAATTATCAGGAACTATAATACTTCCCTTTATATAAGGCTCTTTTACATATTCTATTGTTGCAGGATCAGGATAATATTCCGGGTTATCTACAATAATTTCTTCAGGATTGTCTTCTGTCTTAACCCTGTACTGAACCGAAGGTGCAGTTATAATAAGCGACATGTCAAATTCACGTTCAAGTCTTTCCTGGACTATCTCAAGGTGAAGAAGACCTAAAAATCCGCACCTGAAACCAAAACCGAGAGCTGCTGAACTGTCTTTTTCATAAATAAGGGAAGCATCGTTTAATTTAAGTTTTTCAAGAGCTTCTGTAAGATTTTCCAAATCATCAGTTGCTACAGGATATAAAGATGAAAAAACCATGGGCTTTGCTTCCTTAAAACCTTCTACAGCCTTATCGCAGGGATTATTAGCAAGAGTTATGGTATCACCTGTTTGTACATCACTTATATTTTTTATGCCTGCCACAAGATAACCGACATCTCCTGCCTGAAGCATATCCTGGGTAACCATGGTAATTCTGAAAAACCCTATCTCTTCAATCTTATGAGTAGATCCTGAGGACATAAATTTAATTGTATCGCCCTTTTTAAGGCTTCCGTCAAATATTCTGAAGTGAACAATAACACCTCTGTAAGGATCGTAATGGGAATCAAAAACTATACCCTTTAAAGGTTTTTCAACATCACCTTCAGGAGAAGGAATATTTTTTACAACAGCTTCAAGAACCTCTTCTATACCTATTCCATCTTTGGCGCTTGTAAGAATAGCCTGATCCGAATCAAGACCAAGATCCTCATCAATCTGTTCTTTAACCATTTCTATGTTTGCTGAGGGAAGATCTATTTTGTTTATAACAGGAATAATTTCCAGATTATTTTCCATGGCAAGAAAAAGATTGGCAAGAGTCTGCGCTTCAACTCCCTGGCTTGCATCCACAAGCAGAAGTACACCCTCGCAGGAAGCAAGAGCTCTTGAAACTTCGTAGGAAAAGTCTACATGTCCCGGAGTATCAATAAGGTTTAAAACATAATTTACTCCGTCTGATGCTGTATAAGGCAGACAAACAGTCTGGCTTTTGATTGTGATGCCTCTTTCTCTTTCCAGTTCCATATTGTCGAGTAGCTGATCCTTAAAATCTCTGTCAGAAACAATACCAGAATTTTGAATAATTCTGTCCGACAAAGTAGATTTTCCGTGATCAATATGTGCTATCACGCTGAAGTTTCTGATTTTTTGAATGTATTTGCTCATTTAGGCTCCATAAAGAGTCATTAATAATTATTCACATGTTGACACATAAATGTTAATTTTATATCCAGAAGTATGGTATATAGAAAAAATGACTAAGTATCAACCTATTATCATCATGTCAAACGATATGCATTACAACCTAACAAAGAAACTGAACTATGGAAAAAAGCAGCTTACTAATTGTAGACGACGATATGGCTATACGCGAGGCCATGAAAGAATATTTCACCCTTGCCGACTTTAATACCAGCACAGCAGCCGATGCATACGAAACCCTTGACTTTTTAAAAAACAATCCCGGAATAGATGTTGTTATTACAGATATTATGATGCCGGGTATGAACGGGCTTGAACTTACAGACAGGATTAAATCAGCATATGATACAGATGTGATTGTTATAACAGGTTACACTGAAAATTATTCATATGAAGAAGCTATAAAAAAAGGTGCAAGTGATATTGTTTTTAAGCCTGTACGTTTTGAAGAGCTTCTTTTAAGAGTAAAAAGGGTATTAAGGGAAAGAAAGCTGACCCATGAAAGAAATGATATGGTTGAAAAGCTTAAAAAGCTGGCTGTAACAGACGGGCTTACAAAGCTTTTCAATTCAAGAAAATTTTATGAACAGCTTGAAACAGAAATTGAACGCTTTAACAGATACAAACACCCATTATCCCTTATTATGCTTGATATAGACCATTTCAAGGAATTCAACGATACATTCGGACATCTTGAAGGAGACAAAGTTCTTTATAAAGTTGGCGAAATAATAAATTCTTCTTTAAGAGCAATGGATACTGCATACAGATACGGGGGAGAGGAATTTACAGTTATCCTTCCCGAAACAAGGGCCGACGAAGCAGAAGTTGTAGCTTCAAGAATAAAGGAAAGCCTTGAAGATGAAATTTTTATCCCGCAGGTAAATGAAAAAATCACAGTAACAGCAAGTTTTGGTATAACAGAATATCTACCTCCCGAAAACATCCATTCTTTTGTAAACAGAGTTGACCAGGCTCTTTATTCTTCCAAAGATGAAGGCAGAAATAAAATAACTGTTATGCTTGCAAATTCTCAGTGAAAATATGAACTATTCAATTATTCCTTTAAAAAATCCTGACCAATCTATTTTAAAAGATATTTTAAATCTTTATATTCAGGAAGGATGGTGGGACGGAAGCCATGACTTAAAAAACGTACTTGAAATTATTAAAGGAAGTCATATTTTTTATGCTGCATTTGACAATAATACTGTAATAGGTATGGGAAGAGTTATAAGCGACGGTGTAAGTGATGCATATATTCAGGATGTAGCTGTAAAAAAAGAATACAGAAAACAAAACATAGGCTCATCCATAATAAAAGAAATAGTAAAAAAACTTAAACAGGAAAAAATTTTATGGATAGGACTTATTTCTGAAAAAAATTCACAGGAATTTTATAAGAAGCTGAATTTTGAAGAAATGAAAAACACTTATCCAATGAAATATAAAATAAATACCAATGACATTTAAAAAATTAGAATTAAAAGACAAAAATTTTCTTAAAAACCATCTTAAGAATAATACAGAAGAATTATGCGTATACTCTCCACTGACAATCCTTGTTTGGAGAGCTAAGTATTATTATCCGGTATATAAAATTGAGAATGATACTTTATATATTGGTGCACACCTTACAGGAAATAACGGAGAAAACCACCTCATACTTCCTGTAAAAGAAACCGGGAAATACCCGGATCCAAAACATCTTTACGAGTTTATAAATTCTGAAGATTTTTCATACTATAAATATATTCCTGAAACATATATTGAAAAATTCGGAAAAGATGAAATTGAAAAATACTTTTCAGTCGAATATATCTCAGCAGATTCTGATTATATTTATCTTCGCAAAGATCTTGCAGAGCTCAAAGGCAGGAAATATTCAAAAAAAAGAAACCTCATAAATCAATTCCTCAAAGATTATGACAAAAGATATGAATTTACTGAAATAACAAAGGAAAACAGATCAGAAATACTCGAATTTATAGAAGAATGGTGTATTGTACGCGATTGTGAAAGTGATCCTGAATCAGATATATACTGTGAAAAAAAGGCCGTTGAAAATGCAGTAAACAACGCTGATTTTCTGGGATACAAAACACTTGCCCTGAAAATTGACGAAGAAATAAAAGCATGTGCACTTTCATCAGATATTACACATAATATGGGTGGTCTTCATTTTCAGAAAGCTTCATTTGAAATAAAAGGATTGTATCAGTTTTTTGATAAACATTGTGCTCAAAAACTTTTTGATGATCACATTAGCTACATTAATAAGGAAAGCGACATGGATGATGATGGTCTAAGACAGGCTAAAAAATCATACTACCCTGTAAAAATGGTGTCGTCATACAATCTTACACCTCTTAAGACATAAAATCACCTGTTGTTAAAAGAGCTGTTTTTAAACCTTATTTCGATGTAGAGATCACCTTTTTCATTATATTCACCTGCAAGACCAAGGCCTGAAAGTCTTATTTTCTGTTTTTCCTTAATTCCGGGGGGAATATTTACCCTGTAAAGCCTGTTGTAAAAACCCCACGGCAGGTTAATTCTTTTGGTACAACCTGACAAAGCTTCAAAAGGAGAAATTTCGATTTTACCCAGAAGATCATTTGTATCAGGTATTCTAAGGGTTTTAACTGTTATAATATCAGGTGTCTTTTTTCTTGGGAAAGCTTCTTTTATCCGATCTGAAAATTTGCCTGAAGGAAGTTTTACAAAATATTTAAGCATCAAAGCACCTGCTGCAAAACCGCTTACATGGGCCCACCAAGCAATCCCTGCAGCATGTCCTCCTGTTGCATTAAGCAGCTGAATTAAAAACCAGAAACCTAGAAAAATAAAAGCAGGGATTTCTATAAACCAGGGAATAATTATTATAGGAATAATTGTAAGAATTCTTGCGCCTGGAAACAAAATAAAATAAGCGCCCATAACTCCGGCTATGGCACCGCTTGCTCCGACTACAGGTGTATTGTCTGAATAATTAAAAAGAAAATGAATCAAACCGGATATAAAACCGCAGCCGATATAAAAAATAAAATATTTTAAAGGACCTAACCTGTCTTCAATATTATCTCCGAAAATAAACAAAGTCCACATATTACCTATCAAATGGAGCCATCCACCATGAAGAAACATAAAAGAAATAAAGGAAAAAAGCTGGGCGTAAAACGGAAAATATCCTGAAATCTGAGGATTGGTAAGTTTGGCAGGAACAAGACCGTATTTGTAAATAAACATATCCATTCCTGCGGAGTGACTGATTTCAATAAAAAAGACACAAAGATTAACAGCAATTAAACAATAATTAACCACCGGAGTTGATAATGAAGGATTTGAGTCTCTTACTGGTATCAAATATTTGTCCTGACTACTTTTTTAAATATTTACTAATCAGCTGAAAACAAATTTTTTTTATCTGACTTAAGAACTGGCAAAAAAGAGAGTTTTCATTCAGCCATATTTATTATAACCGGGTAACCGACATACTGATATCCACAGATACAGCCTGATGAATCAGTGCACCGCAGGAAATCACATCAGCACCGGCCTGTGCAAGCTCTTCCAGTCTTTCAGGGTACACATTTCCTGATACCTCAACTATTGCTCTTTTATTAATAAGGCTGCATGCTTTTTTTATTTCTTCAGTTGTCATATTATCAAGCATTATAACATCTGCACCTGCTTTAAGAGCTTCCTGCACTTGTTCATAGCTGCTCACCTCAACCTCGGTTTTTACAAGGTGTGAATTGTTTGTTTTAGCAGCTTTAACAGCAAAGCCTATACTTCCTGCAGCTTCAATATGATTGTCCTTTATAAGAATACCGTCATAAAGACCTGTTCTGTGGTTAAAACACCCTCCTGCCAGAACTGCGTATTTTTCAAAAACTCTCATACCAGGAGTTGTTTTTCTTGTATCTGTAATCTTTACATCAGGATAATTCTTAAGTTTGTCAGAATAAATTTTTGTGTTTGTAGCAATTCCCGACATTCTCTGAAGAAAATTAAGAACTGTTCTTTCAGCTTTTAAAAGGGAGATCATATTCCCTTGTGCTTCTAAAATTGTATCCCCTTTTTTTACAAAATATTTATCTGAATAAAAAAGATTTACAGATATATCAGGATCAACTTTTTGAAACACCCTTAAAGCTGTGTCAGTCCCGCAGAGAACAAAATCCTGCTTTGCCCTTACAACAGCTTTACCTTTTGCATTTTTTTCTATTACAGACTGGGAAGTAATATCACCTGATCCGATATCTTCATCAAGAGCAAGTTCTATTAATTTATCTGCGGCTGTAAATTCAAAAACCTTCATCACCCTTTAATCTCCCTGACCTTTGAAAGGTGATTGTTTAACTCTTCAAGTTTTTTTGAATACTCTTCGTGCTGATTTTTAGTTTTTTCCACAACATCTTTTGGAGCTTTATCAAGAAAATTTTCATTTGAAAGTTTTTTCCCGAGCATAATAAGCTCCTTGTCTACCTTGGCAATCTCTTTATCAAGTCTGGAAACCTCTTTTTCAACATCAATAACACCTTCAAGCGGAATAAAAAGGTTATCTGACTCTACAATGGCAGTTGCAGCAGATTTTGGTCTTTCGCCCGGCTTTTCAACAACAAAGTTTGACAAACGGGCAAGACTTTTGATCATTTCTGCTTCATCCTCAGCTATTTCAGTATGCATGAAATTATTAGTCTGAAGGTGAGCTTCAAGAAGCTGTCCGGGCTGAAGATTCATTTCTCCGCGGATATTTCTTACAGCAGACACAAGATTCATAATATATTCCATCTGAACCTCTGCTTCAGGACTGTATGAAAGTATTTTATCTCCCCTTGTACCCGGAAATCCTGCATTCATTACAGATTCTTTGTTTCCGGGAATTTTATTCCAGATCTCTTCAGTAACAAAAGGAATAAAAGGATGAAGAAGACTTAAAGTATCCCTCATTACCCTTGAAAGCACACCTTTTGTTGCTTCCATTTTTTCTTTTCCGTGCTTTTCAAAAAGCACTGGTTTAATCGCCTCAAGATACCAGTCACAAAGCTCATGCCATACAAAATGATATAAAGTGCCTGCAGCTTCATTAAAACGGTAAGCATCAATTTCGTTTTTAACTGTTGATATTATGGTATTAAGCCTTGAAAGCATCCATCTGTCCGGAAGAGAGATATCTTTTTCATTATAATCGCTGTATTGTCTGTCAATGTGCATAAGAGAAAAACGTGCGGCATTCCAGAGTTTGTTTATAAAATGCCGGTAGCCTTCAACCCTTTTTTCAGACATTTTTACATCTCTTCCCATTGCCGCATAAATCGACAGGGTAAATCTGAAAGCATCTGTCCCGTATTCATCTATAACAACAAGTGGGTCAATTACATTACCCTTTGACTTGCTCATTTTATTGCCGTCTTCATCTCTTACAAGTGCATGTACATAAACATCCTTGAAAGGAACTTCATCTTTAAAATAAAGCCCCATCATCATCATTCTGGCTATCCAGAAGAATAAAATATCAAAACCTGTAACAAGTACAGAAGTCGGATAAAAAGTATTTAAAAGCTTTGTATCTTCAGGCCAGCCCATTGTTGAAAATGGCCATAAAGCTGAACTGAACCAGGTATCAAGAACATCAGGATCTCTTGTAAGATTCTTACTGCCGCATTCAGGACAGGTTTGAGCTTCCTGTGAAGAAACTATAAGTTTCCCGCAGTCATCGCATGTCCAGGCAGGAATCTGATGTCCCCACCATATCTGTCTTGAAATACACCAGTCTCTTATATTATCAAGCCAGCTGTAATATATTTTTTCCCATTGTTCGGGTAAAATAGCTGTTTTGGAATCTTTAACCGCCTGGGCGGCTTTTTCAGCAAGAGGCTTTGTTTTTACAAACCACTGTTTTGAAAGATTCGGCTCTACAACAGTATCACATCTGTAGCAATGCCCCACACTATGGGTAATATTCTCTTTTTTAATGAAAAAGCCCAGTTCTTCTAGCTTTTTAACTGCCTTTTTCCTGCATTCAAATCTTCCAAGGCCTTTAAATTCTCCTGCTGCTTCGGTCATAAAGCCGTCGTCATCTATAGCCTTAAGACTTTCAAGATTGTGTCTTACTCCTATTTCAAAGTCATTTGGATCATGGGCAGGAGTTACTTTCAAAGCTCCTGTTCCAAATTCTGTATCAACATAAGAGTCTTTAATAACAGGAATTTCACGATCAGTAAGGGGAAGTTTTACAGATTTGGCAGTAAAATCTTTGAATCTTTCATCTTCAGGATTTATTGCAACAGCAGTATCACCAAACATTGTTTCAGGTCTTGTAGTAGCAATTACAAGCTCGCCCGAACCGTCTGAACAAGGATATTTTATATAATAAAGAGCACCGTCTTTTTCTGCATGTTCAACTTCAAGGTCTGCAAGAGCTGTCTTACATCTCGGGCACCAGTTAATAATATAATCGCCCTTATAAATAAGACCGTCATTATATAAATCTTCAAAAACCTTTTTTACAGCAGTGGAAAGACCTTCATCCATTGTAAATCTTTCCCTTTCCCAGTCACACGATGCTCCGATTCTTTTCAGCTGATTTATAATGGCGCTTCCGTACTTTTCCTTCCATTCCCAGACTCTTTCAACAAACTTTTCACGTCCCAGGTCATGCCTTGAAAGCCCCTGCTTCTTAAGATCCTTTTCCACAACATTCTGGGTGGCAATTCCGGCGTGATCAGTTCCAGGCATCCAGAGAACATTATATCCGTTAAGTCTTTTATATCTGCATAAAATATCCTGAAGCGTTATGTTTAAGGCATGGCCCATGTGAAGAACGCCTGTAACATTGGGAGGAGGTATTACAATGGAAAAAGGGGGCTTTTCGCTTTCTTCTTCAGCTTTGAAGTAACCGTTTTTTTCCCAGAAATCATACCATTTATCTTCAACTATTTTATGTTCATAAGATTTATCAATATTGTTGTCAGTCATATTCAACTCCGAATTAGTTTACAGCAGTATTCCATTAAAAAATGGGAATTATTTAATAACCCCCATTTTTTAGCAATTAATTTTATTTTTACAAGCATTATTTAATCATCTTTTTCTTCAGCCCTGAATACAGATTCTTTTAATGCATCGAGTTCCTTTGCAACTGAGCGTTCAATAACATCTGTTAAAACCGAATCAATTTTTTCTGTAAAAAGTTTTCTTATTACTTTCTCAAGTACTCTTTCTAAAACTTCTTCATCAACCTGAGCTGCATAGTCTTTTTCTTTAAAACTTTCAACATCAAGTCCTATGTTTCCCCCGGTATAATCGTCTTCATCTGAATATATATTTTCAATATCATCTGAGTCATCACCAGAAAAACCTGAAAAATCAGTTACTGCTTCATTTTCTTCTTTTAAAAAATGATCTGTAACAGTAGGCTCATCATCTTTTATTGCTTCAGAAAGCTCAAGTATATCATCTTCAAACAGTTCTTTATCAATATCGTCTGAATCTTCATCTGCTTTTTCAGTAAGTTCTAATAAATCATCTGAATCATCAGAAATATCTTCATCTTTTTCTGTAAGCTCAAAAATTTCTTCATCATCTTCAATTTCTAAATCATCATAAGTTTCATCTGTATCAGGATCTTTTCCGTAGACTTCACCTGAATAAGAATCTTCCTGTTCAAATTCAGAAAGATCTAAAATTTCGTTATCATTTTCTTCAACAGGATCGTTTAATTCAAAAACATCCTGATCTTCTTCGGGGAAAAGATCATCTTCGCTTTCCTGATCTTTTTGATTCATTTTGTTTACAACACTTTCCTCAAGGTCAGAAAGATCAAAATCGTCTGTAAAATTATCCTGGTTTGAATTGTTTTCAGATGAATTGTTCATGAAATACTCCGGGTTGTTAGCATTTTGTAAATTTTAAATTTATTACAATCTTAAGCAAAATTATTTTCTAATTTTGGTATAAGATAGTATGTAATAAAAAAAA
>JBNJDM010000060.1:0-13386 GCA_051744925.1 Thermodesulfobacteriota bacterium | reverse complement strand
ACATCAGCTTTAATATTGGGTGGATTCCCTGAAAGGGAAAGGTCGTATAGCCGGTGGTTTTAACCACCGGTATGATCATTTTTTCCCATAGTCCTGAAAGGACGGCGTATTAATAATGATTGATATAAAAAACCTTACTCAGGATAACAAGCTGTAACAGTAGAAGATATACCGCCACGGGGAGTAAAAACACCAGTAATTTCCATTCTTTTAGGCTTTACAGATTCAACAAGATCCTCAAGTATTTTATTTACAAGATGCTCATAAAAAATACCTACATTCCGAAACTGAAAAAAATAAAATTTAAGAGACTTAAGTTCTACTATATGCTGATCAGGAACATAAGTTACAATAATTTCTCCGTTATCCGGAAGTCCTGTCATGGGGCAGACCGAAGTATGCTCGGGATGACTTATTTTTATCTCTATATCTCTTTTGCCTTTATAAAGATATTCCACCGGATCAAGCATATCAGTCTTAACTGAATCCGGACCTGCTATATCGTAATTTACCTGTTTTTCATGTGATATCTGCATAATTTTTTTGGTTATCCTGTTAAAGAATTTAAAAACAAACCGATTTTTCAGCTTATGAATGAAAAATAAATCAGACGGATTGTCAAAAACGGCTTGAGGATTTTTTGTAAGTCGTATTTATAATAAGCTCACTTTAAGATTTCAGAATTAAGTTATAAAATAATAAAGAAAAATCAAGCTGAAACTTATAAGAACAATAATTCCCGGCTTAGTAAAATATGCATGATACATAGGTTTGCCCTCGATTTTTATTTTTTTTGCCTCATCTGAAAACCACTTTCCAAGTAAAAGAGCGGCAATGAGAACAATGCCTCCCAGTGCCCAGAATAATCCTTTTTCCAAATCTCCCTCCGAATAATTAAATCAGTTTTTATATCTGTATGCAGTGAGTTTTCTGTGGTGTCAAGTTTAAAATAGCCTGATACAATACAAAAAAAAGACAGATAAATTTTTTTATCTGCCTTTTTATGCTTAATTTAAGGAAGACACTTATTAGTGTCTTCCTGATATTTTGTTTAGAAGTGGTTTTTAATAAATTTGTTTCCTATAATAAATTCTTTTAAAAGTTTCATTTCGGCCTCCTTATATATTTATCTAATTTTATTAGTTGCAGTGAACTTTGTTATATATATAAGATGCTACCGAAAACTAAAATGTCAAGATATTATTCCCCTCATCCTGACATATTCATACAGTATTGCCTGCTATAAAGCATGATACAGCATTTTAAGAAAATATCAGGCAGTATGTTTTTTTCTGAAAACTGAAAAATATGTTATGGGAACAATAATCAGTGTAAACATGGTTGATGCTGTTATACCGAAAATCAAAGCCCATGCAAGTCCTGCAAAAACAGGATCAAAAGTTATTGGATAAGCTCCTATGGCTGTTGTTACAGCTGTAAGAATAATCGGCCTGAACCTTATTGAACCGCTTTCAAGTATGGCCTCTTTAAATTCCTTACCATTTTTTATAGACTCCTGAATAAAATCTATGAGAACCAGTGAGTTTCTTATAACAATACCTCCCAGTGCAATCATCCCTATCATACTGGTGGCAGTAAAAAACACAGGATTATAAAACCCGCCTATGGTTTCTCCTGTAATCAGATTCAGCATAAAAAAGCCCGGCATGATTCCAAGAATTGTAAGAGGTATGGCCATCATTATCAACAAAGGCATAAAAAACGAATTCGACTGCATTACAAGAATCAGATATATGGCAAGCATAGCCGCGGCAAAAGCTATTCCCATATCCCTGAAAACCCGAAGGGTTATTTTCCACTCTCCTTCGCCTGCCCACTGAACATTAATTCCGTCTTCTTCAAAACCGCTTTGTCTTCCCATCATATCTATAACAGCTTCTCCTGGCGCTCTTCCTGCCATTTCAGCTGTTACATAGACAACCCTTTTTAAATTCTTGTGATATACAGGCTGATCAGAATCAACCTCTTTTATATTTACAAGTTCTGCAAGCTGAACAGTTTTTCCGGAAGCTGTCTCAACAGGAATACGGGAAAACTCAAAAGCTCCTGATCTTTCAGAGATGGGAAGCATCAATTTTACAGGATATGGCTGTCTTTCATCCTTTTTGTGAAGAGTTGCCGGCACAAATCCGCTTACAGCTGTTCTAAGAGCAGAATGAATCTGTTTTGTACTTACTCCGTGAAGAGCAGCCTTTTCCTTATCAATTATAAATTCAGTTCTTTTTCTTTTAGTTTCAGCCATGTCATCTATTTCTACAACACCATTTTCGCTTTTCATAAGATCATTTTGAACTTTTTTACCTGCTTTAATAAGATCTGAATAAGATTTTGAATGATCTCCATAAATTTCAGCAACAACAGTTGCAATAACAGGCGGCCCCGGAGGAATTTCAACAAGCTTGATTTCAGCATTGAATTTTTCAGCTATTTTTTCAATATCAGTTCTTATTCTCAGGATAATTCCGTGGCTCTGCATTTCTCTTTTACTTTTTTCAAAAAGATTAACCCTTATGTCAGCAAGATTTTCTCCCTTTCTCAAATAGTAATGGCGAACCATACCATTAAAATCCATGGGAGATGGTTCACCAACATATGAAACAAAATTTGTTACTTCAGGTACTTTTTCAAGATAGTTTTCCACAGATTTAACAACCCTGTCTGTATACTCAAGCGTAGTACCCTCAGGCAGATCTATTACAACCTGAAATTCATTTTTATTGTCAAATGGAAGGAGTTTTAAAGGAACAAGCCTGAAAAAAGCAAGCCCGACTGAAACAAGAAACAAAATTATAACACCTGCAAGAAGGAGATATCTTAAACTTTTCCTGTTTAAAAAAGGATTCATTGTTAATCTGTAAAGCTTGTCTATTACAGGGTTTACTCCGCTTGATGTTGTAAGCTCAGCCGGATTTACATTTTTTAAAAGTTTATGTGAAATCCAGGGAACTATTGTTAAGGCGCAAAGAGTTGAAAAAGTTACAGTAAGGGGGACATTTATTGCCATAGGAGCCATATACGGCCCCATCATTCCTGTAATAAAAAAGAGGGGAACAAAGCATACAATTATAGCAAAAGTAGACATTACAACAGGAGACAAGACCTCGCTAACCCCGAACAAGGTGCTTTTAACAGTATCTTTGGGATTTAGCCTTAGATTTCTTTGTATATTGTCGACATTGGTTATGGGATCATCAACAACAAGGCCAAGGGATAAAATAAGCGCAAAAAGAGTAACCCTGTTTATTGTGTATCCAAATAAATAGTTGCAGAAAAGCGCAAGTGAAAAACTTACAGGAACTGCAAGAGCAACAATAACAGCTTCACGCCACCCTATTGTAAAGGCAAGCAGAATAACAACACATAAAACAGCAAATCCAAGGGAAGTTAGAAGCGAAGTTACTTTTTCATCTGCAGTTTTTCCGTAGTCTCTTGTAATTTCAATCTCAACTCCGTCCGGAATTATATCCTTTTTAAGTTTCTCAACTTCTTTTATTACACACTGAGCAACTGTGACTGCATTTGATCCTTGTTTCTTGGCAAGGCCAAGAGTAACAGATGATGCAGATTCAGGGTATTTGTCGACTCCTTTTATTTTTCTGAAATTATCAGAAAAACCTATCCTTGAATATGTTTTGGCATCTGCAGGCCCGGCTTTTATATCTGCAAGCTCTTTAAGATATACAGGCCGGTTTTTCTTAACACTGACAATAAGATTTTTTACATCATCTGCATTCTTTAAAAATGAACTGCTTTCCACAGAAAAGCTTTTGTTTTGTTCAGAAACATTACCTGCAGTAACAGAAGAGTCTGCCGCTTTTAAAACCGAGGCTATCCTGTTTAAGGAAATATCAAAACTGTTAAGCTTTTCAGGATCTACTTCAACTCTGAGTTGTTCAGGCCGGCCTCCTGAAATAGTTGTTTTTGAAATATTTTCAAGTTCCGCAAGTCTTGCAAGGACTTCTTCGCCTATTCTTTCAAGTGCGTAATCATTATATTTTTCAGAATAAAGACTTATATTTACTATTGGAACATCATCTATGCTTACAGGTTTTACAACCCAGTTTTTTACTATAGAAGGAACAATATCCTTGTTCATCAGTATTTTGTTATGAAGTCTTACAAGAGCATCTGTCTCATCTTCACCAACATAAAATCTTACAGTAACAAGAGCACTGTCTTTTTTGGAAGTGGAATAAACATATTCAACACCTTGTGTCTGCCATAAAAGTCTTTCAAGAGGTGTTGCAACAAGTTTTTCTATTTCTTTGGCACTGGCTCCGGGAGCACTTATCATTATATCTGCAAGAGGTACAACAATCTGGGGTTCTTCTTCCTTTGGAGTAAGAATTACAGCTGCTATTCCAAACATAAATGCGGCAATAAGCAAAAGAACCGACATTCTCGATGTTATAAAAGTCTTTACTATTGCCATTAAAGGACCGGATTTGATGTTTTGCGGATTTTCACCCATTTATAGATATCTCCTGGAAAATTTTACTTCTTTGAATGTAGCTTCTTTAAGTTTTCAGTTTATCCCTACTATATCTCCCTGTCTTATTCCTGAAAGTATTTCTATCCTGCCTCCATGAACAGAGCCTGTTTTTACATAAACCCTTATCCATTCTTCTTCTGCTTTTACATAGGCCATATTAAGCTGCCCCACACTTACAACAGCTTTTTCAGGAACAAGCACAACCTCTTTTTTTTCTGCAGGAATGCTTATTTTTCCATACATTCCAGGATAAAGACTTTCGTCTTCGGGAAGCGAGGCTTTGATCAGAAATGTTCTTGTTTCAGGATCAGCATAAGGAACTATTTCCTCAATTATCCCTTTATAATCTTTGCTTTCGGAATTAACAGAAACATCAACTTCCTGACCTCTTTTTACATAAGAAATAAGCCCTTCATTTAAAAAACCTTCTATTCTGAGATTTTCTGAAGTCTGAAGAACAAAAACGGTTCTGCCCGGTGCGGTAAGATCTCCCGGTTCAATCATCCTTTTAAGGACTTCTCCGTTGGCAGGAGCTTTTATTTTTGTATATTCAAAAGCAAGGCCGGCATCTGTTACCTGTTCTTTTGCAGATTTTACTGCTGATTTTGAGGATTTTAACATCTCTTTTGCAGTTTTAAACCCTGCCTCTGCCTGGAGATATGCAGATTCAGCCTTTTCAAGCTCTCTTTTTGTAGCAGCATCTTTATGAAAGTATTCCTTTATTCTTTTATAATCTGACTTAGCCTGATCAAAAACAGCTTTTGCAGATTTAACTCTTTCTTTTGCCTGGTCAGCAGATGAGACAGCTCTTTTAAGAGCCTGCTCTGCCTGATTAAGACGGGTTTTAAGCCTTCTGCTGTCAAGTTTTGCAAGAATATCACCCCTTTTTACAGCAGAGCCTGAGTTTACATAAACTTTTTCAACCTGTGCCTGAATCTGGGGAGCAATATTTGTTTCAGTGGAAGGGCGAAGTGTTCCAATAGCTTTATAACTCTGGGTTATAGAAGATTTTTCAGCCTTAAAAGTATCAGATGGAGTGTATTTGTTCAGGTTCAGACTTTCGGTTTTTTCATCTCCTGAAATAGTGTCTGAATTGCAGCTGTATAATAAAGACAGAACAATTATCATAATAAAAAATTTTATAAACTTCATTGGTTTCTCCGTTTTTAAGCTTTACTTAGTTGCTGAACGAAAACTTCTGGTTTTCGGCCAAATACTAGTTAACTTCTGAGTACAAAAGGCCAAGAGCTTTTGCAGTAGCAGCTTTTGCCGTTTTTTTATTATAAAAAGCCTTTGTTACTGCTTTTTTTGCTCTGGCTGCAGAAAGTTCTGCCTCAAGAAACCTTGTAATATCAGCAGATCCCCCCTCAAACTGCTCCTTTACAAGTTCAAAAGATGATAAAGCGTATTTTTTCTGCATTTTAGCTGATTTCAGCCTTTTGTCAGCAAGATCCATATTTAAAAAAGCTTTTCTGACCTCCGTTTTAATATCAAGAAGAACCTTTCTTTTGTTTTCGTATGCCTCTCCCGCCTGAGCTGTAGCCTTTTCAACTCCTGCCTGCGTTGAAAAACCGCTGAAAAGCTTCCATCCCAGAACCACTCCTGCACGCCAGTTTTGCCTTTCACGGGAAAACTCGAAATCTGGATCATCATGGTAATAATCTGCCTTAAAATCGAGTGTGGGAAGATAGCCGCCCTTTTTAACCTTTTTCTTTAATTCAGCTATTTCAGTCTGTTTTTCCACAGCTTTGTAAAAAGGTCTTTTATTAATTGCCTGAGCAAATCCCTGCTGGTAATCATCGGGGATATCTTTAAGCATAAACTCTGAATCATCACTAAAATATATTTTTAGCCCTGGATCATAGCCCATAATCGATGCAAGTTCAGACTTTATAATTCCAAGCTGGTTTTTTGCCTGAAGAAGATTTGCCTCTGAAGAAGAAAGTCTTGCCTTTAAGGATAAAAGATCTGATCTGAGCAGACTTCCTCCTTTAAGCTTTATTTCTGCAATTCTGACCTGCTCTTTAAGTGCTTTAACAGATTCTTTTGCTACAATAATCATATCTTTTGCACTCAACATATCGTACCAGGCAGAAATAACTGCAAAAATAATGTCATTTCTTATTTCATCAGCCATAATTTTTCCTGCTTCAACACCCTTTTTAGCCATTTTACCCGACTGCAGAGTCCTGCCGCCGTTAAAAAGCCTCATCTTTGCTGTTATACCGGCTTCAATATTGTCAAATCTGCCCGGATCATTGAAATTTACATTTGCAGGGAGTTTTCTTTGGTCAATTTTTTTAAAAAGATAGGAAGAAGGAGCGTCTCCTGTTGAATATTCAACATATGTTGAAATTTCAGGCATAAAACCGGAAAAAGCATCCTTGCGGTCTGCTCTGGAAGATTCAATACTGTGCAAAGCCTTTTTTATCTGCGGATTATTATTCAAAGCCTTATTAACAGCATCATCCAGAGTTATTTTTTCATTTTCAGCTGTTTTTTTGGATATTTCTTTAACAAAGGCTTCTTCTGAAGCATAAACTGTTGAAATAAAGACAAAGAAAACAGATATTAAACAAATGCCAAATCTCATTTTTTACTCCGTGTTATATTTTACCTGCTTAGGTGATTTTTCGGTCAGACCTTTTACCTGAAAATTTTTATCCACAGATCAGTATCTTAAATGTTTAATAACTCAGTATGAACAGATATCTGCAGAATTTAAGATAAAAAAAACAAACAGCCTGATTCAGATCTTATTTTCAATAGACATTATTTTTTTATTTTCGTTACAACTAATCAGATCAGTTTTCTGGTATATATTCAAACACACCGTGTATAAGACAATAAGATCTGTATTTATTAATTTTTTCACTTGTGTAAAAAACTGCTTCCGGATTATCTCCGGGATTTAAATGCTGTCTTAATATATAGTTATCTGAATGAGCTTCAATAAAGCCTGTATAGTGTGCCTTGACCATAGGATGAGGATGCTTGCCTGTTCTGACTTTTATAAACCCTTTATTTTCCTCGGGATAAGGTACGTGCTTATCTGACGAAGGATCTGCATGTTGAGCTTTTAAAAAAACCATCTTTTCTCCGCAGCAGAATATATCACTCCTCCCCGGCTTCAGTACAGAAACAAGGGTACCGCAGATATCACATTGTAAAAAGTCATTTTTTTTATTCATATAATCCAGACAAAAAAGAAAAAAGGTTTTATAATTTTAATCAATAGTGGTAAATTTAAAATACTTTTTAACATATTTTTTATATTTACAAAATTTTAATATATTGTCCAACCAACTTTTAATCTGCAGGAGTACAAATGTTTTTAAAAAAAATCTCCCTGAAATGGAAGCTGATTTTTATAGCAGTATCAGGACCGCTTGTTGTATCGGTAATAATGTCTATAATTCAGATAAACCAGATAAAAGAAGACAACTTTGAAATTATCAGAGAAAGAAGCAGATCTATTGTAATGATGGCTGAAGCCACAAGGGAAGAAATGGCTTCAAAGCTTGAATCAGGTGTTATACGAAATTTCGATGATATAGCAAAAGAAAATATTGTAGAAGCTGTTCCTGTTATAACAGCAATTGAAGCTGCCAAAAAAAATGCCAGGGAATTAAATTATGAATTCAGAGTCCCGAAATTCTCGCCGAGAAATCCTGAAAATACTCCCAGCGATTTTGAAGCAGAAATTTTAAACGAATTAAAAGAAAAAGATTTATACGATAAATACGTTATAACAGATAAAGCTCTCCACTATTTCAGACCTATAAAGCTTACAAAAGACTGCCTTTACTGCCACGGAGATCCAAAAGGCGAAAAAGATCCTACAGGCGGGATTAAAGAAGGATGGAAAGCCGGTGAAATACACGGATCATTTGAAATAATATCTTCACTTGCACCTATGAAAGCTTCAATAAAAGCTGCGATTATTAAATCATTTATTGTAACATTTTTTATTATTATAGCTGCAGCGCTTTTTGTATGGTTTTTTATGAAAATCAATATATTAAACCCTGTTAAAAACATACAGTCTATTATCCAGAAACTGGGACAGGGTGATCTTACAGGAAAAATAACAAAAACATCTGATGATGAACTCGGAATAATTTCAGATGAACTTTTAAAAACCCAGAATGCTTTAATAGAAAACATAAGCGGTCTTTCAAAAACTTCCGATATTATGAAGGATGCTGCAAAACATCTTGAAAGCCTGTCTTCTGAAATGTCAGTTTCATCAAAGGATACAACTGTTCAAAGCGAATCTGTTGCTGCTGCATCCGAAGAACTAAGCTCAAACATGGAATCTGTTGCTGCTGCGGTTGAAGAAACTGCAACAAATGTGTCAATGGTTTCCGACTCTGCAGAAGAAATCAACCAGAGAATTTCAGAAACTGCTGAAAACACAGAAAAAGCAAAAACTATTTCTGAAGAAGCTGTTAACCAGGCCAATGAAGCTTCAATTGAAGTAAACAAGCTCGGAGATGCTGCAAAAGAGATAGGAAAAGCAATAGAACTTATAACTGAAATTTCTGAACAGACAAATCTTCTTGCCCTGAATGCAACAATTGAATCAGCAAGGGCAGGCGAAGCAGGAAAAGGTTTTGCAGTTGTGGCTGATGAAATAAAAAAACTGGCCCAGCAGACATATGATGCCAGTGAAGAGGTAAAACAAAAAATTAACGATATCACCTCTTCTGCAGGTTCAACAGTAACCCAGATTAAAAAGATTTCCGATGTTATTGTTGAAGTAAACGACATTGTTTCAGGAGTGACGTCTTCAATGGAAGAACAAAGAGCTTCCATTTCTGAAATAACAGAAAATGTTTCACAGGCATCCCAGGGTACATCAGAAGTCTCTGCAAATACTGCCCAGGCTTCAGAAGCATCAGCAGAAATAGCTCAAAGTATAGCAAAAGTTAATTCAAATGCATTTGACACAAACCAAAAATGTGACAATGTTAATGAAAATGCAAAAAAACTTATGGAAATTGCTGAATCTATAAATAAGATGATCAAGTCATACAAAGTTTAAACTGTTTCCTCAGGTGATACATTTTTGTATCACCTGAGAAAAACATAAAACACAAATGAGACACAACAGCTCTTTAAACAATGTTGTAACGAACCAATCTCAAATCTCTAATTTGCAACAAATACTAAACCTTAAATCATTTTTTAAAGCCGGTTTTATTAACGGCATCATTTTTGCTTAATTATGAATATATATAAAAAAACAGGACAAATTAAATTATGGAAGCTAAAAAAATTGAACAATCTAAAGTTATAATCAGTCATTTGATGCAGCCTGAACATGCAAACCCAGGGGGTATTGTCCACGGCGGGTTTGTAATGAAGGAAATCGATAATGCGGCAGGGGCTGTGGCAATAAAGCATGCAAGAAATCTTGCAGTAACAGCTTCTATCGACAGGATAGATTTTCACAATATGGTTTTTGTAGGTAACCTTGTATCTATAAAAGCATCTGTAAACAAAGCATGGAAGTCTTCAATGGAAATAGGCGTAAGAGTAGAGGCTGAAGATCTTTTAAAAGGTGAAGTAAAACATGTAGCATCTGCTTATCTCACTTTTGTTGCAGTTGATGACAAAGGAAAGCCTGTGGAAGTTCCCCAGATAAATCCTGTTTCTCAGGAAGAAACAAGAAGGGCAACAGAAGCAGAATACAGAAAAAAAGTGAGACTAGAGATGAAACAGTCTGAAAAAGAATGTCAGGCTGATTCTGAAAAGTGCGGAATATAAAAAGGAGGATTCAAAATGAGTGAAAAGAAAACCCATAAAATCAAAACAGCATGTCCTCAGTGTGGCTGCTCAAACACAGCCCATATAAGTGAAGAAGAACTGAAAAAAAAATACGGGGATGTTCCAAATATTGAACTTGAGTGCCACGAATGTCTGACAAAATTTGCTGCTGAAAAAGAAAAAAACGAACCTAATAAGTCAAAATAAACTCCGGAGCATTACTTTTATGGATTCAAAAAAAATATCTGAGCTTGAACCTGATGATTTAAAAAAGATGATTGCTGAAAAAAAAGAACAAGATTTTACTCTTGTAGATGTAAGGGAAGAGTTTGAGTACAATAAATCTCACATTCCCGGTGCTGTATGGATTAAACTCTCTGAACTGGAAAAAAAGCCGGATCTTGTGCCAGATTCTGAAGAGACAATTTTTTACTGCCATTCAGGTTCAAGATCAATGGCAGCTGCAAAACTCTTTTCAGAATCTGAAAAAAGCAGAAACACAAAAAAAATTGCAAACCTTAAATCAGGCATTCTCGGATGGGACGGAGCAGAGCTTCAGGACAGACCTAAAATTGATGTTTTTAAAAATGCTACACAATTACAGGATCTTATAACCAGGGCAATGGAACTTGAAAAAGGGGCATACAATTTATACTCAAAAATTTCTGAAGATTATAAAAACCTTCCCTATATTGATTCTGTTAATAAGTTAAAAAAAGCTGAAACAGCCCATGCAAGAATTCTTTTCAAAAGGCTTGAAAAACCTGAAAAAGATTTTGACGATTATTTTAACTCTTTAAGCGGAGATATACTTGAATCAGGCATTTCAACAGATGAAGCCTTAAAAGAGATAGAAAAAATAGAACAGGGAAATTTGTGTATAAACCTTCTTGAATTTCTTCTGTTAATGGAAGTATCTGCATACGATTTATACAAAGTCATGGCTGAAAAGGAAAAAGATGCACAAAAAACATTTCTTACCATTGCACAGGAAGAAAAAAATCATATGAGAACAATAGCATCCTCATTTTTATTATGCGGATGATAATTATTTTGACAATTTAGTTTGAATATAAACAGAGAAAACGGAGGCATATTTATGGGAAAGTATGAATGTCCATGCGGATATGTTTATGACCCTGCAGAAGGCGATATTGACAACGGAATAGAACCTGGAACACCATTTGAAGATCTTCCCGAAGACTGGGTTTGCCCTCTTTGCGGAGCAGAAAAAGAATATTTTGAAAAAGTAGAATAACTTTTACAACAAAAAGGAGAAAAAAATGGATAAGTATGTATGCACAGTTTGCGGATATGTTTATGACCCGGAAGTAGGTGATGAAGACGGCGGCATTGAACCTGGTACAGCTTTTGAAGATCTTCCTGATGACTGGGTTTGTCCTGAGTGCGGTGTAGGAAAAGAAGATTTTGAAAAAGAAGAGTAATTTTTTTAATCTTTAAAATAATATTTCAGATTAAAAATAAACCTGTGCCGTTCCGGAGAAAGATACTTTTTTAAACCTTCTTCGGAAACGGCTTAATAATATAAAATGTAATCAAGAGGAAAAAAATGGATAAATTTGTTTGCACTGTATGCGGTTATATTTATGATCCCGAAATAGGCGATGATGAAGGTGGAATTGAACCGGGAACACCTTTTGACGATCTTCCTGACGACTGGGTTTGTCCGGTATGCGGAGCAGGAAAAGAAGACTTTGAAAAGGAGTAGAATTTTAAAATGGAAATAAACAAGATAGCTGAAGGCATTTACAATGTAGGGGTAAGAGACTGGAACATAAGAGATTTTCACGGATACTCCACTTATGAAGGAACTACATACAATGCTTTTTTAATAGTTGATGAGAAAATTGTTCTTATAGATACTGTAAAAAAAGATTTCTCAGACAAACTGCTTGATAATATAAAAAAAATCACTGACCCGAAAAATATAGACATGGTTATAAGCAACCATTCAGAAATGGATCACTCAGGCGCAATACCCCATGTCATGCATTTTATAGGTGAAGACAAACCTGTGATATGTTCAAAAGCGGGCAAAAAAAATCTTGAAGCCCATTTCGGCAAAGACAGATTCAATTTACAGATAGCCCAATCAGGTTCAGAAATGAGCACAGGTTCAAAAACCCTTTCTTTTCTTGAAACAAAAATGCTCCACTGGCCTGACAGCATGTTTACCTATGCTAAAGAGGACAAAGTCCTTTTTTCAAGCGATGCTTTTGGTCAGCATTACTCAGGCTGGGCTTCCTGGGATGATCAGATAAGCGAAGATGAAATGATGGGACATGCAAAAAAATACTATGCAAATATTCTTCTTCCTTTTTCAGGGCTTGTTAAAAAGCTTATAAAAGATGTTGAAGCAATGAATCTTGAAATAGAAAAAATATGTCCGGACCACGGAGTAATGTTTCGTAAAGATCCTTCCAAAATTATAGGTGCTTATAAAGAATGGTGCGAACAAAAGCCTGGTAAAAAAGCTGTGATTATTTATGATTCAATGTGGGAAAGCACAAGAAAAATGGCTGAAACCATTGCAGAAGAAATAGCCTCAAGAAACATTCCTGTAGTTTCAATGAACACAAGAAAATGGCACAGAAGCGATATAATTACGGAAACAATGGATGCAGGAGCTGTAATTTTAGGATCTCCTACACTCAACAACAATATATTCCCGGCTCTTTCAGATATTCTTACATACATGAAGGGCCTGAAGCCTAAAAACAAGATGGGCGCCGCCTTTGGATCATACGGATGGAGCGGTGAAGCTGTTGGAATATTAAACAGCTATATTACAGATTTAGGTTATGAACTTATTGATGACGGAATCAAGGTACAGTATGTTCCTGAAGAAGCAGATCTTGAAAAATGCCGTGAGCTTGGCATAAAAATATCTGACAGACTTGAGAATCTTTAACTCATAAAGAAAATAATTAAAGGGGGCTGGAGTGAAGAAAAAAGCTTTTTTTGTATTCAACGGAGATCCGATGTGTTTTGTTCATGTTCTTTTAAATGCTCTTGATATGAAAGAAAAAGGATATGACATAAAGCTTATTATTGAAGGAGCTTCTGCAGGCCTTCTTCCC
>JBNJDM010000059.1:0-13574 GCA_051744925.1 Thermodesulfobacteriota bacterium | reverse complement strand
CCTTATTGAATGGTATAAAAATTTTAAAAACAACTGGAATTCACTTAAAACAAATTACAATAAAAATTTTTACAGAATGTGGGAATATTATCTTTTATCTTGTGCTGCAGCATTCAGGGCAAGAAAAGTTCAGCTCTGGCAGATAGTGTTATCACCAGAAGGATTTCCGGGAGGTTATCAGGCTGTCAGATAAATTTACAGTTAACGGGTTTAAATAAAATTTTATTCTATTTAAACCAGATTTTCCTTATTTTTTATCTAAAATTAATATAATGAGATTTAAGCCATTTAAAACTTTAAATGGCTTAAAATAATTTTGAACTTAAATAGTTGCTGAACAAAAAATTGTAGATTTCGGCTAATTTATATATAAATAATGTAAACACAATGAAATACAAAAAAATAAAAAAAATTTCAGATATAGATAATACTGCTTTATGGACTAAATACGAAAAAAGTCTTTGTAGTGAATGTGTGAGTACGTGCTGTACACTTATTGTTGAGGTTTCAGCTGAGGATCTTGAAAGACTGGGTTTTATAGAAAAAGATGAGGCTTTAATATCTTTAAAAAAAATAATAAAAGAATTGAAATCCTCACAAATTATAAAAAGATATAATTTTAAATCTAAAAAATTTGTTCTTGAACAAAAAAACGGCTCAGACTGCATTTTTCTGAATAAAAACAGAGACTGCACTGTTTATGAAAACCGCCCTGCTGTATGCAGAAATCACCCTGAAAAAGCAGGGTCTAAAATCGGTTTCTGCCCTTTTATTCCAAAAGAGTAAATTTTTTTAACAATACCTGTTAATCTTTAAATACTCCTGCTGCAAGATACTGATTTTCATGTTTAAAAGTAAGAAGTCTGCAATTTATTTCATTTTTATCCCACAAACAAAATTCATCTTTTTTTAAAATATCTGGCAAGTTTTCCGGGATAACTGAAAAATCTGTAAAAATATTTTTAGAAACTTTTTTGCCAAAAGCTTTTACAAAAGCCTCTTTTAAAGTCCAGATTTTAATAAAGTAATAACTTTTTTGAGACTCTGGTATTGAACCGAGAAAAGTCAATTCTTCTGGATGAAAATAAGAAAAAGCAATTTTTTGTATATTTACAATATTTCTCAACATCTCTATATCTGCACCTGTATATCTTTTGTCTGAAAATATTATCAAAGCAGTATCTGATGAATGGGAAAGATTAAAAAAAATATTATGTGCAGTTGATTTAACAAATGGTTTTAAATTTTCATTATAAGAAAAAATGATTTTTTCAGACGAGACAGAGTAATATTTTGAGCATAATAAACGAAGAGCACCTCTTGCAAGTTTAAATCTAAGCATACCTGATGAGTTATTTTTAAATCGGTATGCTTTTTTTAAATCATCTTTATCAAGAAGCTTTGTTAAAAAATAAGGATTATCTTTAAAATCTGAAATCTTAAATGTCCAGATATGTATAAAATCTTTTTTAAAATCAGTAAAAAGAAAAGATTCACTCAAATTTTTTTTAAAAGAAAAAAATTTAATTAAACCTTCAGTTCTTAAATTATCACTTTTCATATCACAGGCATTATAAACTATTTGCTGCCGCTTTTATTTAATTTTGATATATTTTCCTGAATTGCTTTACATGAAATCTCGCTTCCTGCCTGGTCTCTGCATTTCCCTGGTGTATTCCCAGATTGTCTAAAATCTTCAAAATGGCTTAGCCATTCTTTCCCGGCTCTGGGACAGACATCTATAAATTCCATAAAATCGATAATTCTCTGAAGAGTTTCAGGGCTTAATGTATGCTCCATTTTGCAGGCTTCATCATCAGCAATTGTATAATCTATGTTTAAAATGTTTGTTAAAAAGTTAAGGAGAATATCATGACGTCTTCTCATATCACGCCCGATTTTTGCTCCTTCCTTTGTCAGCTCAACAAACTCGTATTTTTCATATTTTACAAACTCTCTGTCTCGGAAATTTTTAAGCATACTTGTCACAGTAGGCATTTTTACATCAAGTTTTTTTGCTATATCCTTAACTCTTACAAAACTCTTTTCCTGATTTAATTCATAAATAGCTTCAAGATAATCTTCCATGGAAGAAGTTAAGGGCTTTTTTACTTTTTGTATATTTTTGCACTCATTCATAATCTGTTATCACCTTTAATTTTATTAGTATTTGTCCGAAAACTAGAATTTTTTGTTCGGTTACGGCAGATGAAAAATTTAACCGCAGGAATACTAGAGTATTTTGAGGATTAAATTTTTCATCTAACACAGAACCGGGTAAAAAAGGCAGTTTTCGTTCAGCAACTATATTAGATAAATCTAACTAACCCGAAGTATCATTTTTGTCAAGCCCTGCATAATAATCCTGTTATGCTAAAGCCTTATTCTTTTACTACAAAACTAATTTAACCATTTTTTTTATTTATTAAACAATAGCAAGATAGCAAGTTTTTTTAAAAACAGATTCAGCCTATTCAGTTTTGAATCTTTTAAACCTAAATTTGCTAAATCTAAATCACCTGAATAAGTTTTTTACATTGACTCACAGCATATGATCATTATATATATATTGAGTTAAGACAAATGTTCTCTAACAATTTGGGGGCGATCTGGCTTCGACGGGGTTGGTTGAAGTGCAGGCTGCATACCGGGCCCGCAACCCGTATAATGCGGAAAAAACATAATCGCAGACGATTATAACTACGCCGTAGCGGCATAGCTACCGTCCTGCCGGAATAGGACCGCGTTTCCGGTTATAGGGCGTCGACTCAAGCGGTCTCGTCTCTTTATGCCGCCCGAGCGTAAAGAGATTAAAACAAACGGGCTGGCAGCCAGAAACTTTTGCCTGTAAAAGGTTTTGGCTGCGAGATTAAATCTACAGGCTAAGTATGTAGACGCCTGTGCGGAACTTCCCCGGACGCGGGTTCAATTCCCGCCGCCTCCACCAGAAGGATTTATAATCTCTTATAAACCAAAAGATTATAACTTAAAAAAATTATATATAAAATTAAAAGCCCTGAAAAATAACCTGAGGGCTTTTAATTTTTCTATTCAGAACCTGAAATCTTTTTTCTACAACTCCTAAATATCAAGACTAAGCTTTTCAAAATCTGTTTTAATATTATTTTTGTAAGGATTACCATTATTTTCCTGTGAAAACTTTTTACCTTCAAGAAGTCCAAGAAGTTTATCAATTCTTTTTTGAATATGTTTGTTTAATTTATCAAAATCAGTTTCATGATTTTCATTTTTTACTTTACTCATAGCTTCTTTAAAATCTTCTATTTTTTTTCTGATTCCTGAAAAATAATCAGGCTTGCTTAATTCTTCCATTTCAGTCCTGCTCTCTGATTCTGGAATTCTTTCTGGCTGGTTATTTTGTGTTTCGTTATTCATATCTGCCAGATCAAGCTGATAAATATGGGAAGCCTCACCAGACTCTTTTAAAAAAACACCGGATGATCTTAACTTTGCAAGTGTATTGCCTGTATCATCAGTAAGAGTGTGACTGCTTTGTGTATATCCAAGATAAATTGCTCCAACATCGGCTGAAAGAAGTCCGCTCATATATTCTTCTTCATTTTCTGTTTCAGGACGCCATACTGAAAGCTTTGAAAATATTTCATCATTTTCATCTATCCAGCCGTTTTTATCATCATCATAAACAGCAAGATCTGCAAAACCGTTGCCTGACTGAGTTCCGAAAAGTTCAGTACCATCATTAATTTTTCCGTCTTTGTTTATATCAAAAGCTAAAAATCCGCTTCCTTTCCCAGGAGCTTTTAGCTTTTCATTTTCTCCGTTTGTATTTATATCAAAATCAAAAAAACTGTCTGATAATGAAGGTGGGCCTGCATCAAATTGAATTACAAGAGGATCAATAAGTTTATTTACAGAAGTATTTGATTCAAAAGAAGTCTCTGCAGTGAACTTTCTTTCCATCTGAAGATGTAAACCAAAATTAATCTCTCTTCCGTCTTCGGTTTTAACTGAACCCAAAGTTTCAACAGTTGTATTTTCATTTGTTTCTATTCTTCTGCTGTGTGAAAACAAGACCGAAAGACCGTTTTCTAATCTTTGAATACGATTGTTATCAAACTGGCTGTCCCCTGAAACTTTTATAAATGAATTCTTTTCTGTGATACTTGCATCTATTTGAGAAGCTTTTGATATAATTTCGGTTACTAATTTTTTATCCGGAGTTTCAGAAGAATCCGGATGATTTATTCTGGTAGTATTCTCTACAGCAGCTGAGGTGAAATTTGTATATTTTTCTTTGGCATTTGAACTGAATTCAACCTGATCACCTTTTTTAAAATCTTGTGTTTTTGGTCTGCCAAAAAATACACTCTTAATTTTTGTATTAAATTCTTCAACTTCAGTAAAACTGTAATCTGTTTTCTGATTTATATTATAAGAAGCGATTTTCATAATATTTACCCTTCCCTGAGCTGTTCACCAGAAGGTCATCCTTGACTCTGATAAAAAAATTTTCTCTAAAAACAATATGTTTAAAATCTATAAATAATAGATCGATTAATTTATTTTTAACTTAAGTATAATTTAATAAATTTGTTTTAAAGATATTTTCAGAAAGATAATAAATGGAAGTTTCTCATATAAAAATTTCACCTCATGAATACCGGGGTATTCTGATGATGAAATTTTTCATTTAATTTAAAAATGGGCAAAAAAGGCGGTTTTCGTTAAGAAAAAATTAAATCAGAAAATCGCCCTGTCCGGTAGATTCAAGAACAGCCTGCCACAGCTTGTCTTTGGGATTGACATGTTTTCTTTTTCCGGCACAAAGTACCATGGGAATATGAACAAATCTGTTGTTTATAAAGCCTACAAGCATGTCTGTTCTGCCTGACATACCTGCATGAACGGCATCTCTTGCTAGAAATCCGCAGAATACACTGTCATTGGAATTGGCAGGAAGGCTCCTTATCATATAGCTTGGATCTATATATTTCATAGAAAAATGTATATTTTTATTCTTAAGATATTTTTCTATATTTTCTTTAAGATAAAGCCCTATGTCATATAAAATTGAATTTCCGGACTTGTCTTTATCATGACTGCCGTCAAAAAACTCCTGACCTGCTCCTTCTGCAGCAACTATTACAGCATGGCTTCTTTCTTCCAGTCTTTTTTCAACTGCCTGCAAAAGACCGCCCTCTCCTTCCATTTTAAAGGGAACTTCAGGTATAAGAACAAAATTTGCATCCTGCTGAGCAAGCGAAGCTGTTGCTGCTATAAAACCTGAGTGTCTTCCCATAAGCTTTACAAGACCAATACCGTTTGGAAAACCTGTTGCTTCATTATGTGCTGCTTTAATTGCCCTTGTAGCTTCATCAACAGATGTATCAAAACCAAAAGATCTTTCTGTAAGCACAATGTCATTATCTATTGTTTTTGGAATTCCGATAACTGAAATTTTAAGTTTTTTTTCTTTAATTCCTGCGGAAAGTTTATGAGCAGCTTTTAAGGTTCCGTCGCCACCTATCATAAAAATTATCTGTATATTAAGTCGCTCAAGACTGTGTATAATCTCATCAAGGTCCTGATCCCCTCTTGAAGATCCGAGAACAGAACCTCCCTGATCAATAATTCTTTCAACATAGGCAGGATTAAGCTCTTCAATATCATGACCATAGGAAGGAATAAGTCCCTGAAGACCGTGTTTAATACCGTATATATTTTTTACACCATATCTGTGATAAAGCTCTAAAACTACAGATCTGATTATATCATTGAGACCCGGACAAAGACCTCCGCAGGTTACAACAGCACATCTTGTATTTACCGGATCAAAATATATATTTTTTCTTGGTCCTGCAGCTTCAAAATATTCTGGTATATCTTTTGTATCGTAATTATCTCCGGAATCTGCACTAAAGCGTATTTTTCTGTCATCAGAGACAAAATTTGTAAAGTCAGATTTATGCAGCTTATAAATCGGAGATTCAATTTTTGCCTCTCCGAGTTTTAAAATCTCAGTATTCATTTAAATCCCCAAAAAATTATAATTAAACACCTGAAAACTTAAGCTCACCTTTTCCAAGAATATCATGGAGATGTAAAATTCCCATGACCCTTTTATTAAAGTCTACTACAGGAAGAACAGTTATCTGATGTTCTTCCATAACATTAAGAGCATCATAAACAGGTGATCCGTATACTGCAAATAAAGGATTCTTTGTCATGCATGTACTTACATCAGATTTAAGATCGTATCCCCCGGAAACCATAAAACGCCTTATATCTCCGTCTGTAACAAGACCTTTTAAAACCCTGTCTTCATCAGTAACAAAAACAGCACCCAGATTCTTATCATCAAGAACTTTTAAAGCATCTAAAAGTGATGATCCTGATATAACAACAGGTGTTTTTTCTATAATATTCATAAGAGTTTCTACATTCATAGAAAGCCTTTTCCCGAGAGCTCCTCCGGGGTGAAACTTTTTAAAATCCTCTTTTTTAAAACCTTTTCTGTAAATAAGAGCTGCAGACAAAGCATCTCCTGCACATAAAAGAGCAGTTGTACTTGAAGTCGGAGCAAGATTTAAAGGACAAGCCTCTTTTTCAACACCTACATCAATGGCAATGTCAGAATTTTGTGCAAGAGTAGAATCTTTATTTCCTGTAAATGAAATTATTTTACACCCGATATTTTTTATTGAAGCAAGTATATGATTAAGCTCAGAAGTTTCACCGCTGTTGGAAAGCCCTATAAAAACATCATTTTCAGTAACAAGACCTAAATCTCCATGCATTGCTTCTACAGGATGAAGAAAAATAGAATATGTTCCTGTTGAATTAAGCGTTGCTGAGATTTTTTTCCCTATAAGACCGGATTTACCTATACCTGAAATCACAACTTTACCTTTGGAATTTAGTATAGTTTCAACTGCGTCATTAAAACTTTCATCAATTTTATCCCTGACATAATAAAGTGCCAGAGCTTCTTCTGTAAAAATCTGTTTTATATATTCTGTAGAATTATCCATGATTTTATCCGTTTTTTTATTTTTTTTAGGCAGCATTTGCCGAAGATTCATAAATTTATACCTTAATTAAACAATTTTCAAGACCAGCATAGATTAATAACTGTTTTTTAAAAACTATCACCATGGCATAACAGATAAAAGATCTGCATAAAGCTATAAATATTTTTTATCCGGAAGAATTAATTTATGGTAAAAGTATGAAACGTTCAATTTGAATACATTTAAAATTGACACTTAATATGATTTGATTTATAGAAGAAAAGTTTTTGTTTATTATTTTATAAATCTAAAGTAAATTGAATACTTATTTAAAAGTTATATCAGGGAGTAAATAATGATTTGCACTACAACTCGTAAAGGCGATGAATGCGTATTCATGACAGACAAGGGATGCTCTTTTGAAGGAGGAACATGCCTTCCTATCGTGGAACAATGTGAAGGATGCGCAAAAGTAAAAACATATGAATCAGGCAAATACTGTACAGCTTTTCCTGCTCCTGCAGAACAATGGAGACTTGGCAACTGCAGTATGGCTACACATATGAAAGTTGAAAAAGCAGACACCAAGAAAAAAGTTAACCCGATTAAAGCTTCAAAACGTCGGTAAACAGCCAGAAAGCGGTTTAAAAGCCGCTTTCAGCTTTAACTCTTTTTACCCGCCTCACTGCTTGACCTTTTTAAAATGATTTGCAATAACATCCCGATAGCCACAAAGTTTTTTATTTAGTACTTGGCTGAAAACTTAATTTTTTTTCGTTTCAATGAAAAATTTAACTGCAAAAATATTTAAGTATTTTAAGGATTAAATTTTTTCATCTGGCCCAGAAATGAACAAAAAACAGTTTTCGCTCAGACACTATTTATACAAATTTAATAATACAAAAGGGATAGAAATGAATCCACTTGCAAAGGAATTAAACGAAGTTCTTCAAGCCGAAAACAACTATGTTTATGAAATGCTTTCTGATATTGGGAAAAACCTTTTTTTTCCAAAAGGTATTTTAAGCCAGAGTGCTGAAGCAAAACAAAAAGCTGACAAAATCAATGCTACTATAGGTATTGCAAAAGAAAAAGACGGAATAATGTTTCTTAATTCAGTTATGGATGAAATTCCGGGGATTCCGCCTGAAAATTCTCTTTCCTATGCTCCATCATTCGGTATTCCTGAATTAAGAAAAGAATGGAAAAAAGAACAATTTGAAAAAAATCCTTCTCTTAAAGGAAAAGCTACATCTCTTCCTGTTGTAACAAACGGAATAACACATGCTTTAAGTACTTTTGCAGATGTATGGACTGATAAAGGCGACATGATTGTGCTGCCTGATCTTTTCTGGGGTAATTACAACCTTATTATGAAAATAAGAAAAGGTCTTGAATTTTCACATTATGAAACATTTAATTCAGATGGCGGATACAATGTAAAAGGCTTTGATGAATGTGTAAAAAAAGAAGCAAAAACACGGGATAAAATTATTGTTATTTTGAACTTCCCTCATAATCCAACCGGATATTCAGCAACAGAAGCTGAAGCTGAAAGTATTGTAAAAACATTAAAAGAGGTTGCTGAATCAGGAACAAATGTCATTGCTGTATGTGATGATGCATATTTCGGACTTTTCTTTGAAGAAGAAACCTGCAAGGAATCTGTTTTTGCAAAATATGCAGGTATACATGAAAGACTTCTTGCAATAAAGCTTGACGGAGCAACAAAAGAAAACTTTGTATGGGGTCTGCGTTGCGGGTTTATGACTTATTCTGCAAAAACAAATACTGAAAATCCTTTGTTTTATGAAGCTCTTGAAAAGAAAACTGCGGGCTGCATAAGAGGTAATATTTCCAATGCGTCTCACCTTGGACAATCTATAGTTTTAAAATCTATGCAGTCTGATTCATACAAAAACCAGAAAATTGAAAAATTTGATGTTTTAAAACAAAGAGCAAATAAAGTAAGAGAAGTAGTCGATTATTCTGACTACAAAGATTATTTTAAAGCCTACCCTTTTAATTCAGGATATTTTATGTGCATTAAACTTCTAAAGGAAGTAGATGCTGAAATTTTAAGGGTTCATCTTCTGGATAATTACGGTGTCGGACTTATTTCAATAGACAGCAAAAACTTAAGAATTGCATTTTCTTCTATAAACCTTGAAGATGTTGAGCCTCTTTTTGAAGCTGTTTATAAAGGTATGAAAGATCTTTTATAGTTCAGTTTGAGCAAATTATAATTGTTTTTATCCAAAATTTAAAAAAACAGTTTAAATCAGCCGATCATTTTAACCGGGGATAATATATCCCCGGTTTCTTTTTTGTATGTATCCATTTTCAATAATTTTTTTTATTTACTTCTTAATTTAATATAAAAATTTTTTTTTACATTTGAATTACTGTTTAATTATAAAAATCTTTATTGTATATATACTGATTATTAATTTTAATACAAAACTGAATATGACAATTAAAAACTTATATATATTTAAACTTATCCAGAGCTTTTCGAATAACAACAGCTTTGCATATACAGGTAAATGGATTACAAGCTTTCTTGTGATAGGTATTGTGTCAGGTATTGGTGCTGTGATTTTTGAATATATGTGCGGTCTTGGAACGCACTTTTTCATGGACTACCTAGCAGGATTTAATCCGCCTCTTCCTGATGGAGAACATTCACACTTTGAATCTACAGGAAGACCTTTTAATAAATGGATACTGCTTATACTCCCGGCTGTAGGCGGTTTAATAAGCGGTATAATAGTTTATGTTTTTGCTCCTGAAGCTGAAGGTCACGGAACAGATTCTGCAATAGATGCTTACCATAATAAAGGCGGATTAATACGAGCAAGGGTTCCCATAGTTAAAACCATTGCTTCTACTATTACCCTTACTTCAGGAGGTTCAGGAGGAAGAGAAGGCCCCATTGCCCAGATTGGAGCAGGATTTGGGTCGTTTCTTGCAACCAAACTCAACCTTACTGACCGTGAAAGAAGGATTATGATGGCAGCAGGGATTGGTGCCGGAGTCGGAGCTATTTTCAGGGCTCCGCTTGCAGGTGCTCTTTTTGCTGCAGAAGTTTTATACAAAGATCCTGATTTTGAATCAGAAGTTATTATTCCTGCAGGTATAGCATCTGTAATAGGTTACTGTATTTTCTGTCTGTTATTTGGATGGGGCTCACTTTTTCACTCTCCCAATTTTCAGTTCAGTGAACCTGTATCTCTTATTCCTTATACTATTCTTGCATTTATCCTTGTTATTTTAGGCAAATTTTACTGCGATGTATTTTACAAGGTTACTGACCTTTTTAAAAAAATACCTGTAATGCCACATTTCAAACCAGCAATTGGAGGACTTGCAACAGGTATAATAGGATTTTTTTTCCCGTATACACTTGCATCAGGATACGGATATATACAGGAAGCTATTTTTCTTGAAAAAACAATTCTTTTTCTTGCTATACTTGCTGTAGGCAAAATATTTACAACTGCTTTTACCATAGGTTCAGGCGGTTCAGGCGGTGTTTTCGGTCCTTCAGTAGTTATAGGCGGTGCTGTAGGAGGTGCTGTAGGATTAATTTTTCATAATTTTTTTCCCGGAGCTGTTTCTGATCCCGGAGCATTTGTAGTTGTTGGAATGGCAGGCTTTTTTACTGTTGTATCAAACACCCCGATATCAACTATTATTTTTGTTTCAGAAATGACCAACTCATATCATCTTCTTCTTCCCAGTCTTTTAGTCTGCGCTCTTTGCTATGTATTTTCAGGAGACACAACTATATATAAAAAGCAGGTCAAAAGAAGGGTTGACTCCCCTGCTCACCAGGGTGAATTTATGATGGATGTTCTTCAGTCAATTAAAGTAAAAAACCTTATGCACTACTTAAAACAGGTTGAACATGTTCATGAAGAAATGAGATTTTCTGATTTTAAAAGATTCTTTTCTACAACAAGACAGCATTATTTCCCGGTTATGGACAAAAATGACAGGCTTGTTGGTATATTTTCAAGCACAGATATAAGAGGGGTTTTGTTTGCTCCTGATATAGAACCTCTTATTGTTATGAAAGATATAGCAACACCTGACATACTTGTTACAACCCCTGAAGAAGACCTTCACACAGTACTTCTTAAATTTACACAAAAAAATATTGAAAGCCTTCCTGTTGTTGACAAAAATGACAAAGGAATACTTCTTGGAATGCTCAACAGACGTGAAGTAATCTCATTTTACAACAATCAGATTGATAGACTTAAAAATCAGGAATAATTCAGAGCTTAAGCTTTTTATTTTAACCGCGACAAATCACATCTCATTTCGATTTAAGAGATTGCAAATTGAATCTATCAGTGATAAAAAAAGTCCGGTTTTTAAGCTTTTGAATGAATTATAAATTTTAAAAATTTCTTATAATGAACCAAGTATAATTTTACAGGATTGTATTATGAAAAAACTTATTACTTCTGCACTTCCTTATGTGAACAATGTACCTCACCTTGGAAATATTATCGGTTGTGTATTATCAGCAGATGTATATGCAAGATTCTGCAGACTCAGAGGTTATGAAACTCTTTATGTTTGCGGTACTGATGAGTACGGCACAGCAACTGAAAACAAAGCAAGAGAAGAAGGTCTTACCCCTGAGGAAATATGCAATAAGTATCACGAAATCCATAAAAATATTTATAAAAATTTTAATATATCCTTTGATATTTTCGACAGAACATCGACAAAAGAACAGACAGAAACAGCACAGTCAATTTTCAATGATCTTGATCAAAATAATCTTATTAAAGAACAGACAACTAAAAGATCATATTGTGAACATGATAAAATATTTCTTGCTGACAGGTATGTTGAAGGAACCTGTCCGTTCTGCAGTTATGATGATGCAAGAGGTGATCAGTGTGACAAATGCGGTAAACTTCTTGAACCTGAGTCTTTAAAAGATCCCAGATGCAAAATCTGCGGAAACAGACCCGTGTTAAAAGAGACTTCCCATCTTTACCTTAAACTGGATGAAATCCAGGATGATCTTGAAAACTGGTTTGAAAAATCGAGCGTAAAAGGGAAATGGTCAAACAATGCTGTAAGAACAACACGTGCATGGCTTGATCTCGGACTTCAGCCAAGACCGATAACAAGGGATCTTTCATGGGGAATACCTGTTCCGAGAAAAGGATATGAAAACAAAGTTTTTTATGTATGGTTTGATGCTCCGATCGGTTATATTTCCATGACTTATAAAAACAGGACAGATTGGAAAGACTGGTGGCAAAACCCTGATAATGTTCAACTTTACCAGTTTATGGCAAAGGATAACATACCTTTTCACACAGTTATATTTCCTTCCTCACTTATAGGAACAAAAAAGAACTGGACCCTTTTGCACCATATAAATGCTACTGAATATCTTAATTATGAAAATACAAAATTTTCCAAATCAAACAATATCGGCGTTTTTGGAAATGATGTCAAAGATACAGGAATAGATATGGATCTTTGGCGTTTTTATCTTCTTGCCAACAGGCCTGAACGAACTGACTCAGATTTTACATGGGACGATTTCATAGAAAAGATTAATTCCGAATTCATAGACAATATTGGAAACCTTGTTAACAGAACTCTTACATATCTGAAAAAGAATTTTGACGGTGAGATAAAAGATTTTGAACTAAACTCTCCCCATTTGGAATTTACTGAAGAATGCATAAAAGATATTCATAAAATCACAGATCTTCTTGAAAATGTTAAAATCAGAGAAGCTGCAAGACTTATACTTGCCCTTGGAAACAGAGGAAATAAATTTTTTCAGGATATGGTTCCATGGGAAAAAATCAAAACTGATAAAAATCATGCACATACAACAGTTTCAGTACTTGCATATCTTACAAGAAATCTTGCAGTTGCTATTTCTCCATATATGCCTGAAACTTCAGATAAAATCCTTACGATTTTAAATATTAAAAAAGCAGACTGGAATGACGCAGATAAATTTGCAGGTCTTGATGGTCATAAAATAAATAACGTTCAGATTATTCATAAAAAACTTGAGCCTCAGCTGGCAGAAGAATTCAGAAAAAAATATTCAGGAGATCGCCCTGAATTCGGCAAACTTCAGCTCAAGGCTGCTGAAATTACAGATGTTAAAAAACACCCCAATGCGGAGCATCTTTATCACCTTACTGTAGATGCAGGAGAAGAAAGAAAAAGAAGCATAGCTGCAGGACTGGTAAAACATTATTCTCCTGAAGATCTTATGAACAAAAAGGTTATAATCCTTGCAAATCTTAAGCCTGCAGAACTTCAGGGAGTTATGTCTGAAGGAATGGTTCTTGTATGCAAAAAGAAAAAAAAGATGGAGCTTCTTGATTCAACTGGTTTTGAAAAAGGAGATCTCGTTGAAGTTGAAAATCAGGTAACAGATCACAGAGAGATTGAAATTGATGATTTTAAAAACACTCCACTTGTTGTTAAAAACGGAAAAATGGTTTTTGATGAAAATAAAGTATGTTCAATAAAAGGAGTTGAGATTGAAACACACAATCTCAAATCTGGCAAAGTTTGCTG
>JBNJDM010000058.1:0-13711 GCA_051744925.1 Thermodesulfobacteriota bacterium | reverse complement strand
ACAGCACCTGCTGTATGCGCACTTTTTTTATATTCACTTTTGCCGATTGTAAAAAATACATATGAGGCTTTTGAGGATATAGATTTTTCTGTAACAGAGGCAGGAAGAGGAATGGGAATGAAAGAGCATGAAATTCTTCTTAAAATCGAGCTTCCAATTAGCATTCCAGTTATTTTAAACGGAATCAGGACATCCCTTGTTCAATCTGTGGGAAATACAGCTGTTGCAGCTTTAATAGGTGCAGGAGGTTTGGGTGTTTTTATATTTCAGGGTCTTGGTCAGGCAGCAACAGATTTAATTCTTCTTGGTGCTGTACCTGTAATAATTATAGCTGCTCTTACAGATAAATTAATGGAGATTTTAAAAACAGTCTTTGCTCCGAAAGGTCTTAAAAATGATAGAGCTTAAATCGGTTGTAAAAACATATCAGAATATTACAGCCGTGGATAATATATCCCTTAAAATTGACAAGGGGGAAACCTGTGTTCTTATAGGCCCTTCAGGATGCGGTAAATCAACAACCCTTAAAATGATTAATAAAATGATTGTTCCTGATTCAGGAGATATTTTTATTAACAATAAGTCTGTTAATGATTTTAAAGATTATGAACTAAGAAGAAGCATAGGTTATGTAATTCAAAGTGTAGGACTTTTTCCGCATATGACTGTTTATGAAAATATAAAAACAGTTCCTTCCCTTTTGAAATGGGATAAAAAAAGAATGGAAAAAAGAGTTTCAGAACTTTTGGAGCTTTTTAAAATGAAGCCTTCTGCTTACAAAGATAAATACCCTTTTGAACTTTCAGGCGGAGAAGCACAAAGAGTCGGAGTTGCAAGGGCACTTGCTGCAGATCCTGAAATTCTTCTTATGGATGAGCCTTTTGCAGCCCTTGATCCGATAACAAGAGAGAGTCTTCAGCTTGAACTTATAAGAGTACAGAAAGTTTTAAACAAAACCATAGTTTTTGTTACCCATGATATGGAAGAGGCTGTAAAAATTTCGACCAGAGTGGCTGTTTTGAGAATCGGGGGGCTTGTTCAGTATGATACGCCTGAAAAACTTTTAACCAGCCCACGTGATTCTTTTGTTTCAAGATTCATAGGTTCAGACCGGGGACTTATGAAGCTTGGAAGGATTTCGGTTGGAAAAATGGTAAAGTCTGCTCAATCAGTTTTTATGACTGAAAATATGGGAGAGGTTATAAAAAAATACCCTGATTCTCTTTTTTTATGGGTCATAGATGAGAACAAAAGATTTGTTGGCTGGATAAACAAGTATAAAAATTTTTCCCGCGATCAAAAGGTTTCTGATGTAATGAATGAAGCTGAATCTTTATTTGGAATAGAGCCTGAATGTTCTTTCAGAGATGTTCTTGAAAAAATGATCAGAGAAGGGGTTGAACTTCTTCCGGTTCTTGATTCTGAAGGTGTTTTGCAAGGCCAGGTATGGGGAAGGGACATTTTGAGGATGAACAATGGATCTGAATGATTTTATAAAAAAATATTTTCTGTTTTTATTTTTTGCAGCAGCTGTTTTTCTGCTTACAATAATTTATTATTATTACAATGAAGCTTTTCAGGGATATCTCTATTTAAGATCTTCATCATTTCACCTTGTTTATGATCATGTGAAAATTGTTTTTGTATCCTCTTTTCTTTCACTTATTACAGGTATTGGAGCAGGTGTGCTTGTGACAAGGAAATCAGGCAGAGATTTTCTTCCGGGAATAAACACTCTTGCATCTTTTGGTCAGACATTTCCTCCTGTTGCAGTTCTTGCTCTTTGTGTTCCTTTTGCCGGTTTTGGTTTTAAACCCACAATAATTGCTCTTACTGTGTATGGAATTTTTCCTGTTTTAAGAAGTACAGCCGCAGGTCTTGAGTCTGTATCTGCTGATCTGCTTGAAGCTGCCGAAGGTATGGGAATGAACAGGCTTCAGATTTTATACAAAATTGAAATTCCCCTTGCAGCAGGAATAATAATGGGAGGTGTAAGGATTTCTGTTATTATAAATACCGGAACCGCAGCTCTTGGAGCGGCAATAGGAGCCGGAGGTCTGGGAGCACCCATTGTCTCCGGGCTTATTACAGAAAATTTTTTTTATGTTCTTCACGGAGGACTGCTTGTAGGCTGTCTTGCTGTTTTAACTGACCGCGTACTTGAAAGAGCAGAGACTTCTATCAGCGGTCATGGAAAATAAATTAAGGCTTTTTAATAATTGTAAATATTTTCAGGCGTTATAAATGATATGCCTGAAAATATTTTGTTAAAACAGGTCGGTTTATATGATGGTTTTAACAACCTCTTCAAGAAGATCATTCTCGATTTCAGACAAAACCTCCATTTTTTTCATCTGATTAATATCATTTGTACCATTTATATTTGTAATGTATTCTTCGCATGTGGCTCCCTTAAAAGACTGGTTTATGTCTACCATCATTCCCATCACAGTAAGATCTCCTGAATTTACAAGATCACGATATCTTTCTACTGCATATCTTACCTGGTAATCTACATTTATTTCAGTATATCTTTCGTATGCTGCAGGGTCTTCATCTGTTTTATACGATCTGTGCATGGTCTGAAGACCTTCCCTTAAAAAACCGAGTTCCCTGCATACGCCCAGGGTTTCTCCTGAAAAATCTGACAATGACATTCTGACAGCTGAACAGCACGTATGCCCTAAAATTATAAGAACAGGAGTTCTGAGTTTAAGTATTCCGTAATCTACAGAACCTTCTGATGTTTTGATCTGGTTTCCTACATTTCTTATGCTGAAAACATGATTAATTGTGCTTTCTGCAAAAGCACCTGTTGCAGAAATTCTTGAATCAGAGCATGTAACAAGAGTTATCTGTGGAGTTTGTTTTTTTATAAGAGGACTGTAGATTTCTGTTAAGTCTTTTTTAATGTATTTTTGATTGTTTACTATAAGTTCTTTAACTATCCTTGAGATCATTAAAAGCTTTACTCCGTTTTTTTATGTTATGGTTCAAAAAAATTATAGTTTGATTTTATAAGCATTTAGTTAAGTTATAAATTATACAGAGCACATCCTGTCTTAATCGTTACAATGCTTTTCATTTAATACCAGAAAGTTATAAAACAGAAAAGGGATAACGGAAAGAAATATTAAATTTTCAGGGCCAGTTTGTAAACAGTGTTTGATTTTATTAACAAGTAAGGGTGGATGTGTCTTAACTTTCTGGGCATGGTAAGGTCTCTTATTAATTGTTGACACTTTTTTTTGTCATACCTAAACTGCTTTTATGATTTGAAAAAAATTGTGTATTTCTGGTTTTAAGGAGTTATCGTTAATTTTAAAATTGATTGATAGCAGGTTTAAAATCCTGAATTTAAATATAAGAGTTTAATTTATTTTTTGCGGGGAAATATGAAATTATCATCATTTGGAAGAAAATTTACTTCAGAAAGCGGAATACTTCAGCTTATGGATGATCTGGGCAATGCTCTTGCATCAGGAGAAGATATGATAATGATGGGAGGAGGAAATCCAGGACATGTTCCTGAGATTGAAGAAGTCCTGAAAAAAAGGATGGAGACAATTGTTTCAGACCATGAGCAGTTCAGACGTCTTACAGGTATTTATGATCCACCCCAGGGAGAAAAGGAATTTGTAAAAGAACTTGCTCAAATGCTTAATAAAGAGTTCGGGTGGGAGCTTAGTGAAAAAAATATTGCTCTTACCAACGGAAGTCAGTCTTCATTTTTTCTTCTTTTTAATATGTTTGCAGGAAAGATGGATAACGGCACCCAAAAAAAAGTTCTTCTGCCCCTTGCTCCTGAATATATAGGTTATTCCGATGCCGGTTTAAGCGAAGATTTTTTTGTTTCATATAAGCCTAAGATAGACTTTTCCGACAACAGATTTTTTAAGTACAGAGTAGATTTTGATTCACTGGACGTTGATGATGAGATAGGGGCAATATGTGTATCAAGACCAACAAATCCCACAGGAAATGTTGTAACAGATGAAGAGGTTGAAAAACTTTCACAGCTTGCTCTGAAAAAAGATATTCCGTTTATTTTAGATAATGCTTACGGAACCCCTTTCCCTGATATTATATTTACGCAGGCGAAGCCGGTATTTAACAAAAATATGATTTTATGCATGAGCCTTTCCAAGTTTGGTCTTCCTGCAGCAAGAACAGGAATTGTTATTGCTGAAGAAAATATTATCAAAGCTCTTTCAGGAATAAATGCAATAATAAATCTTGCACCCGGTTCTTTCGGCGCAATGATGGCTCTTGATATGATAAAAAATAACGAGATTACAAAACTGTCCTCGCAAATAATAAAACCGTATTATAAAAATAAAGCAGATATTGCAGTAGAACTTTTTCAAAGAGAGTTGGAAGGGACTGATTTTTATATTCACAAGCCCGAAGGAGCAATATTTTTATGGCTCTGGTTTAAAGATTTGAAAATAACAACATATGAGCTTTATCAACGGCTTAAAAAAAGGGGAGTTATTGTTGTTCCGGGTAAATACTTTTTCCCGGGTATTAATGATAATAACTGGAAGCATATGGATGAATGCATACGAGTAACATATTCCCAGGAACCTGAAAAAGTAGAAAAAGGAATAAAATTTATAGCAGAAGAAGTCAGAAAAGGATATGAAGGTTAAGCATTTATTTGTGTTCAGGTAAATATATTGAAAAAACAGAGCCTTGATTTTTTTTGCTGCTTACATCAATAAAACCTTTGTTTCTTCTGATAATTCCGTTGGCAGCTGAAAGACCTATGCCCTGACCCTGACCTACCTCTTTTGTTGTATAAAAGGGATCGAAAATTTTTTCGATCTCTTCTTCTGGTATTCCTATGCCTGAGTCAGCAATATCTATTTTTATATATCCGCCGGAATTGGTTCTGAAAGAATTTAAAGAAGATTCATCAATTGTTTGCTTTGAAATATTTATTTCTATTTTGCCTTTTTCATTTTCAATAAAACTTACCGCATTATCTATTATACTGTAAACTGCAAATTCTAACTGTCTCTGATCAGCAAAAATTTCTGCAGAATCAAGATTGGAAACTATTCCGATTTTTATCCCGGAAGGCAGGTGCTCAGAGATCTTATTAACTGTTCTGCTAACCGAATTTAAAACGTTAACTCTGGCAGGGTTATCAAAGAAAAAATCTGATATATTCATTATTTTTTCTACAATATTTTTAGCTTTCATTGAAGTTTTGAGAATATCATTTAGGTGAATATCTTTTTGATCTTTACTTTGGCCGTACATCATAGCAAGTTCAGCATTACCTATTATTACTGACAAAATATTGTTGAATTCATGTGCTATCCCGCCGGCCATTGTAGATGCCGTATCCATTCGGTTTGACATTCTAAGTTTTTCTTCAAGCTTTTTTTTCTGAGAAATATCAGTTATTGTGATAAGAATATTATTGTCAGATTCGGTTTTATCATTCCAGGGGATGTATCTGCCTTCAATCTTAGCATGAAAAAAAGATTTATTTTTTTTCAGTCTTGTTTCAAGGAGTTTGTTTTCAGGTTTTTTTATAAAAGCTTTAAATCTTGCAAAGTATATTTTTTTATCTTCTTCGTAAATTAAATCTGATAAAGGTCTGAAAAGTATACTGTCAAGAGGTTGTTGTGTTATTTCTGCCAGTCGGTTGTTTGCCTCTTTTATAATTCCGTTTTTATCAAGCGATGCATAGCCTACAGGAGAATGGTGGTAAAGAAAAGAAAACCTGTCTCTTGATTTTTCAAGTTCTCTTGTGGTTTCCAGAAGTTCGCTGTTTTGAACCTGAAGCTCTATCTGATGTATCTGCAGCTCCTGAAGAAGATTTGAAAAAGCGTCTTTTTGATCTATGCCCGGTGTCTGACTCAAGAGTTCTTCAGCTTTTTTCCTGAGTTTTTTAAATTTTGAATTCTCTTGTTCATTCATGGCAAAGCTACTTATTTTTGCATTTATAAGTTGTATCTTCAAGAACAGAAACCATTCCTGAAAACTGATCCGATTGATCAAATAAAGGCGCGGAGCTGATTGAGAGACATACAGTTTTTCCGGCTTTGGTTTTTATATGATGCTCAATATTTTTTACCGGCTTAAGGGTTTTCTTTACAATAGTAAAAGGAAGATTTTCAGTTTTAAACTCTTTGCCGCTGCAATCTGTTATTTCCCACTCTTCTGAATTAAACCCTCTTTTTTTTACTTCTTCTTTGGTTAGCCCGAACATTTCAAGTGCTTTTTTATTTGCAAAAATTATCTGTCCGTATTTGTCCACCATTGTTATTCCGGTAGGTGTTGTTTCTATGATTGCTGATACAAGAGAACTTTCTTTTCTCAGATCATTTTCAGCTTCCTTGATTCTTGTAATATCAATAAATGTGATCACAAGTCCGGAAAAGGAAAGAGGGCCTATTGAGTAAGGCAGAATTCTCATAAGATAGGTTTTATTGTCAGAAGTTAAAGCTTCTGTTTCTTCGGGCTCATTTGTTTTTTGAACCCGTTCTATTATTTTTAAAGGATCCAGGTTTACTATTGAATGATTTATATGATCTATAGGTCTTCCTATGTCATGGTCTACTATATTGAATATTTTTTGTACTTCATGGGAGAATTTTCTTATTTCAGAGTTTTCATCAAGAAAAAGAGTGCTTATCTGGGTAGATGCAAGCAGATTGTCCATATCATTATTAAGTTCTGTAAGCTCAATAATTTTTTGCTGATGTTCTGTGTTTACAGTATAAAGTTCTTCATTGACTGACTGGAGTTCTTCATTGGTACTCTGAAGTTCTTCATTACTGGCCAGGAGTTCTTCATTTGTAGCCTGCAGTTCTTCATTGGATGTTTCAAGCTCTTCTATTGTTGCCTGAAGGCTCTCTTTTGTAAACTGCAGCTCTTGTTCAAGGTCGGTTATTCTGTGTTTTGCCTCCTGATCCATGTCATAGTCTGTATATGAGCTTGCAGACGACAGGTCAGGTTCTCCGAGCTCTTCTATTATAACTGCTGCAAGAGGTTCATCATTTGTTTTTTTTGTAAGTTGTCTTATTGAAAGATTTATAAATTTTGTCTGATTATTGTTTTGAATCTTTATTTTGGAATATCTGATATTTTCATTTTTTGAAAAGACTTTCTGAAGGCCGCTGGAAAGAGGAATGGAAAGGCTGTCACAGGCCATTTTGGTTATCTCGTTATACATTCTGCCGGAAGGTAGTCTGAAGTAATCTTTTGTGTCTCCGGATACTCTTAAAACTTCAAGTTTATCATTTACTACAAGAGTAAGAGGAATAACTTCGTCAGAAAGAGTCTCAAGAAGTCTTTCAAGGATTTTTTCTTCATAACTGCTTTTTGAGCTGCGCAAATTGAAATCTGAGGCTGAATGGCTGTACCCGTTTTTACTTCTTACAGCTTTCCCCGGAAGAGTTTCATCAATTCTTGGAGGAAGCTTTTTCCCAAGAGCTTTGTATGTTTTTAGTTTATGGTTTACTGGCTCAAAATACTCAGAGAGTTCTCCTGTTGTTTCGCTTGTTCCAAGAAGAAGTATTCCGTCTTTTGCAAGGGAAAAATTGAAAAACTCAAGTATTTTTTGCTGAAGTACAGGCTGAAGATATATTAAAAGGTTTCTGCAGCTTATCATGTTCATTTTTGCAAAAGGAGGGTCATTAATAATATCATGCCTTGCAAAAACAACCATTTCTCTTATTTTTGAGGCTACAGCAAAAGAATCGTTTTTTTTAATAAAATACTTCGTAAGAATTTCCGGAGAAATATCAGCTGCAAGACTTTCAGGATATTCTCCCTGTCCTGCTTTTAAAAGGGAGTCTTTATCTATATCTGTAGCAAAAATTTTTACATCGCATTTAAGATTAAGCTCACTCATTGCTTCAGCACATAGTATTGCAATTGAATATGCTTCTTCGCCGGTGGAACAGCCCGCACTCCAGATTCTTAATTCATTGCCTGCGTTTTTTATAAGTTCGGGAATAATTTTTTCTGATAAAAGATCAAAAACTTCCCTGTCCCTGAAAAAACCTGTAACACCTATCAGAAGTTCTTTGTAAAGAGTTAAGGCTTCTGTTTTATTTTCATTTATAAAATTGACATATTCGTCAATATCATTGAGACGATTTATACTGATACGTCTTTCTATTCTTCTGATTACAGTGCTGTGTTTATAAAAAGTAAAATCTGTTTTGAAAAGCGATCTCAGAAGCGAAAAAATTTTTGTAAGATTGTCCTCATCTTTTTTTATGAAATTTTTGCCAGGCAGATCATTGAAGTTCTGGGCAGCAATAGATACAAGTGCTTCCGGCATTTGATCAGGAGATACAACAAGATCTGCAAGTCCTGTTGAAACCGCACTTCTTGGCATTCCATCGAATTTGGCAGACTGTTCATTCTGAACTATTACAATCCCTCCGGCCTCTTTTATATTTCTTACACCCTGCATTCCGTCACTGCCGGTACCCGAGAGAATAATTCCTATTGCTTTTTCTTTTTTATCTGCTGCAAGAGATTTTAAAAAAATATCTATTGGAAGGTTTATTCCTCTTGAATGATCCTGTTCTGTAAGAATTAGTTTGCCATGAAAAATGGTCATGTTTTTTTTAGGAGGAATAAGATAAATATTGTCAGCAAAAACTTCCATTCCGTCTTCAGCGCGATGAACCTGAAGCTCTGTTTTTTTTTCAAGGAGTTCTACCATATAGCTTTTATAGTCAGGTGAAAGATGCTGAACAACAATAAAAGCTGTTTTTGTATTAAGGGGCATGTTCTGGAAAAAAAGTTCAAGAGCTTCAAGTCCGCCGGCAGAAGCACCTATTCCTGCGAAATATTTGGGTAAATTATCTTTATCCATATCTTTTGCTATCCATTTTATGATTTATACGAATATACCATAAAATTCTTATAAACCCTAAAATTTTTTGGAATGATGGTGGTTAAAAACTGAAAGTTTTTTAATAGAATTTGACCGTAAGTCAGAATTTTTTATTAAACAAAAAAACCTAATAATCTGAAAATGTTTCAAAATCTTTTTTCGAGTTTATGTTTATAAAAGATTTTAGTTTCGGATCAAATTTGCGTAAATTATCATAAGGTATTGTTTTAAGATTTATAAGCTTAAAAAGCTTGTCAGTTTTTACTTCACCTTTTTGCAGAAGGGTTTCAATAAAAGGTATACATTTTTTTGAATAAACTGAGCACAAAGGCTGGAAATAAGTGTTTTCACATGGAGTGACCACATCAGACGAATAGTCTGCTTTTTCTGCAATAAAACATAATACCTCTTTTTTTATAAAAGGCATATCGCATGCCAGAACAAACCCGAAATCTGTATTCATGTTCACAAGGCCGGAATGAATTCCTGAAAGAGGTGTGTTTTTTTTTATTATATCCCTGCAGGCTTTAAATCCTTTTTCAGTAAATTTTTCCGGTTCATTTGAAACTATGATAATTTCTTTAGTAGTCTGTATGAGATTTTTATAAATTATCTCAATAAAAGTTTTCCCGTCTTTTTCCAGAAAAGCCTTGTTTTTGCCTTTCATACGGGTGTTTTTGCCTCCGCAGAGTATTATTCCTGTAGTATTTTCTTTCATTTTATCATTGATTTTTCAGTTTTATTTTTTAAAAGTAGTTCATATATGAAATAAATTTAAGAATAAAGAGTTTTTTAAGCTTTTAAACATAGTTGTATGAAAAATTGTACAAATTTTTTCTGTTTTATTTGAACAGAATTACCAAATAGAAATTTTAAGTATGAAAGCTTTATTATGAAAATAAGAGGATTAAGTGTTGATAAGTATATGGAAAAGGTAAAGGCTTTTCACGGCCACTTAGCACCCGGAATGGTGTGCGGCGGTTTTATGGTTGAGCTTATTATGAGAAATCTCCCTGAAAACGGATTATACGATGCAATTGTTGAAACAAGGGCATGTCTGCCTGATACGGTTCAGGTACTTACTCCGTGTACAATAGGAAACGGCTGGCTTAAGATCATGGATACAGGAAGATTTTCCATGATGTTTTATGACAAATACTCAGGTTACGGAGTAAGAGCATCCCTTGATCAGGATAAACTTGTTAAATGGCCTGAGTTTAAAGCCTGGGCAAACAAGGAAAAGAAAAAATCAGACCAGGATACCAGGTTGATATTTGAGGAAATAGTTGAAGCAGGTCTTGATGCATACAGAACTGAAAAGGTTTTTATAGATACAGATAAGTTTTATTCTGAAAAAGGAAAAATTAAAATCTGCAAATCATGCAGGGAAAGTTTCAGAACAAAAAAAGAGCTGGATATCTGTCCTTTCTGCAATGGAGAGTTCCCTGTTTATAAGTCCGATGATGAACCTGCTTTTCTTGAAAAAGTAAATGTGGATGAAAGTATAGGCAAAAAAGTTCTCCATGACATGACAAGAATTGATGGAACTTCATTCAAAGGGACAGCAGTATTTAAAGATCAAAAGATTTCTGCTTCTGATGCTGAAATGATGAAATCAATGGGTAAGGAATCTGTTTATACACAAAAAGAGTCTGTTTCTGAAGATTTTATGCATGAAGATGAAGCAGCAGAAATTTTAGCTGCAAAATTAAGCGGGAAAAATACTTTTTATTTAAAACCGCCAAGAGAAGGAAAAATTAATATAAAATCTGAAATAAACGGCCTTCTTTTTTATGATGAAGAAAAATTAAAGGCTTTTAATTCATGTGAGGATGTAATCTGCGCAGCTTGTAATAATTATCTACCTGTTAAAAAAGACCAGATTATTGCAGGTACAAGAGCAATTCCGCTTTATGTAAGGAAAAACGGAGTTTTACGGGCTGCAGAGGTTTTAAATGAAGGATTATTTTTCAATGTTTATCCCTATATTAATAATAAAATAGGGATTGTTGTAACTGGAACTGAAGTCAGTTCAGGAAGAATTAAGGATGCTTTTATACCTGTTATAAGAAAAAAAATCATAAACCTTGGTCTTATTAATATTTATGAAGATATTGTTCCCGATGATTCAGAGCAAATATCTGAAAGTGTAACAAAAGCTGTTGAAAAAGGTTGTGAAATTATTGTTGTCACAGGAGGGCTTTCTGTTGATCCTGATGATCTTACAAGAAAAGGACTTAAAAAAGCAGGGCTTAAAAATGAAGTCTACGGAGCTCCTGTTCTTCCCGGAGCAATGACACTTACCGGTGAAACAGGAAATACAAAAATTATAGGAGTACCTGCCGGAGGGATATATTTTGAGAAAACAGCTTTTGATATTATTTTCCCCCGCCTTGCAGCAGGTTTTAGCATGAATCTGAGTGATACAGCTTCACTTGGCGCAGGAGGCTTATTAACCTGAATACATAATAAAATTTAATTGCAAACAAGAAAATGCTCAATTTAGTTGATAAACAAAAAATTCTGGTTTTCTGGCAATTTCCAATTAAGGAGGCTTTAATATGTCGATTGAAAAGAAGTTTCGTATCTGTCCTTTGTGTGAAGCAGGCTGCGGGCTTGAAGTATCTGTTGAGAATGGATCAGTTGTTAAAATAAGGGGAGATAAAAATTATCCGCCTTCTCAGGGTTATATCTGTCCCAAGGGAGCAGCACTTAAAGATCTTCATGAAGACCCTGATCTTGTAAGAACTCCTCTTATAAAGGAGAATAATTCTTTTAAAGAAGCCTCATGGGATGAAGCATTTAAACTTATTGAAGAAAAATTTCTTAAAATCAGGGAAGATCACGGCAGCGATTCAATTGGTGCATATCTGGGAAATCCAAATACTCATACAATGGCAGGAGGGCTTTTTCTCGGGCCGTTTTTAAAAAGCCTTAAGTCTAAAAATCTTTTTACAGCATCAACAGTAGACCAGATGCCTAAACTTGCCGCATGCGGATTTATGTACGGAAATCCCATGAGAGTTCCTGTTCCTGATATAAACAATACTGATTTCTTTGTTGTTTTCGGAGCCAATCCTTTTGTATCCAACGGCAGTTTAATGTCTGCTCCGGATATGAAAAAAAGAATTAAAAAACTAAAAAAAAGGGGCGGAAAGCTTGCTGTTATAGATCCGTTTAAATCTGCCACAGCTGAGCAGGCAGATATATATATTCCTGTTAATCCGGGAACGGATGCTGTCTTTTTGTTTTCAATGATAAATATTTTTTTCAGGGATAATCTTGTATCTCTTAATCAGGATAAAAATCTTTTAAAGAACTTTGAAGAACTTAAAAAAGAAGCTGAAAATTTTACTCCGGAAAAAGCTGCCAAAATATGCGGCATTGAAAAAGATACAATCGAAAACCTTGCAAAACAGATTGCAAACACAGAAAAATGCGCTGTTTACGGAAGAATGGGTACATGCACAGTAAAATACGGAGCTGTTACTTCATGGCTTATTGAGGCTGTAAATATACTTGCAGGTAATTTTGATAAAAAAGGAGGGAATCTTTTTCCAAAACCTGCCCATATTCCCCTGGGAAGTCTTCCCAAAAAAGGTTTCAAAGTTCACAGGTTTAAATCAAGAGTTTCAGGTGCAGGAGAAGTTATGGGAGAACTCCCTGTTTCTGTAATGGCTGAAGAAATGGAAACAAAGGGTGAAGGACAGATAAAAGGTTTTGTAACTATAGCAGGAAACCCTGTTATAGCAGTTCCTGAAAGTGAACGCCTTGATAAGGCGCTTGGTAATCTTAAATTCATGGTTTCAGTAGACTACTATATTAATGAGACAACAAGGCATGCAGATGTGATTCTTCCACCGGCATCACCTTTAAGTCACGGCCATTATGATTTCTTTTTCCATGGTCTTGCTGTAAGAAATTTTGCCTCTTATTCACAGCCTGTAATTGAAAAATCAAAACATGAAAAAGATAAGTGGGAGATTCTGGCAAAGCTTATTCTTATAATGAAAAATAAAGGGTGGCAGACTCCGGCTGAAGAGATTGAAAAAAGTATGCTCAATGATATTGCCTCTCAGGTAATCAAAGGGCTTGGCGGTGAAGAAAAGGCAGGAGTTACAAATGAAGTTCTTATTTCAATGCTAAACGGAGAAAAAGGACCTGAAAGAATCCTAGATTTTCTTCTTAGAATAGGCCCTTACGGTGATAACTTTGGTATGAATCCTGACGGAATAAATCTTTTAAAAATAATTGAAAACAATAATTATATAGATTTGGGAGATCTTGAACCCTGGTGTGAAAAAGCACTTTTAACCCCTGATTCAAAAATTGATATCTACCCTGAAGATATAAAAAACAGCGTGGAAAAACTTAAAAAAGAACTTAAAAATTCTATGGAAGAAAATAAAAATGAATTTATATTAATAGGAAGAAGACATTTAAGAACAAATAATTCCTGGATGCATAATATAAGCTCTTTATCAAAGAACAACAAATGCTCTCTTTTTATGAATCCTGCTGATGCCCAAAAAATCGGTGTTATTAATAATGACAGTGTTAAAGTAAAGACTGAAGCTTCTGAAATAACCATTCCTGTAGAAATTAAAGATGAGATAAAAGAAAGAGTTGTGTCTATACCCCATGGCTTTGGACATGACTTTGAAGATATCAGGATGGAAACAGCAAAGAAAAATCCCGGAGTTAATGTAAACAGGATAATTCCGCTGGAAACAGACCCTGTCTCTGGAACAGCTGTATTAAACGGAGTTTGTGTCAAAATAGAAAAAATATAAATTTTTTATAAAAATAACCTACTGATTTTTTGGCTTATTTTACAAA
>JBNJDM010000057.1:0-13723 GCA_051744925.1 Thermodesulfobacteriota bacterium | reverse complement strand
CCGCAATCGCTTATCTCTTTTGAGCATGGACATACTGAAGTTACAGGAACCTCAACCTCTGAAACAATATCGATTTTATTATTTTTATCGCTTTGACCTATTATTCTGCATGAATAATCCATCAGACCCGAAGAATCTGTAACAGGAGATTTTTTCTTTATAAAATACGGAAATTTAAGCTCAATATGTGATGATCTTGCATTAAGCTGCTGTTTCATCTCTTTTAAAATTCTTGCAAATGCTTCAAAGGAAAGCTCCTGCCGGAAAATATGAAGCATTTCAACAAACCTGCTCATATGAGTTCCCTTAACATGGTGGGGAAGATCAACATACATATTGATATTTGCTACAGTCTGCTGATACCTGTTTTCCTTATCCTGAACAGTTACAGGATATCTTAAATTTTTAATGCCGACTTTATCTATAGGTATCCTGCGGTAGTCTTTTTCTTTTTGTATATCTTTCATTTCAGATCCTGTAAAAGATATTCAGGAGAAACATTCGACATTGACCTGAATATATTCTCCTTTACCCGTTTATTATTTTTATAAAGAACTTTCAAAAAATCCTTCATTTCATCTCTTTTTGAAATCCCTGCTGAAGGACATGAATTTTCATAAACCGGAAGACCTGAAGAGTTTATAAAACTTTTTATATCTTTTTCATCAGCAAGGCAAAGAGGACGGATAATTTCAAATTGTCCTTTAAAAAATTCCTGCTTTGGAAGCATTGTGCTCATGCTTGCTTTGTAGCTCATATTCATGAAAAGAGTGGCAATAAGATCGTCTTTAGTGTGACCAAGGGCTATCTTGTTACACCCAAATTCTTTGGCCAGTTCAAAAAACCTTTTTCTTCTGTTCCATGAACATAAAAAACACGGACTCTTTTTAATATTTTCAGGTCCGTGTGCATAAACGCCGAAATTTGTGTACTCAATATGAATATTGATATCGTTTTCATTGCAGAATTGTTTAAGTTCCTCTGAAAAGCCCCCATCAAAACCCGGATCAATATAAACAGGAACAAATTCAAAATTAACCGGAGCCCATTCAACTCTGTCATTTATAGCTGCAAGAAGAGTTATTGAATCTTTACCGCCTGAAACACCTATAAGTATTTTGTCGCCTTCACCAATAAGATCGTATTTAACTATGGCCTTTCCGACAAGTTTGTTCAGGCGGAAGTATTTTTTATTCCTGTAAAGCAGATAATTCTTATTCAGAGTCGCCATCAGTTTTTAAAACAACCTTTCCTGCGGCAATCTCTCTTAATGCCATAACAACATCTTCATTTTTTGCTCTTTGTACAAGGTATTCAGAACCTTCTCTTAGCTGACGAACTCTTGAAGCAGCCATGTGTACAAGTTCAAAACGATTAGTTACTTTAGACAAGCAGTCTTCTACTGTAATTCTTGCCATTTCCAACTCCTGTTATTTTATATTATTTCAACCAGTTCATAAATTCTCTTACCGCCCGGAGCCTGAAAAACAACCTCATCACCGGGAACTTTTCCCAGAAGTTCTTTTCCAAGGGGAGAAGTAACAGAAATTTTGCCTTTATCTATATCAGATTCATCAGGACCTACAAGCTGATATTCAACTTCATCGCCTGTATCTATATTTTCCAGAAGAATCTTTGCTCCGAAAACAACCTTATCCTTTGAAATATTCGAAGGATCAATTACTTCCGCATTAGCCAGTTTATATTCAAGTTCATTTATTCTGCCCTGAATAAATGACTGTCTTTCCTTTGCTGCATCATATTCTGCATTTTCCGAAAGATCACCATGAGCTCTTGCTACTTCAATTGCCTCTATATTTTTAGGTCTTTCCACAGTTTTGAGGTTGGTAAGCTCGTCTTTTAAAACCTTATAGCCGCCTTTAGTGATCGGAATTCTTTCCAATTTCTTCCTCCTTAATAAAATAAAAAGAGACCATTTTATTTCAACGGCCTCTTTTTAAAAAAATTATCTTTATGACAGCTTTTTACAAATACGATTCCGCCAGAATTTCAGCAATCTGGACTGTATTTGTCGCCGCCCCTTTTCTTATATTGTCAGCTACTACCCACAGGTTAATACCGTTTTCTATTGATTCATCCTGTCTTATTCTTCCTACAAAAGTAAGATCCTTACCAGCTGCATCAACAGCTAGAGGATATACATTTTTTCCCGGATTATCAACAACTTTTATACCTTGTGAATTTTCAAGAAGCTTTTTTATTTCTGCTGCATCTGCATGTTTTAATGTTTCAATATTTACAGATTCTGAATGACCGTAAAATACAGGTACTCTTACAGTTGTTGCTGTAACACCTATGGAGTCATCTTCAAGAATCTTTCTTGTTTCATTTACCATTTTCATTTCTTCTTTGGTATATCCTGTATCAAGAAAATCATCTATATGAGGAAGACAGTTAAATGAAATGTCGTGGGGGTAAACCTTATTTTCATAATTAATAAAGTTTATTTTTGACCTTGTCTGATCAAGAAGTTCGTCTATAGCTTTTTTACCGCTTCCGGAAACAGCCTGATAAGTAGAAACAACAATTCTTTTTATTCCGTAATCTCTGTAAATCGGCGCAAGAGCAACAAGCATCTGAATAGTTGAACAATTAGGATTGGCTATAATACCTTTTTTTGTATAGCCTGCAACTGCATGGGGATTTGCCTCGGGAACAACAAGAGGAACATCAGGATCCATTCTCCATGCGCTTGAATTATCTACTACAATTGCGCCTGCTGCAGCTGCTAAAGGAGCAAATTCTTTACTTGTTCCTCCGCCTGCGGAAAAAAGTGCGATATCGACATCTTTAAAAGAGTCTTTTGTCATTTCTTCAACTTCTATTTCATCGCCGCAGAAGCGGAGTTTTTTTCCTGCAGATCTTTTTGATGCAAGTAGTTTAAGCTTAGCTACAGGGAAATTTCTTTCTTCAAGAGCTTTAATCATTACATTGCCGACAGCGCCTGTTGCGCCCGCAATAGCCACGGTGAATTTTTTTTGAGTCATTTTTATCCCCTTAAATCACTAATTAATAAACAAAAAAATAAAATTTTAACTAAGTCACTAAATATAAAAAAATACCGCTTCATAATTAAAATGAAGCGATATAAGTAATAAAATTAAAAAAATTATTCAGACTTTAAAGACTCTGTATGCCTGTGACCAGGCTTTAATAAAATAACAAAGCCTGAAACAAGATATATAAAAGCGGTTATAAATAACATAATGCGCGGTTCAGCTGCAATAAGAACTACTGCAAGAATTAAAGCTACTAAAATATTAAAAGGAATTTTCTGATCTTTTTCCGCTTTTTTAAAACATGGGTATTTAACATTACTTACCATCAGAAAAGCTAAAACATAAATAAAAATCATTGATATAATTTCTACAGCCTTGCCTTCAAATCCGGTTTTACTGCAGAACAGATACCAGGATACAGTTATAAATGCAGCCGCAGGAATAGGAAGACCTGTAAAATATTTTGAGTCGGAATGATCTGCTGAATTAAATCTTGCAAGCCTTAAAGCTCCGCAGATTATAAAAACAAATGCGCTCAGCCAGCCTACTCTTCCGGCCTGGGGCAAAATCCACATATATGTCAAAACTGCGGGAGCAACCCCGAAACTTATAAGATCACACAATGAATCAAATTCCATTCCAAAATCGCTTTCAGTATGGGTCATTCTGGCAACTCTTCCGTCAAGAATATCAAAAAACATCCCTGCAATAACCGCTGCTGCTGCAACAGTAAAATCTCCTCTGACAGCAGATACTACGGAATAAAAACCGCAGAGTGCATTCATTGCAGTCAGCATATTCGGAAGAATATATATTTTTTTTAGTTTACTCATTTCTTTATCCCTGGTTCTTCATTGCAGCAACAATAACAACTTTTATGATTGCAGTTCATTGAATTTACAAATTATACTTTCTCCGGCTTTTACTATATCACCTTTTTCCACATTAATTTCACAATCAGTCGGGACATAAAGCTCTAGTCTTGAACCGAATTTTATCATCCCGTATCTGTTTCCTTTTTCAACAAAATCTCCGGTTTTAATATTAGTAACAATCCGTCTTGCTATAAGACCTGCAATCTGAACAGTCCAGAATTTTATTCCGTCTTTAGTCTCTATTAATACAGCATTTCTTTCATTATCTTCAGATGCTTTGTCAAAAGAAGCGTTTAAAAATTTACCCGGAAAATATTTTATATCTTTTACTGTACCTGAAAAAGGAATCCTGTTTACATGAACATTAAAAACAGACATAAAAATGCTTATCTTTATACATTTTTCACCGTCATAAGGTGATTTGTCAAGGTTTTCCGTTTTAAGCACCCTTCCGTCTGCCGGAGAAATAACAATATTTTTACCCAAAGGAGCTGTTCTTTCAGGATCTCTGAAAAAATAAAGGGAAAAAAGTGTGAAAAAAGCTGCGGGAACAAAAAGAAATATCAGACCTGCCCAAAGCAGTATTAAAGATATTAAAAGAGCTGAGCCTATAATCGGGAATCCGTATTTTGTTATTTTAAGTTTTTTTTCTGCTGTTTCAATAAAATCCATTATAAATTCCAGTAGTTTAAAGTTAACAAAGCCAATACCGGGTGTCAATATGAGGATCGGCTTTCCTCTGCGTTTGATCTTCTTATATAGTTTGGAACAATCCCGAATGTTTCATCAATTTTATTTTTACGATACTTTTCTTCAGCTATTTCGCATATGGCCTGGGGTTTTGATTCAGTCATCCAAAAAGGGGGATAATACACTTTTGCAAACAAAAGGTCAAAGATATCTGAATATATATAGGCTCCGCTGCCTGTTATTATTATTTCTTCATTTAAATATTCTTTTATATTCTCAGGCCTGACAACCCTTTCAGGGGTTTTATCAGCAAGAACACCGTTTTTAAATCTGTAAAAGGCATAATAAACTTCCTGTCTTCTTGCATCTGTTACGCTTAAAATTGTTTTATCCGAATATCTGAATGTCCAGGCTGCAGCATCAAGTGAAGATACTCCGGTAAGAGGTTTTTTAAGTGGATATGACATCCCTTTTAAAATACTTACACCTATCCTGACTCCGGTGAAATTACCAGGACCTGTTCCTGCTGCAAAAAGATCAGTATCAGCAATTTTTTTACCTGCAAGACTATAGCAGTAATCAATATTTTGAATTATATTTCTGGAATGAGTCCCCTGGTTTCTAAAAGAAATTTCAGACAAAACTTTACCGTTTTCACAAATAGCCAGATTAAGATATTCAGTTGCTGTATCAGCCCCAAAAACAAGCATTTTATTCTTCGTCTTCCTCCTGGCTTACTTCTTCATCAAATATATCTTCTGCTATAGCAATGGAAAGGACTTCTTCAATCCCTGAAACAGGTATAAATTTAATTTTCTTTTTTATATTTGCAGGGATTTCTGAAAGCTCTTTTTTATTTTTCTCAGGGAAAAGTATTGTTTTAATCCCTCCGCGCATAGCACCAAGAGCTTTTTCCTTAAGGCCTCCAATAGGCAGAACCCTGCCTCTTAATGTAATTTCTCCTGTCATTGCAACATCGCTTTTAACAGGTTTTTCAACAATTGCGGATATAAGAGCAGCAGCCATTGCTATGCCTGCTGAAGGTCCGTCTTTTGGTATAGCTCCTGCAGGTACATGGATATGAATATCTCTGTTTTCAAAAAAAGATTCATCCTGATTCATGAAGCTAAGCTTCGATTTTGCATAACTTAAAGCGGCCCTTGCAGACTCCTGCATTACATCGCCTATCTGACCTGTTATCTGAACATCTCCTTTGCCAGGAAGCATTGTTGCTTCTATATAAAGAACTTCTCCTCCGACTTCAGTCCATGCAAGACCTGTTGAAAGACCGATCTGACTGTCTTCCTTGTCCATTTCAGGCTGATATTTTTCAGCACCCAAAAATTTTGAAAGATTTGAAGAGTTTATTCGTATCTTCTCTTTTTCCTTTTCAATTATAAGCCTTGCAGATTTTCTTGTTATTGCAGAAATCTCTCTTTCAAGATTTCTTACTCCTGCTTCTGCAGTATATTCCCTTATAATTTTCATAAGAGCATTACTGCTTATTGTCAGCTGGTTTTTCTTTATTCCACAGTCTTTTTTCTGTCTTGGAATAAGGAACTTTTCTGCAATTTTAAGCTTTTCTTCTGGAGTATAACCTGAAAGTTCAATTATCTCCATTCTGTCAAGAAGAGCTGAAGGAATAGTATCTGTCATATTTGCAGTAAGAATGAACATTACCTTTGACAAATCAAAGGCAAGATTAAGATAATGATCACTGAACTCAGAATTCTGCTCAGGATCAAGAGCTTCAAGAAGTGCTGAAGACGGATCACCCCTGAAATCGGATCCGAGTTTGTCTATTTCATCAAGCATAAAAACAGGATTTTTTGTTCCGCTTGCCTTTATTCCCTGAATTATTCTGCCCGGCATTGCACCTATATAAGTTCGTCTGTGTCCTCTTATTTCGGCTTCATCTCTTATTCCGCCAAGGGAAACCCTGTGAAACTTTCTGTTCATAGCTCTTGCTATGGCCTGACCAAGAGATGTTTTACCTACTCCGGGAGGACCTGCAAAACAAAGTATGGGAGATTTTGAACCTGCATTGAGCTTTTTAACACTTAAATATTCTAAGATTCTCTCCTTGACCTTATCAAGACCGTAATGTGCTTTATCAAGCTCTTTTGCAGCCTTTTTAATATCAAGCATATCTTTGGAAGATTTTGACCAGGGAAGTTCAACAAGCCAGTCTATATAAGTTCTTATAACACCTGCTTCGGAAGAATCTGAGTTCATCTGCTCAAATCTTCTGAGCTGTTTATCAGCTTCCTCTTTAACAGCAGCAGGCATTTTAGCTTTTTTTATCTTTTTCTTGTACTCTTCTATCTCTTCAAGCTTATCATCTGCCTCGCCAAGTTCACGGTGAATAGCTCTCATCTGCTCTCTTAAATAATAATCTTTCTGAGTTTTTGAGATTTCATCCCTTACGTCCGACTGAATTTTTGCCTGAACAACCGAAAGCTCAACCTCTTTCATAAGGTAGTCATTAACTTTTTTAAGTCTTGTCTTTACATCTCTTTCCTCAAGAAGAGCCTGTGCTTCATCAAGCTTGAGCTGAAGATTTGATGCAACAAGATCTGCAAGTTTTGAAGGATCTTCAAGAGAATCAAAAACAGATTTAATATCGTTGGTGAGCTCGCCCCTGAGTCCGAGTATTTTTTCACTCTGCTCTTTTACATTTCTTACAAGAGCCTCGATTTCCATATCAGAATCATCAGGCTCTATATCAAAAACAGGGCTTACCTTTACATCGTAATAATCAGTTTTTTCGAGATATTCGTCAATAACACCTTTTGAAACTCCCTGAACAAGGGCTTTCACCTTACCATCGGGAAGCTTCATAACCCTGAGAACCTTTGCAACCGTTCCAACAGAATATATTTCATCAGGCCCGGGTTCTTCTGATGCAGGATCCTGCTGAGTAGCAAGAAAAACAAAATTATCACTGTCTACGGACGCATCAACTGCTTTAATAGATTTATCCCTGCCAATAAAAAGAGGCAGAAGCATATCTGTAAAGATAACAACGTCTCGTACAGGCATCATCGGCATAGTTTCAGGAATATCTTCCTGGCTGAATTCTTCTTCAAGTATATTTATCAGATCGTCTTTATCTGTTTCTGCCATTCTTTCTCCCGAATTAGTAATTCTTAGTTTAAATTCAGCTCTTAATGAGCATCTTTTTATATTAACACCTGGATTTAATCTTTTTAATTTCAGGCAATCCTTTAAATATAAACCTGTTTTTTAAGTTGACAACACCTGGAACTTAGTATTTTCTTTTTAATTAAATTTCAACCTTAATAATAAAAAGAAATTAATATGGTGCCTGAAAATTTCATTCTGATTGCTTCTTTTATTTTCGGATCCTGCATAGGCAGCTTTCTTAATGTTTGTATATTAAGAATTCCCGGAAATATTTCAATAGTATTTCCTCCTTCTCAATGCCCGGAATGTAAAGCAAATATAAAATGGTACGATAACATTCCTGTACTGAGTTATATAATTCTTATGGGAAAATGCAGGTTCTGCAAAACAAAAATATCTGTTCAGTACCCTATTGTTGAGATTTTAGCAGGTTTTTTTGCTTTTTACTCTGTTTTTTCCTTTTCTCTTTCCCTTAAGGCCTTATTTGTATTTATTTTTATATGTGCATTAATTGTTATAAGCTTTATTGATCTGGAACATAAAATAATCCCCGACATTATAAGTCTTCCCGGAATAATAATATTTTTTGCAGCAGCACTTGTTTTAGGTGAAATACCATTTTTAGACCTTGTTCTGGGTATACTCACAGGCGGAGGAACACTCTATCTTATTGCAGTTTTGTATTATTTTGCATCAAAAAAAGACGGCATGGGCGGAGGCGACATAAAACTTCTTGCAATGATAGGTGCTTTTACAGGATATAAAGGTGTATTTTTTACTATATTTGCTTCTTCTCTTACAGGTACTGTAGTCGGTATTATTACAATGCTGATCAAGGGCAAAGATATGAAATACGCTGTTCCCTTTGGTCCTTTTCTTTCCCTTGGTGCTGTAATTTACATTTTCTTTGGAAAAACCATTGTTTTTTATTATTTAAGTTTTATTACAGCCTGATATTTCTGAAAATCTGTTAAATACCAAAATATATACACAGTTAAATGCCGCCGTTTAATACGGCAGCATTTAAAACTGTGGGAGATTATTATATTTTAAAACCCTGAACAAGTTTTTTCAAGGTTTCTGCCGACTTTGAAAGCTTCTGAGCTCTTTCATTTATACTATCGACAGAATTGTCAACTGCAGACACAGCACGATTAACCTCTGATATATCTTTTGCTATTTCATTGGAAACACCCGAACTCTGGGTAACATTCTCATTTACTTCCTGAATACCCTGAGCAGCCTGATTTACATTGTTTGAAATTTCGTTGCTTGAAACAGACTGTTCCTCAACTGCTGTAGCTATAGTTGTGATAAAATCATTTATTTCATTTATAATATTTTTAATTTCACTCATATCCGAAACAGAAGTATCAGTAGACTGCTGAATCCAGCTTACTTTTTCCTTTATATCACTTGTTGCCTGAGCTGTCTGGGTTGCAAGCTCTTTTATTTCGTTTGCAACAACAGCAAAACCTTTTCCTGCCTCGCCAGCTCTTGCAGCCTCTATTGTAGCATTAAGTGCAAGAAGATTTGTCTGATCAGAAATATCTGTAATTGTATCAACAACAGCTCCTATTGCTTCAGCAGCCTGTCCCAGCTCATTCATTCTTGATGAGGTTTTTTCAGATTTATCAACAGCATTTTCAGCAACAGATTTTGTCTTTTCCGAATTACCTGCTATTTCATTTACAGTGGAGGTCATCTCTTCCATAGCAGAGGCAACACCGCCGATATTTGTTGAAGTCTGCTCCATTGCACCTGCAATGGAATTCATATTTGAACTTAGTTCTTCAGCTGCTGTTGCTACCTGATTTGATCTCGATTTTGTATTTTCAGTTTCTTTATTTACATCTCCTGCAGTTTTTAAAAGCTCCTTACCTGACTCATCTATTTCTGCAACATTGTTGGAAATAGTTGTAATCATTTCCTGAAGATTTTCTATAAATTTATTAAACCAGAATGCAAGATCACCAATTTCATCAGTATTTTTTATTTCCAGGCGCTTTGTTAAATCACCTTCGCCTTCTGCTACTTCTTTTATTCCTTTCATTACATCATTAACCGGCTTTGCAACAATGTTGTTTGCTATCCAGTAAAGCAGGCCGAAAACAGCAATAACAGAAACAAGACCTATGATAATTGCAGTATTTCTTATATTTCTAGAATCAGCAAAAATTTTATCTTCTGTAATTACAGTACAAAACCCCCAGTTTGCTTTTCCTTTGCCAAGCTTAACCGGATTAAACATATAATAGGACGTCGTTTTTGATACAGTAGAGACCTTCTCCAGCATAAATTCTTCGCCTGCCTCAATTCTTGAAGAAATTCGATCATCAGGAAAATGTTCCTTAACATTGGTTCCTATTATATCAGACTGGGGATGAGCTGCAATATCACCGTTTGCAGCTGTTAAAAATATATATCCAGTACCAAGAGGTTTTATCTCTTTTGCAAGTTCCCAGAATGTATCCATTGAATAATCAGCACCTACAACTCCTACAGACTTTCCGTTTACTTTTACAGGAACACATACACTCACAACCATTGTATCTTCACCGCCTATTTCATATGTAACAGGCTCCATAAAGACTTCATCCCCTGTTTTAAGCGGCCTTTTATAGTATCCGTCAGATGTTTCATATTCAACACAAGGCTCAAGATGAATCCCACCTGCTCTGTTCCAGTATGGTATAAACCTTCCTGTATCATCATGGCCTTTTTCATTCTTAAACTCACTGTCTTTGCCGTCGAAAGCGTCGGGTTCCCAGACCGTCCAGATACCAAGAAGCTTTGAATTATTTTCAAGAGTTTTCTTAAGCATAGCGTTTGCTGTATCTCTTGACATGTCCGCTCCTGACTCCTTCATTCCTGAAAAGGATGCTGCAATGGCCCTTGCAGTATCAAGGGGCTTACCTAAAAGATCTTTTACTTCATTTGAGTATCTGTGCCCTGTTTGCCTGGCGCCTTCCATTGTTTTATCATAAGCTGTTTCATTTGCTTTTGAAGCAACTATGACAATGGTAATAATGAAAGCAAGAACAACAACAGTTCCCACATACCCTAAAAATTTAAATTTAAGACTTAAATTTTTTTTCATACAACCCCCTGATTTTTTACTTAAAACAATTAAATACAGTCAGTACAACACACTTTAAAAAAACCTGTTATACTGATCGAAACTGTGAATTAAAAAAGTTGTTAATTCATGGCTGAAGGAAAATTGCCTTTTTCCACAATTCTGCGTTAGAATTAAAATTTAATCCTCAAAATACTTAAGTATTTCTGCGGTTAAATTTTTTATCTACCGTAACTGAACTAAGAATTTTTGCTTTTGGCCAAATATAGATTTATTTTGTAAAATTTTGAAAAAGTGATATTTATTTCTCTAAAGAGACATCAATGTAAAGATTTCCTGCTTCTGTTTCCACCGGGATAGTAAGAAAAGGTCTTTCCTCGATATTGGGAAGAAAGTGTTTTTCACCATCTTTAATACCGTGGGACTCAACTTTGATTGAGTTTCCGTTTTCTGCAAACTTGTTTGTAGCCTGTCCGCAGACCATGTTTACAAGCTCGCCTACTGCATCTTTTACATCATCATTTAATTCGGTCATATCTTCGCCGAACATAACTGATACAATCTTTAAAATCGCCTCTTCAGAAAAAGTTATTGAAACAAATCCTTTTATATCTCCGGACATCTCTATTAATCCGCTTACAGGACCGTTTGATGAAGGATCTTTTTTAAGATAAGGCTTTTTTATATTCCCTTTCAACTGAGCCGTTGTATCTAAAATGTAAAGAAGTGTTTCTATGAAAGGGTTAATATGATTTGCATCCATTTAAACTTTTCCCTGAAGAAATAAAACCGATTATTTTGAAGATTAACAAATTATGTGATAAGTTAAAAAACGTTTAATTTAAGTTCAAAATACCTTAAAAAACACTGTTTTTCAAGATTTCTTTTATATTTCATATATATTTATATACAGGAGTAAAGTTGATGGATAAAAAGTATGACAATTCACACCCTCTTTTTAATGACCTGACCTCAGGAAATGTACAAAAAGGCAAAATAGTTTCAGCAAAAGAAGCAGTAGACCTTATTCAGGACGATGACACAATAGTTGTGAGCGGGTTTGTAGGCACAGGTATTCCTGAAAAAATACTGGTTGAACTTGAAAACAAATTTCTTGAAACCAAAACTCCAAAAGACCTTACCCTTGTTTATACTGCAGGAATAGGCGACCGCAAAGACAAAGGAATGAACAGATTCGGCCATGAAGGACTTTTAAAAAAAGTTATCGGCGGCCACTGGGGTCTTGTTCCAAAACTTTCAAAGCTTGCTCTTAACGGAAAAATTCAGGGCTACAACCTTCCCCAGGGAGTAATTGCCCATATGTACAGAGACTCGGCAGCTAAAAAACCGAGAACAATTACTTCTGTTGGCCTTAAAACATTTGTCGATCCAAGACTTGAAGGCGGAAAAGTAAATCCTCAGACAACTGAAGATATTGTTGAGCTTGTTAACTTTGACGGCAAAGAGTATCTTGCATACAAAACTTTTCCAATAAATATTGCAGTTATAAGAGGTACAACAGCCGATACCCAGGGCAATATAACAATGGAAAAAGAAGCTCTTACACTTGAATCTATATCAATGGCAATGTGTGCTAAAAACTCAGGAGGCCTTGTTATAGCCCAGGTGGAAAGAATTGCTGAAAAACATTCTCTAAATCCCCAGCAGGTAAAAATTCCGGGCATACTTGTAGACTGTATTGTACAGGCAGAGCCTGAATATCACTGGCAGACAATAGCAACTGAATACAATCCGGGATACAGCGGTGAAATAAGAATTCCTTCCAATTCAGTAGAAGATGTTGAAATGAGTGTAAGAAAAATAATTGCACGAAGAGCCGCTTTTGAGCTTGAGGCAAATTCAGTTGTAAATCTTGGAATAGGAATGCCTGAAGTTATTGCAAATGTGGCAAATGAAGAAAAAATTCTCGATTATATTACACTTACTGCAGAACCCGGAGTTATTGGCGGATTACCATCAGGAGGTCTTGATTTTGGAACAGCAGTAAATACTGAGGCAATAATTGACCAGCCTTATCAGTTCGATTTTTATGACGGCGGCGGTCTTGACCTTGCTTTTCTCGGAATGGCTGAAGCAGATCAAACAGGTAATGTGAATGTAAGCAGATATGCTGGAACCCTTGTCGGCTGCGGCGGTTTTATAAATATTACCCAGAATGCCCAAAAAGTAATATATCTTGGTACATTCACAGCAGGAGGCCTTGAAACTGAAACTGAAGACAAAAAGCTCAAAATAATTAAAGAGGGTAAATTTTCAAAATTCAAAAAAGAGGTTGAACAGATTACTTTTTCCGGAAAAATTGCATCGGAAAAGAAAAAACCTGTTTTATACATTACTGAAAGGGCTGTTTTTTCATTATCTGAAAAAGGTATTGTGCTGGAAGAGATTGCTCCGGGAATAGACCCTGAAAAAGATATTTACCCGTATATGGAGTTTCGTCCCGAAGTTTCACCAGATTTAAAGGAAATGGATCCAAGAATATTTACTGACGAGCCGATGGAGCTTAAATCAGATATTTTATCTATTCCTTTAAAATCAAGACTACTTCTAGATAGGGATAATTTAAGATTCTTTGTCAATTTTGAAGGTCTTTCAATAAAAAACAAACAGGATATCGAAAATATAAGAAAGAGTGTTGAAAATATATTGACTCCTCTTAAACAAAGAGTATCAACTGTTGTCAATTATGATAATTTCTACATAAATCCTGATCTTGTAGGCGAATATACAAAAATGGTAAAAGATCTTGTGGACAGATTTTATTCCGGAGTTACAAGATATACTACAAGCGCATTTTTAAGAATGAAGCTTGGCAGTGCTTTCCAGGAAAGAAAGGTCTCTCCGCATATTTATGAAAGCAGAAAAGAAGCTGAAAATATTTTAAACAAGAT
>JBNJDM010000056.1:0-14027 GCA_051744925.1 Thermodesulfobacteriota bacterium | reverse complement strand
TAGACGGAAGAGAATACCCTAAAATGGACGGCTCAAGAATATTTAAATTAGCAGTTACCAAACTTCCTGAAGTTACTTATGAAGTTCTTGAAAAAGCCGATCGTAAACTTGAAGAAGTTGACATGATTATTCCTCATCAGGCTAATTTAAGAATTAATGAATTTTATTTGAAAAAACTGGGACTTTCCGAAGATAAAATGTTCAATAATATTCAAAAATACGGCAATACGACTGCAGGAAGCATTCCCATAGCTCTTGATGAAGCAATCGAGCAGGGTAAAATTGATACTTCTAAAGATCTTGTACTTCTTTCTGCACTTGGTGCGGGTCTGACATGGGGAGCTATCCTTTATAAGTTCGGATCGTAATATTTTTGATAGATTTTATTAAAAAAATATTATTAATTGGCCGAAAACTTAATTCTTGTTCAGTTCAAGCCTGCAACAAAAACGATTATAGTTTTTAAATTAAATTATAAAAGTATCTCAGGTATTCCTGTTATAAGCCTGAGATACTTTGCAACCAAGTATTTTCTTAATTTCGAATCATATCTTAAAAAAATTTATTTTTATCTTTTTAAATTCTGATCTTTTTAATAATATTAAAAAGATTTTCTATCAAAATAATAACTTCCTGTAATTTGACAAAAAATTAAATATCTGCAATTTTAATTACCTAAATTGCTTATTGCTTGATAAACACGCCTTGATCTTTGTAGCTTTTAATATTGTAATTATTATAAAAATGGCAAATCAGAGTATATTATGAATAATAAACTATCAGATTTTATTAAAAGTCCTCTGGCAAGAAGACAATTAATTTACATACTCTGCATCAGTGCAGTAATAACTTTAATTACATCTGCTGCTCAAATATATCTGGAATTTGAAAGAGATATTAATAATATAAATAAACAGTTTGAACATATTGAAAATACCAATCTTAAATCTCTTGAAACAAGTCTCTGGCAGATTGATTCAAAAAACATTACATCCCAGCTTGAAAGTATTTTATCGCTCAAAAATATTGTTTCTTTAAAAATTACAGATAGCTATACTATTTTTTCTGTAGGAGAAATAAAACCTGAAGAAAAAGTAATTACAAAAAAATTTCCTCTGAAACATGACTATGCAGGCACAGAAATAGAAATAGGAACACTCCATGTCTCAGCCTCTTTATCTGAGGTTTATTCAGATCTGTTCAAAAGAATTTTTGTGATATTGATTACTCAGTCTGTATACATATTTACCTTATCATTTTTTATTCTGATGATAATCTATAACCTAGTTATAAAAAACCTTATAACAATCAGTAATTATTCAAAAAATATTTCACTTAATGATCTTGATACAGAACTTGTTCTTGATAAAAGTTTTCCTGAAAATGACGAACTCCGAGATCTTGCCGATTCTATCAACGACATGAGGAAAAGAATAAAAAATGATATTATTGAAAAAAATAAATCTGAAGAAAAGTTGAGAGAAAATGAAGAAAGTTTGCGGATAACTCTTAATTCAATCATAGATGGCGTAATAACAACTGATCTTGATGGTTATGTAATTTCAATGAATCCTGTTTCTGAAAAAATAACAGGATGGAGCTATTCAACAGCTTCTGGTGAAAAAATAGATAAAATTTTTCAAATTTATGATCTTAAAAAAAGAACAAAACTGAAAAATCCTTTTTATACAGCAATTGATCATGGGAAAATATCCGATTTTTCGAGTAATACTGTTTTGATTTCAAATACCGGCAGAGAAATTATAATTTCCTACAGTGCCACAACATTAAAGGATGATAATGAAAATATAAAAGGTGTTGTTCTTGTATTCAGAGATATAACAGCCCAGTTTGAAAAAGATATGGAACTGATTGAAAAAGAAAAAATCTACAGGCTTATTTTTGAACAGTCTGGTGCATCAATTATTATAACTGAACCTGATAGTTTTAATTTTATAGACTTTAATTCAAAAACCTCTCATATGTTAGGCTATACAAGGCAAGAGCTTAAAGAAAAAACTTTTACAGATCTGATACAGAATAAAAATGCAGAAAACCAATTAAAAACCTATGCACATGATGAAAAAATTACTGATAAAATATCTTTTGAAGCAGATCTTCTTACAAGCCACAACGAAGTTATAACATGCATTCTTACAGCAGGAAGAATAGATCTTGACGGAAGGAAAAGAATTCTTGCTATATTAAACGATTTTACAGAAATAAAAAAAATTCAGGAAAAACTTATTGAGTCCCAGAAAATGGATTCAATAGGAAACCTTGCCGGTGGAATAGCACACGATTTTAATAATATGCTTTCTGGAATTTTGGGTTATTCAGAAATTCTTGATGCAGAAGAAACAGATCCAGAAAAAAAATCTCTCATAAAAGGAATTACAAAATCGGCTGAAAAAGCTTCTGTTTTGACAAACAAGCTTCTTGGTTTCGGAAAAAGAGGTAAAAACCTTATTAAAGCTGTAAACCTTAATGAATCAGTAAATGAGGTTATATCGATACTTGAAAGAAGTATTGGGCCTGAAAAAAATATTACTTTTGAAACAGAATTTCAAAATGATTTATTTCAGATAGATGCAGATCCCGGACAGATTAATCAGGTTTTAATGAATTTGTGCCTAAACTCTGCTGAAGCTGTAGATTTAAACGGAAAAATTATAATTGAAACACATAATTTTTTGAAAGATCAGCAGCAATTTGCTGGAGTTATAATAAAAGATAATGGTTACGGTATTGATTCCCGAATTCAGTCCAGAATTTTTGAGCCGTTTTTCTCCACAAAAAAAGAAAAGGATGTTAATGGTTCAGGTCTCGGACTTGCTACTGTTTACGGAATTGTAAAAAATCATAACGGAAATATCGAATTTCAATCCGAAAAAAACAATGGAACAATTTTTAAAATCAGTTTTCCAAAAGGGGAAAAAAGTTTAAATCAAAATCATAATAATAACGAAAATAAAACTGAAGATAATTATGTATTAATTGTAGAAGATGAAAAAATTTTAAATGAGATGCTCGAAACAATTCTCACTCAGTATGGATATAAAGTTTTAACTGCTTCAAACGGAAAAGAAGGAGTAGAAATATTTAAAGAAAATTATTCTTATATTTCTGCTGTTATACTTGATTTGAAAATGCCTGAAATGAACGGCAAAGAAGCTTTTCTTGAAATGAAAAAAACAGATAAAAATTTAAGAGTTCTTGTTTCAACAGGTTACGGAAGTAATGAAGAAGCACAGGAATTAATAGATATGGGTGCTATGGGTTTACTTTCAAAGCCTTTTCATATGAAGGAACTCAAAGAAAAAATAGAAGAGATTTTTGAATAAAAAAAACATTGAAATCAAATAGTTTTAAAGGTTTTTATCAGCAACAGCATTTATGTAAAAATTATCGCTCTCAGATTCAGTTTCTATATTTTTTTTAGTTTCTTTTGCTTTTAAAATTAGTTCTCTTTTCGTATCAGCTATATTTTTTCCAAGCTCAACTCCAAACTGGTCAAACGGATTTAATTCCCATAAAAAACCTGCAAGTATTGTTCTTGCCTCATAAAAAGAAATAAGCTTACCTATGTTTTCAGGTTCAGTATTTTGTAATGTTATGATTGAGCTGGGTCTGTTACCAGGACAATGCTTTTCTTTTAAATAAGTATCACGTCCCAGAGCAAGCGCTTCTGACTGAGCAAGAAGATTAGCCCATAATTCCTGATGTCCGGAGACTCCCTTGTAAAGGAGAAGATTTTCAGATTCAGGTTCTAAAATACCTATAAATTCAACAGGAACAACCCGACCCTGATGTAAAAGCTGAAAAAATGAATGCTGTGCTTTAGTACCTGTTTCACCGAAAATAACCATTGACGTTGAATTCATTATTTTTTCATTATTTTCAGTAAACATTTTTCCGTTACTTTCCATATAAAGCTGCTGGATATGAAAAGGGAGTTTTTCAAGATTCGAACAATACGGAATTATAGCAAGATTTGAATAATTTAAATAGACGCTGTTCCAAATATCTATAATTGCTGCAATATGAGCAATATTTTCTTCTGGTGCAGCATTAATTATATGATTATCCATATCATTCATACCGTTTAAAAATCTTTGAAAAACATCAAATCCATATACAAGTGAAACAGGAAGGCCGCCTACAGCAGAAGAGACACTGTATCTGCCTCCTATGGAATCAAACATATGAAACGATTTTATTTTAGAATCAGGATCATCACCCGGACTGTCTTCTGCAGTTATGCGAACTATATGTTTTTTGTAATCAAGATTTACAGATTTAAGTGAATTTTTAATAAGATCTTCATTTATCAGAACTTCTCTTGTTTTATAAGATTTTGAAATAACAATAAAAAGAGTGGTTTTTAAATTATGTTCTGCATTAAATTGGAAAAATTCTTCAGGGTCGCAGCTTGATATAAATGAAGCCTTTAAATATTTTTTCTGAGAATTTAAAGATTTTATTACAGTTTCAGTGCCTAGGTTTGACCCTCCTATACCTACAACACATATGTCAGTAAATTTTTCACCTGAATCAGAAAGAATTTCTCCTGAATGTACAAGTTTTGTAAATTCCTTTACCTCATTTTTAACCCTTAAAAATTTGATATTGTCAACTTTACTGCTTCCGGTATCTCTGCAAAGCATATGAAGAGCAGGGCGGTTTTCTGTGAGATTAACAATTTCACCGTTGACCATTGCGCTGAATTTGTTAAGAATATCTTTTTCTTCAGACATTTTCAGCAAAAAGGACATAGCCTTGCTGTCCAGAAGCTGTTTTGAAAAATCGAATAAAACTCCTGCTCCTGTTGCAGAAAAGTTTCTAAATCTGTTTTTTTCTTTTATAAGATTTTTTAAATATTTTTTTTTATCTGAAAAAAATGTAAAAGAATATCTAAAAAGATTATTATCTGTTTCAAGAGGTTTCATTCAGGTAACCTTAAATTATAAAATTATAATAATTAAACAGCTTTTTAAAAAGATTTTATTTTCTATAACATTTAAACTTAAAAAATCAACATTTAGTTAGTTTTTGGTAACAAACAGGTTTCTGATAATTAGGAGTATTAATGTCTAAAATAAAAGAATTGCTTATAAATAAAGGTGTTTTTATACAAAACCCTCAGACTGTGACAATAGATTCTGATGTTAATCCTGACAATATTGAACCGGGAGCGTATATAAGCCAGGGTTGTGTAATAAAAGGAAAAAATATTTATATATCATCCGGTGCTGTTATAGGTTCAAAAGGTCCTGCTTCAGTAGAAAATTGTGCTGTAGATGAGGGAGCTGAACTGGGCTCCGGTTTCTTTAAAGAATCTGTTTTTCTTCCCGGTTCCAAAACAGGATCCGGAGCAGAGATAAGAGAAGGCTGTATAATGGAAGAGAAATCTTCAGCTGCTCATAATGTCGGTATGAAGCAGACAATACTTTTTCCTTATGCCGCTTTGGGTAGTATAATTAATTTTTGTGACTGCATGCTTACAGGCGGGACATCGTCAAAAAATCACAGCGAAGTAGGAAGTTCATTTATTCATTTTAACTTTACCCCTGATCAGGACAAGGCTACTCCTTCGATTATGGGAAATGTTTATGAGGGTGTTTTTCTTGATCAGCCTCCGGTATTTCTTGGAGGGCAGGGTGGTATGGCAGGACCATGCAGACTGGAGTTCGGCATTACTTCAGCTGCAGGTTCAATAATAAGAAGAGATGAATTAAGAAGAAACAGGCTCATATATGAATCTGTACAAAGAAATTTTAATATAGAAAAAAAAGCAGGTGTTTATTCTTCAATAAACAGAATTGTAAAAAATAATATTTTTTATATTGCAAACCTTGCATCTCTTAAGCAATGGTATTTATACGTGAGAAAAGGGTTTTTGAGAGATAAAATTTTAGAATATGCTTTGCAAACAATCGATTTGGCTGTTGAAGAAAGAAAAAAACGATTAGTTCAGCTGGCAGAAAAAGCAAAAAATGGTATAGATTTATTAGAAAAAGAGGATAAAAGCAGTAAGCTTCTGGAAATTAAAAGAAATTTCTGTACAAACTCAGATAAACTTGCAGATCTTATCTCAGATATATATGAAAATGATTTAATATGCTCTAAAAAAAGAGATGATTTTTTATTGAAATTTAATAAAAACAACTCTGATAAGGCGTATCTTGAAAAAATTCATAATCTTGATGTAACTGTTGTTAACTCTGGTATAGACTGGCTAAGTTCTGTTACTGAAGAATTTACTGATCAGACTTCAAAACTTTTGATTAAATTTGATTTAAAGGATAATTAATTATGGAAAAACTCTTTGGAACAGACGGAATCAGAGGAAGGGCAAATAAATTTCCGATTAAGCCCGAGGTTTTAATGAATATTGCAAAAGCAGCTGCAGCTTATTTTTATGAGTCCGGAGATATAAAAAATAAACTTGTTATTATTGCAAAAGATACAAGAGCTTCCTGCGATATGATAGAAGCTGCACTTACTGCCGGTTTTTCTTCCATGGGTATTGATATAGATTCAGCAGGCATACTTCCGACACCCGGACTTTCATATGCAGTTTCAAATTCGAATGCCGATTTTGGGGTTATGATTTCTGCTTCACACAATCCTTATTATGACAACGGAATAAAATTTTTTAAATCAAACGGTGAGAAACTTACAGATATACATCAGGAAAAAATAACAGAAAAATACTATGAAAATAAATATTCAGAAGATTTTGAACCAGGGATAAAAAAAGAAGCACATGAAAAGTATTTTGATATATATAAGAAACTTTTTGTTTCATATTCAAAATCAGAAAAACTTTTAAAAGACCAGAAAATAATTCTTGATACTGCAAATGGTGCATGTTCAGAAAGTGCTCCTGCAGTTTTTCGTCAGCTTGGGGCAGATATTCAGGTTATAAATGACAAGCCTGACGGATATAATATTAATAAAGACTGCGGTTCAGAGCACACAGAAATGCTTTCACAAAAAGTAGTTGAAGAAAAAGCAGATTTCGGGCTTTCTTTTGACGGAGACGGGGACAGGCTTATTGCTGTAGATGAAAACGGTGATAAATTAACAGGCGATCAGATTCTTGCAATTGCAGCAGATTTTTTTAATAAAAATAAGATAGTTGCAACTGTTATGTCGAATCTTGGTCTTAAAAAATTCTGTGAAAAAAGAAATATCAGTCTTGAAGAGACTAAAGTAGGAGACAGATACGTATATGAAGCAATGAAAAATGAAAACTCAGATATAGGCGGTGAAGATTCAGGCCATCTGATTTTTCTTAAATACCAGAACACAGGAGACGGAATTTTATCAGGTGTAATTCTTGCTGATATTATTAATCAAACTGGTAAAAAACTTTCAGAACTTAAAAAAATTATTAAAATCTATCCCCAAAAGCTTGTTAATTACAAAGTAAAAGAAAAAACTCCTCTTGAAGAAATTCCCCAGATTCAAAATGCTGTAAAAACTGTAGAAGAGCGTCTTGATACAAAAGGAAGGGTACTTGTCCGTTATTCTGGAACACAGAATATGTGCAGGGTTATGTGTGAAGCTGAAACTGATGAACTTGCTGATGAAGCATGCAGATTTATTGGAAAAGCTGTTACAAGAACAATCGGGGTATAAAAAACCGGGGATAACCCCGGTTTTTTATATTTTTTTTATTCTCTGTCGCCCATAATTCTTAAAAGTAGTATAAACATGTTTATAAAATCGAGATATAAACTTAAAGCTCCCATTATGGCGCCTTTTCTGATTGCTGAATTATCAAGATCAGCAGGCTGGGACAAAGCCATATTTTTAATTTTCTGAGTATCATAAGCTGTAAGACCTACAAAAATAATTACACCCAGATAATTTACCATCATAAAAATCATAGAACTTTGGAAAAATATATTAACTACAGAAGCTATTATAATTCCAAAAAGCCCCATCATCATAAAGTTCCCAAGACCTGTAAGATCTTTTTTTGTATACATTCCGTACAAACTGGTTGCAGTAAAAGTACCTGCACATACAATAAAGGCTGCTGCAACAGAAGCTGTTGTGTACATTGAAACAATCCAGCCTAAGGTAACTCCGTTTAAAGCCGCGTATACCATAAAAAGTGATGTTGCAGTAGATGCCTGAAGTTTGCTGATTTTTGCACTCAGATAAAAAACAAGCCCGATTTCAACAATAACAGCTACAATAAAAAGTGCAGGCGGAAGAAATATAACTTCAGAAAAAATATATGCAAAAACAGCAGTAAGTCCAAGACCACCGGCCATCCAGTTATATACGCTCTGAATAAAACTGTTTACTTTAACTTGCGAAGTTTCCTGAGAAGAAACTCTTTCCATTTACTACCTCCTTGAAAATTTGTTTATGATAAAAATTTACCAGAATTTTTTGCCTGTATTTATTAACCACATATAAGATAAATTAAAATCCGGCAAACGCAAGTAAAATCGGAAAATATAGTATCAATTTTTTTTTAAAAACTTTAGCAAAGAAAAGTTTACATAATATATATTATCGGACCTTATGTAACTGAATGCTTGTCAAAACAGTATACAGATTTTATTATCCTTTTGGCATATATTAGTCGATTTTATTTTTAATTAGTGATTGGCTGAAAACCAGAATTTTTTGTTCAGTTACGGCAGATGAAAAATTTAACCGCAGTAATACCGGAGTATTTTGAGGATTAAATTTTGATTCTAACGCAGAAATGGACTAAAAAGGCAGTTTTCGTTCAGCAACTATTTAGGAGTTATAAATTTGGTATTAGATCAGAAATCAAAGAAAATTTATACAGTATCCCAGATAACCCACAGAATTTATGAGACCCTTGATACAAATTTTTCATTTATCTGGGTTACAGGAGAAATCTCTAATTTTAAAACTCCTTCTTCAGGTCACTATTATTTTTCTTTAAAAGATAACAAGGCTTTAATAAATGCTGCTATATTTAAAAATCAGCAGAAAAATCTTAAATTTATACCTGAAAACGGTCTCGAAGTTACAGGTTTTGGAAGAATTTCAGTATATCCTCCAAGAGGTTCCTACCAGGTAATTTTTGAATATCTTGAACCAAAAGGTCTTGGTTCACTCCAGCTTCTTTTTGAACAGACAAAGGAAAAACTTCGCCAGGAAGGTCTTTTTGAAGAAAAATACAAAAAAAAACTTCCTTTTCTTCCATCTAAAATAAGCCTTGTTACTTCTCCTACAGGTGCTGCAGTAAGGGATATGCTCAAAGTTTTTAAAAAAAGATTTAATAACATAGAAATTGAAATTTATCCTGTATCTGTTCAGGGAGAAAATGCTCATAAAGAAATAATTAATGCCCTAAATGATCTTAATGAACAAAATGATACAGATTTAATAATTATTGCAAGGGGCGGAGGTTCCTTTGAAGATTTAATGGCTTTTAATTCAGAAGATCTTGCAAGAACTGTTTTTAATTTGCAAATTCCTGTAGTCTCAGGTGTTGGGCATGAAACAGATTTTACAATAATCGATTTTGTCTGTGATTTAAGGGCCCCTACTCCTACTGCAGCTGCAGAGTATAGCGTGCCTGCAAAAACAGATCTTATAAACACCTTAAATATTTATAAAAAAAGACTCGGGTTCAGCCTTTTAAAAATAGTTGAATACAAAAGACAAAACCTTAAAAACACTGAAAAAAGACTTAAAGATCCACAAAAAAATATTGAAGATACAAGAATTTATATAGATGAAAAGTTAAGTTTGCTTGAAAAAAGGATTAATAATTTTATCTCTGTAAAAAAGGATTATATTAAAACTGTTGAAAAAGGTCTTACATATAAAAAACTTAATTCTCATTATGAAACAAACAAAAAAAGATTTGAAAACAGTTATAATTCTTTAATAAAAAATTATGAAAATTATCTTGAAAAAAAACGTTTTGAACTTGATAAAAATTTTTACAAACTTTTTGAACTCGGTCCAAAAAATATTTTAAAAAGGGGTTATTCCATAACACGGGATTATAATACAAAAAAAATATTGAGATCTGTACAATCTGATGTAAAACAAAACAACAGGGTTGAAATAATTATGCATGACGGCGCCCTGCTTTGTACAGTAAATGAAATAATCAGGGATGATAATTAAAAATGGCAAAAAAAAATTTTGAAGAATCCTTAAAAAAACTTGATGAAATCGTTGATTCTCTTGAAAATAATGACCTGACTCTTGAAGATGCTGTAAAAAAATTTGAAGAAGGAATCAAACTTTCAAAGTTTTGTGCAGAAAAACTTGATGAGGCTGAAGAAAAAATATCTGTATTAAAAAAAGATATAAACGGGAATCTGAAAAAAGAAAATTTTGATGAAAACAATATATAATGAATGATAATTTTGAATTAAAAGCTTATCTTGAGCGAAAAAAGAAGCTGATAGAAGATCAGCTTATAAAACTAAATATTACAAATGATTCTTCTTTATCAGCAAAAGCTGCGAGCTATTCTCTTATGGCAGGAGGAAAAAGACTCAGACCTGTTTTATGTCTTGCAGCTGAAGAAATATGTAACAGCAGTCAAATGCTTTCAATGAATTGTGCCTGTGCCATTGAAATGATTCATACATACTCTCTTATACACGATGATCTCCCTGCAATGGACAATGATGATTTAAGAAGAGGCAAACCAACATGTCATGTTAAATTCGGTGAAGCTGCAGCTATTCTTGCAGGAGACGCTCTTCTTACAAAGGCTTTTGAAATACTGGCTGATCAGGATCTTAAACCTGAAATAACTCTTGAAACAATAAAAATAATTTCTTCTGCATCAGGAGATAAGGGAATGATTTCAGGTCAGATTAAAGATATTGAAGCTGAAACTAAAATTGTCAATATTTCAGAACTTGAGCAGATCCATATGGAAAAAACCGGTGCACTTATCAGAGCTTCTCTTAAATCAGGTGCAGTTATTGCAGGTTCAGATGAAAAGGGAATAAATCACCTTGATGAATACGGAAAACTTATAGGTCTTGCTTTCCAGGTTACAGACGACATTCTCAATGTAACAGGCAACCCCGAAGTAATGGGTAAAGCAGCAGGTTCAGATTCAGATATGAACAAAGCAACCTATCCAGCTTTAATCGGTCTTGAAAATTCAAAGAATTATGCCCGGGAATTAATAGAAAAATCTGTTGAACATCTTAAATATTTTGACCAGGGAACCGGGCCTTTGAACTCTCTTGCCTGGTATATTTTAAATAGAAAAAAATAAAGGAACGGTTATTAAATTGAAATTTCTTAATAAAATCAACTCTCCTGATCAAATGAAAGATTTATCAATAGAAGATCTTGATATATTAGCAGGTGAAATCAGAGAGCTTATAATAAATACAACTCTTACAAACGGGGGCCATCTTGCTTCAAGTCTTGGTGCTGTTGAACTTGCTACTGCCATCCACTATGTTTTTAACTCTCCGTCAGACAAAATTGTATGGGACGTAGGACATCAGGCTTATGCACATAAAATTCTTACGGGAAGAAGGGATAAATTCAATACATTAAGGCAGCTTAACGGAATATCAGGTTTTCCTCACATTACTGAAAGTGAACATGATGCATTTACTGTTGGGCATAGTTCTACTTCGATTTCTGCAGGTCTTGGTATTTCTGCGGGAAAATGTCTTAATGACGATAAATCGAATGTAATCTGTGTTATTGGAGACGGCTCCATGACTGCAGGTATGGCATATGAAGCATTAAACCATGCAGGAGATTCTAAAAAAAGACTTATTGTTATTTTAAATGACAATGAAATGTCTATTTCAGAAAATGTTGGTGCACTCTCCTCTTTTCTAAGCAGAAAATTATCAGGAAGATATTTTCAGGAACTTAGAAAAGAGTTTGGTGAATTTTTAAAAAAGCTTCCAGGTATTGGTGATGATATTTACAAATTTGCCAAAAGAAGCGAAGAATCTTTTAAAACATTTGTAACTCCGGGAATGCTTTTTGAGGCGTTTAATTTTGATTACTTTGGTCCGATAAACGGACACAAAATGAATCATCTTGTTAATATATTAAACAATATCAAAACACTTGATGAACCTGTTCTTCTTCATGTAACAACAAAAAAGGGAATGGGATACAAGCCAGCAGAAAAAAAACCTACTGCTTTCCACGGAGTTCCTCCTTTTAAAAAAGAAGAATCAAAAGACAACCGCCCTTCCTACACAAAAGTCTTTTCTGATACCATTTGTAAAATGGGTGAATATAATAATAAAGTGACTGCTGTAACAGCTGCAATGCCAGACGGAACAGGTCTTCTTGAGTTCCAGAAGAAATTTCCGAAAAGATTTTTCGATGTAGGAATAGCAGAACAGCATGCTGTTACTTTCGCTGCGGGTATGTCGGTTGAGGGCTTTACTCCTGTTGTAGCAATTTATTCCACTTTTCTTCAAAGAGCTTATGATCAGATTATACACGATGTTTGCCTTGACGGGCATCATGTTATTTTTGCAATCGACAGAGGCGGATTTGTAGGTGAAGACGGACCTACTCATCACGGAACTCTTGATATAAGTTATCTGAGGCTTATACCGAATATGACTGTTATGGCACCCTCCTCAGGCAGTGAACTTGTAAGAATGCTTAAGACAGCTGAAAAAATGAATTCGCCTGTTGCTGTGAGATATCCGCGGGGTAAAACACCTTCAGAAGAGATTATTTCATATGAAAATGCAAAGATATTCGAAACTTTTGAATCTGAAATTCTTAAAAACGGTGAAGATATTCTTATCATTGCTTTAGGGAGCATGGTAAATAATGCTTATGAAGCATGTAAAATGCTCGAAAATAAGGGATTTTCACCCTCTTTAATAGATGCAAGATTTGTTAAGCCTCTTGATGAAAAACTAATACTTGGCCAGGCTCAAAAGCATAAAAATATAATTACTGTCGAAGAAAATTCTCTCCACGGTGGTTTTGGAAGTGCTGTTGCTGAACTTTTCATGGACAACAGCATAAAAACTGAAAACTTTTTAAGAATCGCAATTCCTGACAGATTTATCACCCAGGGGACACCTGCTGAACTTAAAGAAATATGCGGCCTTACTTCATTAAATATTTATAACCAGGCAATAAAGCTTCTTAAGCATGAAAAATAAAAAAAGACTGGATCAGATTTTAGTTGATAAAGGTTTCGCTCAAAGCAGAGAAAGAGCCAAGGCTATGATTATGTCTGGTAATGTTGTGGCTGAAGGTTATGAAAATTTAAAACCTGGTATGAATCTTTGTGAAAGCACAGCTATAAGACTTAAAAAAGAAGATTTTCCTTATGTAAGCCGGGGTGCACTTAAACTAAAAGAGGGTGTTGAAAAAACATCTTTTGATGTAAAAAATCTTGTGTGTCTCGATATAGGTGCTTCAACAGGCGGATTTACTGACTATCTGCTCCAGAACGGTGCAAAAAAAGTTTTTGCAGTTGATGTAGGTTATGGTCAGCTTTCATGGAAATTAAGACAAGATTCCAGGGTTATAGTTTATGAACGTACTAATATAAGAAATCTCGATTTTGAAGAGATTGGCGAAAAAGTCGATCTCTGTGTATGTGACACTTCTTTTATTTCTTTAAAAATTGTAATGCCGGCTGCTCTAAAATTTTTAAAACCCGGCTGTTCTGTATTTGCTCTTATAAAACCTCAGTTTGAAGCCCAAAGACACGAGGTTCAGAAAGGTGGTGTTGTAAAGGATGAAAAAATTCAAGAAAGGATAATAAACGACCTTAAGGTTTATTTTTCTGAACACAGGCTTTTTTCTGAAAACATTGTTTTGTCACCGATCACAGGTCCTAAGGGTAATCGGGAGTATATTATACAGTTGACATTCAGGCCATAGCAAAATATTAAATATTAAATTCACGTCAGCATGAAGTTTTATTTTTGTTACTTAATAAGGAGGAAACTAAATGTCAGATGCAATCAAAAGGAAAAGAAATGTGGCGTTGGCAGGACATGCCGGCGCCGGCAAAACCACACTTGCTGAAAATA
>JBNJDM010000055.1:0-14150 GCA_051744925.1 Thermodesulfobacteriota bacterium | reverse complement strand
TTTTACAGCATCTTCATATGTAACATCATTTATTACAGGAATTTCTCGTACTGCATAAAACACTTTTTTATTAAGCTCTTTTATTAAAATATTATCAAATACAGACTCTCCGCAATTGTCGCCTATAAAAAGAATGGTTTCAGCCTTTTCAGCCTTTTTTCTTAATTTTTCAAAATCGAATACTGCAAAATCCTGTTTAAGTATTTTTTTTATATCATCAACAATATCAAATTTTTTATCTACCCCAAGGTCTATTACGTTTCCTGCTATTGCTATTCGCACAGCAGTTAAAAGCCTGTCATCAGAAGCTTTAATAATATTTTCAAGTTCAGGTATCAGTTCAAGAGCTTCTTTAATATCTTTTTCTTTTTGTTTAAAGTAAGGATCATATACACCTGTAACATCCCGGACAATTTTGTATATAACAGCTCCTGTTTCAACAGGTGTATTTTCAAGCGGAATATCTTTAATAAGGTCTCCGGCTTTTCCAAGTATATTTTTTAATTCAGTTTCATCTGCACAGGCTGCACGGCCTGCTCTAAGCGCCTGTTTCATAAGGCACGGTATACAGTCAAGATATGTTTCCATTTAAAACCCCTTGCAAATTCCTGATTTTAGGCTTGCCAAACTTATTAAAATTAAACTAAATTGTAAATCAAATTTTATGTTTAAAAAAATATAGGGATTTAAAGTTATGTATAAATACGTTTTCGGTCCTGTGCCTTCAAGAAGGCTTGGAATATCTCTTGGAGTAGACCTGGTAACTCATAAAACCTGCACTCTTGACTGTGTTTACTGTGAATGCGGTAATACAACAGATTTAACTTCCACAAGATCTGAATATGTAGATTTTAAAGGTGTATTAAAAGAGATAGACGATTATTTTAAAAATAACCCAAAGCCTGATTTTGTAACATTTTCAGGTTCAGGCGAGCCCTGTCTTAATAAAGATATAGGAAAAGTAATAAATTATATTAAACAAAACTATGAAGTTCCTGTTTGTGTTCTTACAAACGGAACTCTTTTGTCAGATCCTTTGGTAAGAAAAGAGCTTTTAAATGCAGATGTTGTAATGCCGTCCCTTGACAGCGCAGAAAATACTTCTTTCAAAAAGATAAACAGGCCTGAAAAACATATTGATATAGATGAATATATAAACGGCTTAGCCTTATTCAGTAAAGAATTTAAGGGTAGACTTGATCTTGAGATATTTTTTATCCCCGGATTTAATGATACTGAAGAAAATATTAATGCTTTGAAAAATGCACTTGGAAAAATAAATCCTGATAATGTTCTTTTAAATACTCTGGACAGACCGGGTGCTGTATCAGGTCTTAAGCCTGCTTCAAATGCCGAACTTTCTAATATTAAAACAAAGCTTGGATTCAAAAATATATCTGTAATTTCAAAGAGCATTCAGCGTCAAAATATCGGATCATACAGAGCAGATAAAGAAGAAGCTGTTTTAGGTACAATTTACAGAAGACCATGCACAATAGATGATCTTTGTGAAATTTTAGGCCTTCACAGGAATGATATAGGAAAATATCTTGATGTTCTGGTAAATCAGGGCAGGGCTGAAGCTGAAGAACTTGAAAGAGGAGTTTTCTATAAAGCAAGTCATTAAGGTTATAAGTTTATTTTCTGGAATGTGTAGAGGAAACAGGAACCTTCTGAGTCTTCTTTAATTATTTATCGTCCAGAATTTCCCTGATTTCATTGTTTAGCTCTGTGATATTAAAAGGTTTTATCATTGTTTTTTTTATGCCGAGTTTTTTGATTTTTTTCTCGGTTACAGATTCTGCAAAGCCTGTGCAGATAATAACAGGTATATCCGGTCTTTTTTTGTAAATTTCAGAAACAAGTTTATCTCCGGTCATTACAGGCATTGTCATATCAGAAATAATAAGGTCAAAACTATGAGGATCCTTGTTGAAATTATTTAAAGCTTCTGCAGGATTGCAAAACCCTTCAATTTTGTACCCAAGATCTTTGAGAAGATCTGTGATTACGCTTACAAGTGTTTCTTCATCATCAACAAAAAGTATTTTTTCAAAACCTTTTTTCTTTTGGTCAGGTAAAGTTATATCCTTTTGTTTCGAGGTTTCAGGAATTAGAGGAATATAAATATTAAAAGTTGTTCCTTTATTTGGTTCAGAACTGAAAGTAAGATAACCGCTGTGGTTTTGTATAATACCCTGAACCATTGCAAGGCCGAGTCCTGTTCCTTCTCCTGTTTTTTTAGTTGTAAAGTATGGATCAAATATCTTTTTTTGAATCTTATAAGGTATTCCGTGGCCTGTATCTTTTACAGAAATATAAAGATAGTTTCCCTCTGGTATAAGAAGTCCTTGTGCAGATTCTATTATATCAGAATTTTTAATTTCGGCTGTATTTATATTTACTGTAAGCTTTCCGCCTTCTTTTTTCATTGCATGGGCAGAGTTTGCACATAAATTCATTATAATCTGGTGAACCTGGGTTGAGTTTCCATATATCAAGGCTGATTTAAGATAAATATTTTGTTCCATTTCTATTGAAGAGGGGGTAGAAGATCTTAAAAGCTTTAAAGCCTCTCTTATAACAGGAAGTGGATTAATTCTTTTAGTTTCAGTGTCAGAGCTTCTGCTGAATGAAAGAATCTGGCTTACAAGATTTTTGGCTCTTTCACTTGCTTTTGAAATTCCTTCCAGGTACTGAGGTATTTTTTCAGGTTCCTTATTGTATTTCATTAAAGCTATATCTGTATATCCTGTTATACCTGCGAGTATGTTGTTGAAATCGTGGGCAATACCTCCTGCAAGTGTTCCTATTGCTTCCATTTTTTGGGCATTGAAAAGTTTTAATTCAAGCTGTTTTTTTTCAGTTATATCCCTTATTGATACGATAACCTTTTCAGGTGTACCGCCTTCATCTTTAACAAGCATTGCATTGATTGATGAATCTACTTCTCTTCCTTTTTTTGTTTTGCATCTTGCCTCAAAGTTTGAAACTTTTCCGTATTTGAAAAGATTATCCATTAAAACTTTTTGATCATCGGGGTTTATATAATTGTGATCAACTTTTGTTCCTATGATACTATCTCTTGTATATTCTGATACTTCATTTATAGAAGGACTTACTTCAAGAACAGTACCGTCTATAGCAGTTTCTATATATATATCTCTTGTATTTTCAAATATTTCCCTGTATTTTTTTTCACTTTTTTCAAGATCGGTCTGAATCTGTTTTCTGAATTCAATCTCTTTTTCCAGCTTTTTTGTAAGTTTTGCAGATTCTGTAAATAAAATAGCATTATCTATTGAAATGGCAGCCTGTGGTAAAAGATTTTTTAAAATCTTGAGTCTTTCATTTGAAAATATATTTGTTGCAAAACTGTTTTCAAGATAGAGTACGCCTGTGGTTTTATCTTTGTATTTTAAAGGAGTACAAAGAAGTGATTTAACATTGTTTTGTCCTATCCATGAATCGTTTGTAAATCGGCTTGAATTTGAGCAGTCGTTTATAACTACGTCTTCATCAGTATGAAGAACATATCTGACAACAGTTTCTGCAATATAAGGGTATTCATTAACAGGAAGAGATTTAAGAACATCAATTTTTTCAGAATCAGTAGATGCAGATGCCTCGATAGTAGGTGAATTGTCTTTAGATTTAAGAAGAATGTACCCTTTTTCTGCACCAGCACTTTCTATCATAATTTTTATAAGTTTTTTCAGTAGCTTTTCAAGGTCAACTTCACCTGAAATAACCCTTGATGTCTGTGCTATCGATTCCATGTCAAGAGCTGCAGAATAATCGTATTCTGAATCATCAAAATCTGAACTTGTTGTATTGGATAAAGAAGCAGGTAGTTTTTCGTACTGAATACCTGTTTTTGGTATTATTTTCTCAAGGTTTTTTACTTTGCCAAAAGCTCCCCATTTTCGGTAAGCTTCCAGAGCATCTTCATAATAAGGTCGTGATAATTTGGGTTTATTAAGATTTGTCCAGAATTTTGCACAAAGTTCGTTTGAAATAGCTGCAAACTGAATATAATTGTATTTTTCTGCTGATTCAACAGCTTCATCATATAGCCTGGCAGCTTTATCATTATTTTCTTTTATTCTTTGTATTTCAGCTTCAACAATAAAATATCTGGGGAGATAGTTCTCTGGAGCACTTGCTGATCTGTGAAAAAGCCATTGAGATATTTTCTCAGTCTCTTCTATAATATCTTTTTGTTCCTGTATGGAAAAGTTCTCGTATAAAGCTGCTTTAACAAGAGCTTTAAAAACATAGAATTCAACTTCAGAAAAATATCCAAGGGATGATTTGATAAAAGACTCTGTCTTTTTTAATTCAGTTAAAGCTTCAATGTATTGTTCATGAATAAAGAAACAAATCCCTTTTAAGAAGCTGAAAAGCATAATTCCGAAAAAGCTTTTATTTTGACGAAAACGATCAATATACTTAGTTTCAGACATTTCATTATCTGAAAAATCAACAAAGGTTTTGTTTTTTAAACAGTTTGCAGCAAGTTTGAAAGGAGTAATTACATCTATACCTATATGATTGCCGGTTTTTATGCAGAACCCTAAATCATCGGGTATCTCCTGTTCCAGCTGAGGAAGAGTTTCTCCCTGAAAAAATTTGTTGTGTACTTTGTTGAAAAGAATAAGCCCTGCATACTGAATTTCGCCGGATTCAAGACCTGCCTGATAGCCTTTTCGTATATGCTTTTCACCTTTTTTTAAATGAGCAACACCGTGAATTAAAAAAGCAGCTATTGATAGTCTTGACTGACATTCAATTTTTTTGTTTTTAAACTTTTTGCTTAAGTCTATTCCAAGTTTACCTATTTGATAGGCAGTTTTTAATTCTTCAGTTTTTGAAGCATAGATATTTGCAAAACTTGCATAACCTTTAGCTGATTCAGCTGTATGTCCGTATTCAATTGAAAAATTAACCATTTTCCCAAGGATGAGAGGGTAGAGTTCTGCCTTAAAAAAATAGGAAGTAGCCTGGAGCCTGATAAGAATCTTCATTGCTGTTTTTATGAAGGGATCAGTCATTTCTTTATTATTTATAAGGTCTTTTATATCTGATCTTTTGATGTTTTTTATGGCTTTATTGATTTCTTCCGAAGCTTTTGATTCAATATTGTCAAGGTTTAAGTCGACATTAAGAAGCTGAAGAGTTTTTTGACCGGTTGATACAGCTTCATCATATTTAGCCTGCATTGTATATATAAGAATCAGAAGTTCGTATATGCCGCATTTTTCTATTATGTCTTTTGTTTGTTCAACAAGATTTAAAAGTATCTCTTTTGATCCTTTGAAATCTCCGCAAAGATATTTTGTTTCTGCAAGTTCTTTCATCAGCAGTTTTTTAAATTCAGGCGAAATGTTTTCAGTTTTTGATACTAAATCGCTGCTTTTTTCAAAATATGAAAGTGCTCTGTTGTATGCACTTGCAGATTTCGATTCTATTCCTGCTGCAAAATTAAGCTCTGCAAGTTCGGTTTGCTCTTTATTGTCTGTAACTAAGGATGAGCCTATATTAAGGTGGTTTACTATTTCAAAAATACTTTTTTCAAGATCTTCTTCAGTAAAAACATCTAAAAGTTTTTTTCCTATATCAAGATGGAAAGAGAGTATTTCGTTTTTATTTATAAGTTCGTATGCTGCCTGCTGTACTTTATCGTGCTGAAAAATGAGATCCGGTGGTGAACCTGAATACAGGCTGTTTGATAAAAAACTGTTTTCTCTGCTGGTGTTTCCTACCGGAATAATAATTCCTTCTTTTACAGCTTTCCATAAATATTGGTAGAATTCCTTTTCGTTAAATTCACTTATTTTCCTTAGTTTTTCAAAGCTGAACCTGTTTCCAAGACAAGCAGCTTTTTTTAATATATAAAGAGTGTTTTCAGGAAGTATTTTTATTCTTTTTATAATAAGTTCCAAAACATTGTCTGTAATATTTTTTGCTTTAATTTCTTCAAAATCCCAGTTCCATGACTGGGTTTCGTGATCAAAAAAAATCAGCTTTTCCCGGTGAAGAGATTTTAAAAATTCTTTTATAAAATAAGGGTTTGCACCTGTTTTTTTATAAATAAGTTCTCCGAATTTATATATTTTTGATTTATCAGTAAGAAAAGTTTCTGAAATTATATCAAGTGTATCTTTAAAAGTAAGGGGTGCTGTTTCAATTTCGGTAATGCTGAGATTACGGTTTTTAATATCTTTTAAAAATATGCTCAGAGGGTGATTCTGGTCTGTTTCATTGTTTCTGTATGCACCTGCAATCAGAAAATGCTTTATTTCACTGTTTACTATAAGAGATTTTAAAAGTCCCAGTGATGCAGAATCTATCCACTGCATATCATCAAGAAAAAGTACAAGCGGGTCTTCTTTTCTTGCAAAGACCTTGATGAACTCCATAAAAGTATAATTAAACCTGCTTCTTGCTTCAGATACTGAGTACTGTGGCGGGTCAGGCTGTTTTCCTGTTATAAGTTCAAGTCTTGGTATAAGGTTTGTAATTATTTTTGTGTTTTCACCTGTTGCTTCAAGAATTTTTTCTTTCCAGTACTCAATTTTTTCGTCAGGCTCGCCAAGGATTTCTGCAATAAGTTTTTCAAATGCCTGAATAATACCGCTGTATGCTTCTTTTCTGTTGTACTGGTCAAATTTGCCTGAAATAAAAAACAGATTAATTTCAGAGATCTCTTTTTTCATTTCATTTATAAGAGCTGTTTTACCCGAGCCTGAATATCCTGAAACCATTACTATTTCGGAACTTCCGTCCTGGGATCTCCAGAAAGCTTCTTTAAGAGCGTTGATTTCATTTTTTCTTCCGTAAAGTTTTTCCGGAACCCGGAATTTTTCAGATATATCTTTTTGACCCGCGGTAAAGTAACTCAGTTTTTTGTTTTTTATTATTCCGGATCTGCATAATCTGAGATCATATAAAATACCCTGAATGCTCTGGTACCTGTCTTCAGGATTTTTTTCCATAAGCTTCATTACAATATCTGATAAGGCTTCAGGAATTGTCTGATCATGGTGAAACACCGGAACAGGTTTTTTTGCAAGGTGTGAATGAACCATGCGCATTGGCGAAGAATCATTAAAAGGTATTGTACCTGTTAAAAGATAATAGAATGTAATTCCAAGGGAATAATAGTCAGTTCTGTAGTCTAGGAATCTGTTCATTCTTCCTGTCTGTTCAGGAGATATAAAAGCTATTGTACCTTCAAGAGATTTCGGATTAAGAAGGGAAGGGTGCTCAAATCCAAGCATTGTGGAAATACCGAAATCAGTGAATTTAAGTTCTGCTGAATCCGGATTGTACAATATGTTGCAGGGTTTTATATCTTTATGGATAATATCGTTCTGGTGGATCACATCAAGACAGTGCAGACATTTTTCAGCTATAGTGAAAAAGGTTTCAGTATCTGTTTTTTTATCTTTAATAAAGGAATTGAGACAAATCCCCCCGAAATCATCCATAACAATATAAGGACGGTTATAATAAAAAGCGAATTTTAAAGCTTTTGAAATACATTCTGAGTCTATATGCTGCCTGATTTCAAAATCCTGTCTTAATTTGGATACCTGCAGCGGGGTGCATGAATCTTCGTTAAGGATTTTTATTATAACACGACGGTTTTTTTTTGTATCGATTGCTTTAAGAACTTTTGAAACATTACCGTAATGGATAAGGCCGGTAATTTTGTATCCCCGGATGGAATTTTCTTGTATTTCCCTGTTTTCATAAATCTGATCAGAATCAGATACAAGGTGATTCTTAAAAAACTCGTTTTCCAACACAATCTCCCGGATAAAGACTAAAAAATTCAGCTGCAGAATAAACTGCTTTTAAGAACTTACGCTCTGTTTTTAAGTGTAAGCTAAAAATAATTGTATATTCAAATTGTTAGTGTGCTATAAAAATTAAATCTTTTTTTATGAACCATTGTTTTGAATATTTAATTCTTATAAGTATAGCATTTAACCTGATATAAAAAAATAATTTATTTTATCAGAAGTATATAGATATTTATTTTCTAAAATCTTATTTTATCTGTAAGTTATTGTTGTTTTATTAATTTTTATTAAGAGGTATTTTCCATTTCTTCATATATTTCCATATAGAAGTTCTGCTGAGTCCTGTTTGCCTTGCAGCTTCGGCCTTGTTCCATTCGCAGTTTTCAAGTATTTTTAAAAACTCTTGTTTCGATTTTGGTTTTTTTTGTGTTTGCTCCTGTAATGCAATCTTTGATGTTTTGTTTTTAATGATTTCTGGAGGGAAATCATCAGGGGTCAGAACTGAACCGCCTGCAACTACAAAAGCATATGAGACTGCATTTTCAAGTTCTCTTACATTTCCCGGCCATGAATAGTTTTCAAGTTTGGCTACTGCATCTTTATCAGCTTTTAGTATTTCCTTTTTTGTCTCTTTTCTCTTTTTTTTAATGAAAAAATCGAGAAGAAGGGGGATATCCTCTTTTCTTTGTCTGAGTGGAGGGAGATTAATAGGAAAAACCTTGATACGGTAATATAGATCTTCTCTGAAATTTTTTGTTTTAACCTGTTCAAAAAGATCTTTATTTGTAGCTGATATAATTCTTATATTAACTGTTCTTTTTTTGGAATCTCCTATTCTTTCAATCTCTCTTTCCTGGACAGCCCTTAAAAGTTTAACCTGAACAGATAAAGGGATTTCACCTATTTCATCAAGAAAAAGCGATCCCTGGTCAGCTTCTTCAAACCTTCCTTTCCTGTTTTTAAATGCTCCTGTAAAAGATCCTTTTACATGGCCGAAAAGCTCACTTTCAAGCAAAGATTCAGGAAGTGCAGCACAGTTTACAGAAACAAATGGTTCTTCTTTTCTGGAGCTTAAAAAGTGGATTGCACTTGCAACAAGCTCTTTTCCTGTACCTGTTTCACCTGAAATTAAAACATTGGCTTCACTTTCAGCAGCCATTTTTATTTTTGAATAAATATCTTCCATTATCGGGCTTATGCCGACTATATTTTTTAATCCGCTTTTCATTTCAAGCTGATTTTGTGCTTTTAAGGCTTTTTCCCTGGCTTTTTTAAGTTCACGCAGATCTGTAACTGTTTCAACTATTGCTGTAAGCTCTCCTTTTTCATCATGAATAGCTTTTGCCCTTTTTAAAACAGGGATTTTATCTCCTGATTTTGATTCAAGAACACATTCCCTTGCAAATCCGGATTCAGAGGTGAGTATTCCACAGTCGTGCATTCCAGTAGGGCATGAATTTTCAGGGCAGCTGCTGAAATGGATAAACGTGCATTGTCTGTTTTTGGCTTCTTCTTTTGCATACCCAGTAATAAGTTCCATGGACTTATTCCATGAAGCAATTTTTCCCTCAGGTGTAATAGTGAAAACCCCGTCGGCCATTGAATCTATTACAATATTAACATACTTGCATGTCCATAATTCATGGGGGTGTTCCATTAATCTCTCCGGTTAACGTTAGCTTGTTGTTACTTTTAATATGTTAACGTTAACTTAACGTTTATTTGTTTTCAATCTTTTTTTAAAATATATTTCAGGTTTATAAATAAATCCCTCTTATATCTCATCTTAAGCTTTTATATTTTCTTGAATATTAATTTTAAAGGTTCTGGCACAGAAAATGAATACATAACAATATATTTGAATTGAATCATGGAAGAAAGAGGACTCAAAAAATGTGGAAATTAATTTCTTTTATTCAGAGACACTTAACATATGCTATTCCGGTAATGATGACAGCAGGTTTTATTTTCGGTTATTTTAATGAAGCGGCTTTTTTAAAATCTCTTATTATTCCGCTTACCTTTATGATGGTTTACCCTATGATGGTAAATCTTAAATTTAACAAGATACTTGAGGGTGGAGATACAAAAGCCCAGCTTTTAACACAGGCAATCAACTTTTTGATTTTACCTTTCGGAGCTTTTACAGCAGGTATTATATTTTTCAGCGGTCAGCCTTATATGATTTTAGGTCTTCTTCTTGCAGGACTTGTGCCTACAAGCGGAATGACAATCTCATGGACAGGTTTTGCAAAAGGTAATGTTGAAGCAGCAGTAAAAATGACTGTTGCAGGTCTTATTATAGGAAGTATAGCAACTCCTTTTTATGTAAAATTTTTAATGGGAGAAACTATTGCAATAGATATTTTCACTGTATTCAAACAGATATTTTTAATTGTATTTCTTCCAATGGCAGGCGGTTTTTTTACAAGGAAATTTCTTTTAAAAAGATATGGACAAAAAAAATACTCACAGGATCTCGGGCCAAAATTTCCTGCATTTTCAACTCTTGGAGTGCTTGGAATAGTTTTTGTTGCAATGGCTTTAAAAGCTGAGTCCATAGGAAATTCACCCCAGACTATTTTATATATACTTATGCCGGTTACAATAATATATGTTGTAAACTTTTTCTTCAGTACTGTTATAGGGAAGCTTTTTCTTAACAGGGAAGATGCAATAGCTCTTGTATACGGAACAGTTATGAGAAATCTTTCCATAGCACTTGCAATTGCAATAAACGCTTTTGGAGAAAAAGGTTCGACTGCTGCACTTGTAGTGGCTGTAGCCTATATAGTTCAGGTTCAGTCTGCAGCCTGGTATGTTAAATTCACTCCAGTGATTTTTGGTGATGGAAAGCTTTTCATCAAAAAAGAAAAAAAAATTAATACTGCATAAAAACCTGCTCAAACCGTTTAAAATCGGTTTAGCTTAATATAAATAATATACTCCTTCATTCATTACGTTTCGGGGCAGAGTTAAATCTGCCCCGATTTGTTTTGTGTGATATTATCTGTAGATATTGATTTTGCATATATATTGATATATCTGTTATAAATGTTCTGCATAAAGCATTTAAACTCAAAAGTTCAATTTTGAAGTAAAGGTAAAATGAAAAATATTAAAAAATCAATGCTTTTAGTTTTCATAATTTTTTTGCTTGTATCAGTATTTGCTGTTTTTCTGAATTCAGGTAAAAAAAACAATTTATCTCTTACAAAAGCAGAAAAAAAATGGATTTCAGAAAACAAAACTGTTGTGGTCTCACCAACTCCCAGTTTTCCTCCCATAGATTTTTTAGATCAGGAAGAAAAAAAGCATAAAGGAATAGCAAAAGATTTTCTTAATAAATTTTCAGATATGACCGGCCTTGAATTTCAAACAGATTTTCCAAAGACATGGGAAGAATCATTAAGTAATATAAAAAATAAAAAAACAGATATAATTACCTCTGTTCAGAAAACAAAGGAAAGATCAGATTATTTATTGTTCACTAAGCCATATATCAATGTTGGAAATATTTTAATTGTTAATTCTGACTCAGATACAGATATGAACTTGAAAAATATGAAAGGTAAAAAACTTATAATAATAAAAGATTATGCTGTTTCTGATTATATAGAAAAGAAATATCCTGAAATTGATACTATGTATGCAGACAATATATTAGATGCAATGTTTTTTCTTTCAATGGAAAAAGCCGATGCAATGGTTGCAAATGTACCTGTTGCAGCATACTTCAGGTCAAAAAATATGATAGGCAATTTAAAGCTGGCCCAGGAAATAGATTATGAATACAACCTTTCTTTTGGAATCCGCAATGACAAGCCTTTGCTTCACTCAATAATGTCAAAAGCCCTTGATTCTTTGCCTGAATCTGAAAAAGAAAAGATAAAGGATAAATGGATAGGTTTTGGATATAAAGAATTCTGGCAGTCTAGAGTATTCTGGGTTGTTTTTTTAGCTGCTGCTGCAGCTTTGATATTAATGTTTTCACTCAGCCTTTTATGGAGAAAAAAAGCTTTTGAGCTGGCTTCTGCAAAAAAAGAAGCAGAAAAGGCAAGAAAAAAAGCTGAGCAGGCTGACATGTCCAAATCAAAATTTCTTGCCAATATGAGCCATGAAATAAGAACACCTATGAATTCAGTTCTTGGGTTTGCTGAGCTTTTGTATGAAGAGGTGGAAAGTGAAAAAGAAAAAAATTATATTGTAAATATAAAAAATTCAGGAAGATCACTTCTAAGCCTAATAGATGATATTCTTGACATGTCTAAAATTGAAACAGGAAAATTCAAATTAAATTATTCACCTACTGATATAAAAAGAGTTGTTGAGGATATTGAATCTGAGTTTTCATTTGCAGTGAAAAATAAAGGACTTAATTTTAAAGTCGAAGTTTCACCTGATATTCCTGATTATATTTATGCCGATGAATTAAGGCTAAGGCAGATTTTAATAAACCTTGCAGGCAATGCTGTAAAATTTACCAGCGAAGGTTATATAAAAATTATTGTATCTTCAGCTTCACAACAGGAAAATCAGGAATATACAGATCTCTATTTTGAGATAAGTGATTCAGGCATAGGAATTCCTGAAACAGAACATCAGGCTGTTTTTGAATCATTTACACAACAGGGCGGACAGGATGCAAGAGAATACGGCGGAACAGGTCTTGGTCTGTCAATAACAAAAAAACTTGTTGAATTGATGAACGGAGAGATCAGGCTTGATTCGAGATCTGGTTATGGGAGCAGTTTTTATATTGTTCTTAAAAATGTTGAGCTTGTAAAAGATTTTGAATCATTGCCTCTTCCTGAGCCGAAAAAGATCACTTCAAAAGTAACTTTTTTAAAGAAAGCTGAAATTCTTATAGCTGAAGATGCAGCTTCAAATCGGGAGATACTTTCCGAATATCTTAAACCGTTTGATTTTAAAATCTTTGAAGTTGAATCAGGTATAGAAGTCATAAACTTTTTAAAAAAGAGAAAACCCGACATTATTCTTCTTGATATGAATATAAGGGATAAAAGCGGATATGAAGTTATAAAATTTCTTGAAGAGAATGATTTAATAAATAAAGTAATGGTGATTGCTATTTCAGGAGATTTTGACACCATTAATAGTTCATCTGTAAGAAGCAGGGGCGTGTCCGGATATTTAAAAAAGCCTTATATGCGCGATGAGCTGATAAATGAACTTGTCAAATTTATACCGTATACTGCTGATGAAAGTGCAGAACAAATTCCTGAATTAAGATCTGAGTCAGACTATCTGGACAGGGATAATTTAAAGAGAATATACGAAAATTCAAAATTCGATTATTTTGATTTCTGCAGTTATTTTGATGTTCATTTAATGAATAAATGGGCTGAGGCAGACAATTCTTTTATAATTTCCGATATATCTGAATTTGCAGATGATCTTATAAAAGCAGGTGAAAAATTTGAGGCTCAGTGTTTTAAAGATCTGGGCTCAGATATAAAAATTTATGCAGATGATTTTGATATAGAAAAACTCAAACCTCTTATGCAGCTTTTTCCAAAGCTTCTTAAAAGGGTAAAAAAGATTTATGAAGAGGAATAAATGACTGAAGAAAAACAAGACCTGCCTTTTGTGGCAGTAATAGATGATAATTCAAGAAACCTTCAGGTTGTAGGTAAAATATTAGGCAAGCTCGGTTATAATCTTTCTTTACTGACTGATCCTGAAAAAGCTCTGACTATAATCAGTGAAAAACAGCCTGACTTAATACTTCTTGATATTATGATGCCTAAATTTGACGGGTATGAAATATGTAAAATTTTAAAATCGAATGAAAATACAAAAAATATCCCTGTAATTTTCCTTACTGCCAAAACAGACCCTGACGATCTTGTAAAAGGGTTTGACTGTGGCGGTGTAGATTACATAACAAAGCCTTTTAATCACAAAGAGCTTTCAGCACGGGTAAAAACCCATATAGAGCTTAAGAGATCCAGGGAAGAGATAAAAACACTCCGCGGTTTTATTCCTATTTGTGCCGGCTGTAAAAAAATAAGGGATGACAAGGGATACTGGGAAGAAGTTGAAAAATATGTTCAGGCTCATTCCTATGCTCAGTTTTCACACGGGATATGTCCTGAATGCATAAAAAAAGAGTATCCCGAACTTTTGGAAAAGGTTGATAAAAAGTCTTAATAAATATTTAGCAGATAATTATAAATTCTATAAATATGATAAAAGTATTTATTTTTCATTTATATAAAGTATCTTTTTTTTGTAAGACTCAAGCATATCTTCTTCAAAAGCTTCGTTTGATTCATAACTTCTGCCGAAAACAGGTTCCCATAGATTGATATCTTC
>JBNJDM010000054.1:0-14381 GCA_051744925.1 Thermodesulfobacteriota bacterium | reverse complement strand
GTTTGATTCAAGTTTTTTTTCCATTTCTTTGTTAAGATTATCTGCTGAGTTTTTGCGGTCTTCAATAATACCCCAGACAACTATTATAATGAATAAGCCAAGAATGAGTGCACTTTCATATCTTTTAATATCAAGATCATAAATAAAGTAAAAAGAGATCAGGGTAATACCGGTTAATATCGGAAGTTCCTTTTTAAGAATTCCTGATTTTACACGTATAGGTTTTATTAATGCTGTAAGACCGAGTATAAGAGCTATATTAACAATGTTTGAACCGTATGCATTACCTATTGCTATGGAAGGATTTCCATTAAGTGCGGCTGATACAGAAACTACAAATTCAGGAGCAGAAGTTCCGAAACCGACAATAAGCATACCTATTAAAAGTGGTGATACTCCGGCATAATCTGCGGCAGCAGAAGCTCCCTCAACAAATTTGTCAGCACTCCATAAAAGGACGGCAAGCCCGGCAATTACAGCAACAATAGCAGGCAACATTGTTATCTCCCTTATAATTGGTTTGTTATATCCATTTAATTTTTCTGAGGATATAGAGCTGAATTAAAAGTATAACTGTAAGAAATAAGCAAACAAAATAAAAGGCATAACTGTTTTCAGAGCCTGGAATTCCTCCCACATTTATCCCCAGAAGTCCTGTCAGAAGACTAAGCGGCAGAAAAACAACAGTAATAATTGAAAAAACATACATTATTTTGTTCATCTGCTCCCTGTTTTTACTGTCAAGCTCATCTCTTGCAACTGCTGTACGTTCTCTTCCTGAATCAAGATCTTCTATATATCTTGTTATCCTGTCAGAGACATCCCTGAGAATCATTTTTTCTTTTTCGCTTATCCAGGAAATTTTAAGTATCATAAGGTTTTTTAAAGCATCTCTCTGGGGGTGGAGATATCTTCTGAGTGCAATTACCTGTCTTCTTAATGAACTTATTTCACTTCTTACTTCTTCACTTTTAAGCTGTGTTATTTTATCTTCAAGGTCATCTATTGAGTCGTCAATACTTCCAAGCGGATCAGACATTCTTACAGACAGCCTTTCACTTATTTCGCAGAGGAATTCACCTGCAGAACAAGGACCGTTATTATCTTCAACAGATTCAATAATATCTTCAACAGCCATAATTTTTCTGTTCTGGACGCTTATTATTTTATCCGGTTCAATCCATAGTCTTAAAGAAACCATATCTTCGGGATCAGCTCCGGGGTTAAGATTAACACCTCTTAAAATCACAAGAATGCCGTTTCCTTTTAAATACGATCTTGGCCTTGTTTCTTCAGCTGTAAGAGATTCACATATCTGAGGATCTATTTTAAACTCACGGCTTAAAATCTCAGACAGGCCTTCAAAGTTTTCTTTTATTTGAACCCAGTATAAATAATCGCTGGATGTCTTATCGTAATTTTCTTTAGTTGTTTTTTTTAAACCGCAATTTTTGTCAAGACAATAATAATTAAATCCGGAATTCATTATAAACCTCTTTTAAATCGTGTTTGTTTAGTAAGGTAGTTTTAAAAAATTAGGTTTAAATTGTAAGATTTTTTGTTTTAAGACCAGTAATTGCATACTATTATATTTTTTCTATATTTGATATAGTTTTACCGGAATTGAATAAATTTTTGCTTAATATTAAATTGCTTAGTTGCCGGACAAAAGATTCTGGTCTTCAGCCAAATATTACTTAAAATCTGATTATATAATTATTTGCAGTTTAAATCTTTTTTTATACCGGTTTTAATTTTAATCACGGTTTCAAATTGTATAAACCTCTTACCCGGTCTTTTGCAAAAGAAAGGATATATTATGACCCAGCGGCTCATTAAAATTATAGTTCCTTTATCAAGTTCCAGGAAAGCACAGAATCTTATTGATAAAAAATTAATAAATTACTGGTGGCTTGAGCATGAAAATAATAATAATTCTGTAATTAATATACTTACAGATGCCGGAAGCAGTGAAAAAATAATAGACTCTTTTCAAAAAATTTTTGCAGCTTCAACCGGTTTCAGGCTTATTATTCTTCCGGTAGAAGCTTCACTTCCTGTTAAGAAAAAACGAATTTCACCGGATTATCCGGATGATAAACAAAAAAGTGAGAAAGAAAAATCGAGAATAAGCAGGGAAGAGCTTTATGTAGATATTTACCAAAGTGTTGGATTGTCTAAAACTTATATTGCAATGACTGTTCTTTCAACTATTGTTGCAGCTGCAGGTCTGCTTAAGGATAATACGGCCGTTATTATCGGAGCAATGGTTATTGCTCCTTTTCTGGGCCCCAATGTTGCACTTGCTTTTTCATCGACTCTTGCAGATTTTAAACTCGGTTACAGTGCTCTTAAAACTCTTGCTGCCGGTCTTTTGACAGCATTTATTGTATCCTTTTTTACAGGCTTTTTCCTTGGCGCAGACCCTTCGGTTGAATCTGTATACAGCAGAACACTTATGGGCTTTTCAGATATAATACTTGCTATAGCATCTGGAAGTGCTGGAGTTCTTGCTTTTACTTCCGGAGTATCCGGGGCCGTAATAGGTGTTATGGTTGCAGTTGCTCTTCTTCCGCCCCTTGCAGTGTGCGGTATTCTTGCAGGAGGAGGTTTTTATGATTTATCATTAAATGCATTGATTCTTCTTTTCACAAATATCGCATGTATTAATCTTGCAGGAATAATTACATTCTATATTCAGGGAATAAGGCCGTGGAAATCAAGGAAAGAGGGAATTGCTAAACGGACTGCTTTTGCAGCATTTTTTATATGGACTTGTGTGCTTGCATTTATAATCACCATGATTTTTTTTACAGGTTAAAGTTTATTAGCTCACAAATTGTAAAATATCCCGGATTTTATTTTTTGCCGGGGATAATATTTTATTGGCTCAGGTTTTATGGGGCATCTCAAGAGCACATTTCCGTGTACTTAGGTATTTATCTTTTTTCAGATTGAATAAAATAAATTTTATAATAACCGGTTGAAACAGCATCATTTATTGTTTTATTTTTTTCTTTAAATTCATAGGTCCTGCCAGGTACATAAGGGGGTTTTTTTACCACAGAATCGTTTTTTACCCAGGTTTTGTTTTTTTTCTTTAAATTGACAGAGCTTACTTCACCGACTTTGATAAAGATATCAGATCCTTCTTTTTTTTCGACTGTGCCGTAAATTTTTACTGTATATTTAATATGTTCATCAGAATCCTTCATTTTTCTTTCCAGCTCTTTTATGCAGATTATTTTATTTCCCGGATTTATTTCATCAGCACTTAATACATTTTTTTCCATACATGATACCTTTGTTACATTTTGAGATTCTGAATCTGCATAACAGCCTGAAATTAAAAGAGCTGTTATAACTGAATAAAAGAGTAATATTTTTTTCATAACTCACCTTTTTTAGGCAATTTGTGTAAGTTTTAAGTATATGTAAATGTTTGTTAATACAAGAGTATCTGATGCGTTAAATTATCCCGGTCGAAAATAAAAGCTCCGGGATAATTTAACATTTATAAGTAATATTAAAAACTCTGCTTTATGCAGATATACAATTAATGGAACTTCAGTGTACCTATGAAACAGGAAAAGTCATCTGAAGAACCTCCTTCATCAAGATCCTGAGGCTGTTCCATTGAATCTGTTGACTGTGTTTCCCGTACAGCAATGTCATATGTGCCTGTTCCGGGGCTTCCGTGTTCAACTGTGACATAGATTTCTTTATCTTCATCAGCTGTATAAATAATTTTTGCAGATGTTTGGTTCATGCTTTCTGAATCCTGTTCAAGAGGAGTATCAAGGTCTGCTGAATCGTAAATTTTAACAAGTGTTTTCATTGTTTCAGGGAAAAGTCTGGCTGTATATATTGTATATGATTTTCCCTGTTCAGCATCAAAATAGTAGTAAGAGATATCTTCATCATTTTCAACTGCACCCCTTACAGGAGTTGTGTTTACTGTTAGCATTACAGAATCTGCTATGGAATTGTTAGGTACATGAGCTGCAACACCGGAAGCTGTTGCAGAAGCAGTTTTTGCGATTCTGAAATCTGCAGAAACCGGATTTTCAACTCCTGATGTTCCGTTTTTGAGAGTAACACCTTTGGATGTCTCTGTTCCTGTTCCTGCACTGTTGTCTGCAGCTATAGTGAATGTGTAGCTGCCGTCTGTATAATCGGTTAATGCAGCTGCATATTGCCCGTCTCCTGCGGTAACATCAGGAGACACTCCGTTGTCAAGAAGCTGAAGTGGTGATGTTGATCCGTCGGGAGCTGTAACTTCGGCTTCAACATTAAGTCCTTTAACAGGGTAATTTTTTGAAACTGTTGCGACTGCAAGTATAGGTTCAGGATAGTTCCCGCCTATAATTTTTGTATCAATGGAAAAATCTGAGTCTGTTTTTCCCTCCATAATAACTTCGGTTTGTTCTGTAAGACCTGATGCAGTGATATCAAGCTTCCATGTCCCTGATTCAGGGTTGTTGATTTTGTATGTTATATATCCGTCTTCACTTATTAAAGTAACATTATCCATTGAACCTGCATTTGAAGCATTTATAGCTTCTCCTGACGGAGAAGTCAGTTCAAGTGAAATCGATTCGCTTACAGGAAAACCTGTAGAAAATTCAGCAGTTTGGCAAGTGCTGTCAACTTTCATTTGAGCAGATGCAGTATTTTTATTTATATTAAGATTTTCTTTGACTCTTGCAGTCAGTTTTTCATCGGTTGAAATGCTTGCAATATCAGAATAAATTGCATTAAGAGAAGCAGAGGTTGCAGTGTAATATGATTTCCCATCAGTTCCCGATGCTATAGCGCCCAGAGCATTCATATCGGCTCCGCTGCCCAGGCCTATGGCGTAGACAGGTATGTTTCCGTCTTTTAACTGAGTCAGTACGCTGTATGGAACAGAAGCTTCGCCGTCGCTGAGTAAAACAATATATTTGTATGTTCCTTTGCGTGTACTGCTGCTTAAAATATTATATCCTGATGAAAGTGCCGCATCAAAACTGGTACCTCCTCCTGCACTCAGTCCGTCGATTGCGGTTTTAAAAGCTGCTTTTTTGGCATTGTCAAGCTTTCCAAGCGCTCCGATTGTTGAAGCAGAAGAATTGAAAGCTACTACAGCAGCGTAATCAGTAGATGTTTTCATTTTGTCCAGATATGATTTTGCACCTGAAATTGCAGAAGCCATTTTATCATCTGTTCCCATACTTCCAGAGTCATCTATTATGATGCAGGCTTCAGATCCTTCCATGTAGATAATTTCAAGGTCTGGATTGTCAGTAGGTTTTTTTAACGGGAGAGGAACTGAAGTAAGGCCCTGAAGGTCACTGAATACATATCTGTCATTTTTATATCCTAAATAACCGAGATCACCCCAGAGAGAATCAAAGACTGAATCAGAAATAAGGGTTTCCCATATAGATTCCCCATACATTCTGTAATGAGCGGTTTTTCTTTCATCAGTATTTTTATAGTCGTCTGGTACACTAAAATTCTGCCATTGCCAGTGATAGTTCATTATTGAATTTTTAGGAGTGTCGTTTGTATGCGGGAATCCGGGTTTTGGTCCCTGGTCATCTTTATATTCATCATAAACAGCATATGCATAATGCCCAAGCTCATGAGCAAGTGCATGACCTACCTCGCTTAAATCCGAAAGATCGTCGTCAACAAAAATTCTTCCTGTTTTTTTAAAACCTGCTATTGTGGCATTTGCTGCATCAGCTGTATTTAGAAACCGAATATCGGCTTTGCTCCATTCCCTTGTTTTGTTTGTTTGAGTATTTGGGGTGTATACATAAAGACGTCTCAATGAATGGTGCCCTTCTGTCATTGTCCATACATCCTGAGCAAATAATTCAAAAACTGTTTTAAGTTTTGTTTTGTCATCCGCGTCAGGAATCCATCCTAAAGAAACTACAAGATCGAATTTACCGTCTTCCCATTTAGTCAGTGAGTGTGTTGCACTCCAGAGCTGTGAAGCTGAAAAAAAGAAGATCAGGACGGCAAAAATAGCAGCAAGTTTTGTTTTCATAACTCCTCCTCATTAATAATCAGTTTTTTGCTGAAAATAAACAGCAGGTTTAAAAAACAAACGATGAAATCAGGTAAGACTTCTGCATAATCAGGATGGAAGCTGCTCTTTTTTCAAGTCTGGCTTATTTTTAGTTAATTTTGCAGGAATAGTAAGTTACAAATTAAAGTTTTATCCGTCAGGCTTGAAAAACGATTTTCTCAGGATCCAATTAATTGTAAAGTCTATATATTTATATATCTCATGGCTCTTATTTTTAGTCAAGAAGGTATTGCTTTATGTAAGTGTTCCAGGCGAGGGTATTTTTCCTGAAAAAGGGGAGCTTTTTAGATTGACAAAATATTTTTTTAAGAGAATTAAGATTAATAGACTATATTTATTTTCAGGGAGGCGGGATGGGAGTTTTTGAAAGCAGAAAAAAGAGTTATATTGAAAAGATAAAAAATGAGTACGGCAAAAAATATAATCTTGTGAAATGGATAAGCTCTGAAGAGATTCCTGTTTTTGACAACGAAAGAACAGCTCTTTTAAAAAATAACTCAGGATTATGTTCATGTGCAGCCGGAACAAAACTTTTTTCAGGATCTGTCTCTCCGGGATGCAGAATCTGTATGGCAGGTGAATGGTCATGTATTTTTATAACTGGTGTCTGTAACGGCTCATGCTTTTACTGTCCTGCTCCCCAGAATGAGGATAGTTCCCCTGTTTCCCAGAATATTGAGTTTAAAAATCCTTTGGATTATGCAGACTACATAGAAAAATTCGGTTTTAAGGGGGTCGGTATAAGCGGAGGAGAGCCTCTTTTAAAAATCGATTTGTGTATTGAATACATAAAAACTTTGAAAAACCGCTTTGGCAAAGATTTGCATATATGGCTTTATACCAATGGAATACCTGGAACAAGGGAGAAATTTAAGGCACTTAAAAATGCAGGTCTTGATGAAATCCGCTTTGATATAGGCGCTGTAGGATACAGTCTTGAGTCAGTAAAAAAGGCTGCAGAATTTTTTGAATCTGTTTGTGTTGAAATACCTGCTGTTCCTGAAGATATTGATTTATTAAAGGTTAAGCTCCCTGAAATGGCAGATGCAGGGGTAAAGTATTTAAATCTCCACCAGTTAAGGCTTACACCTCATAATTTTGAAAATCTGGTAAAAAGAAGATATACTTTTTGTCATGGGGTTAAAGCTGTATCACCTGAGTCTGAAGTTACTGCTTTAAAGCTTATTGATTTCAGTATTGAAAAGAAAATCGATATAGGTATTAATTACTGTTCCTTTCCTTATAAAAACAGATTTCAGTCTGCAGCATGGAGAAATAAAGGAGGTTTGTTTTTAAAGGAAGATTATGATGATATTACTGAAAATGCTTATTTAAGGCGTGTTTCAACTGAAGGATCTGCTGAGTTTTTAAAGAGCAGAGCTGATATTTTAAAAAATACAATAGGCAACTCAGGCTGGGAGCTGAAAAAAAACAGGCTTTATTTTAAATTTGACCTGATTCCACTGATCAGAGCTGAAAAGCTTAAGATAAATATTGAATATTTTGAACCAAGAATTCTTCCTTTTATTACATACTATAATTATTTTAAAGAAATAGATATTAACCGTAATAAAAATATAGCTGTTGAAAGGGTAAAGGCTTTTGAGGTAAAAAATATATCTGTTTCTGATTTTGCAATTTCTGCATATAATGATCATGCTTCAAGAATTTTATCCCTTGCCGTAAATGATAAAGACAGAGAAAAGATTATACAGTTTGAACAGATTGAAAAAGGGCTTTGTGAATATTTCTGATTCATCTTGTCAGTAAATTTCAAATCACTTATAATCCCGTCAATTTGTTCAGATTGATATTTTTATGCAGAATTTATAAAAGGCGGGAAAATGAAAATAGGATATAATTCACCGGTTGTTCTTACTTATTCTTTTGTAGCAGCAATTATAGTTCTTGTTACACAAACAACAGGATCATCAGGTCTTTATGTATGGTTTACATCACCTTCAGGATCACTTAATCAGCCAGGGGAATTTTTAAGACTTTTTTCTCATGTACTCGGGCACACAGGATGGAATCAGTTAATAACAAATCTTACATTAATGCTTCTTGTAGGTCCGCTGCTTGAAGAAAAATATGGTTCTTTTAAAGTTTTTGAAATGTTTATGATAACTGCTCTTGTAACAGGGCTGATTAATTTTTTTGTTTTTTCTGCATCTGTTGCAGGAGGAACCGGTTTAGTTTTTATGCTTATTTTGCTTAGTTCTTTTGCCAATTTTAAAACAGGTAAAATTCCTTTAACCCTTATTCTTGTTGCATTGCTTTTTCTTGGTGATGAGGTTTTACAAGCTTTTAATAGTAATTCAGCATCTGGATTTTCGCAACTTGCAGGAGGTTTTTTAGGAGCATTTTACGGATTTATGAGAATAAAATAGTAATTGCTCAAAATCATATTTGTATTTATTGAGCTGATTTTTTTTTAACTCTCACGGAGGCGCAGGGGCACAGAGGTAAATGGGACTATGGCTCCGGGCTTTTAAAAATCCGGCCAAACAATTTTTTTAAATATGCATGTAAATTAATTTTAACTATCTGCTGAAGGAAGCTGTCTTTTGTCCATTTATAAAGTAAGGTTTATAACTCTGGCTGCAGTTTAATTTTTTCTTTTCCTACAATTAATAAAAAATTTTGTTAAATAGTTGCTGAACGAAAACTGCCTTTTTTGCACAGTTCTTAAGTTAGAATCAAAATTTAATCTTCAAAATACTTTAGTATTCCTGCGGTTAAATTTTTCATCTGCCGTAACTGAACAAAAAATTCTAGTTTTCGGCCAATCACTAAATAATTGCTGAATGAAAAATTCTAGTGTGAGATTCTTTCATTTTAAAGCTGAATAGTTATTCATGTTTTTTCTTTTTTTTGCTAAAAGTGCTCTGATTACTTTAGAAAACTGGTTGTTATCAATCGGCTTTTCCAGATAGGCTGTCAGACCTGTTTCAGGTATGTTTTTCTTTTCTGCTTTGTCACTGTATCCCGAGCATAAAATCACTGGTATGTCTTTTCTTATTTTAAAAACCTCTGACATTAATTCGTCGCCGTACATTTCTGGCATAGTCATGTCTGTTATAACAATATCGTATTTTTCAGAATCAGCTTTGAATGCTTCCAGAGCTGCAAAAGGGCTTGTAAAAGAGTCAGTTTTGTATCCCTGGGAATTGAGAAATTCTTTGGTTATCATAAGAAGAGAATTTTCGTCATCCACAAGAAGAATATTTTCGTCACCGCCTGAACTCTCTGATAATTCCTTGTTTATTACTTCAGGCTCCACATTATATGCCGGTAAAAGTATGGAGACTTCTGTTCCCTGATTTTCAATGCTTTTTATGTTTAAAGCCCCTTTATGGCTTTGAACTATTCCGTGTATTACAGACAGCCCAAGTCCTGATCCTTTTCCTGTCGGTTTTGTAGTAAAATAAGGGTCAAAAATTTTATCTTTTATGGAATCAGGTATGCCGTGACCAGTATCCGAGACTTTAAGTTCAATATATTCGCCCGGAGTAATATTTGAATAGTCATTTTTGTTTTTTTGAATCTCTTTGTTTTCAAGACTTATAGTTATTGTTCCGACTTTATGCTCCATTGAATGCGCTGCGTTTGTGCACAGGTTTATTACAACCTGATGAATCTGAGTAGGCTCAGCCTTTATAGATTTAAGAGATGGTGCTAAATCAAGTTTAATGTCTATCGAGTTTTCTATTGATGCCCTTAAAAGTTTTGTTGATTCCTTGATTAAAATATCAGGTTTTAAAACTATTTTTTTCATTTCTGTTTTGCGGCTGAAGCTCAGCAGCTGGGCAACAACGTCTTTGGCTCTGTTTGTTGCTGTAATTACTTCAGATATTTTTTCTTTTGCTTTTTGATCTTTATTTATATAATGAAGAGCAAGTTCTGAATTGCCTAGAATTATTCCCAGAATATTATTAAAATCGTGTGCTATTCCTCCGGCAAGAGTGCCTATAGCTTCTATTTTTTGTGACTGTCTGAGTTTTGTTTCAAGAACAGCTCTTTCTTTTTCAGCAGATTTTAGTTTAGTTACATCATGCCCTATGCAGTTAAGCCCTGAAAATTCTCCGTTTTCATAGAAAAAACGACCTGTCCACAACCAGTGGGACACTTCTCCTGTTTTAATGTTTACCTGTCTGTTTTCTGTATATGAGATTGTCAGTTTTTTGCTGATTGCATCATTAAACCAATTATACGCTTCTTTGCGGTCGTTTTTATGAGTAAAATTGAGAGCTCTGCTATTTTTAAGCTTTTTCTGGCTTAGTCCGAAAACTTTTTCAGCCACAGGATTTACATAAATAAATCTTCCGTTTTTATCGATTCTTGTTACGAGGTTGTCAGTTGTTTCCACAAACTCTCTGAATCTTTCTTCACTTTCCCTTAATGCTTTTTCAGTTTTTTTTCGTTCATAAATTTCATGATTAAGCTCATTTTTTGATGCAGTAACCTTTTTTAAATTTATAAGCATAGAATCTATGTCGCGGGATAATTCACCTATTTCATCTTTTAAACCTGTATCGAACTTCGTATTAAGATTACCTTCAGAGACCTGTTTCATAGATTCCTGCAGTTTTAAAACCTGGCTGAAAAGATATTTCCGGGTCATTAAAAATGTTGAAATAAGAATAACTGAAATTACAAGAAAGATTAATACAATAGTAGATTTTGCACCAGTAAGAAGAGTTTTTTTAAGAAGATGTTTGGACAGGGCTATCTGTATACTACCGACTTTATAATTATCATAGAAAATATCTTCACTTGTGACTAAAAAACTGTCAGAAGCCTTGAAAAATTTGAAATTTTTTGAACCGTATTTTTCACCCGATTTTTCAGCTATTGTTCTTCCCTGGTAAGATACTTTTACATAAACAATATCTTCTGAAAGAAATAATGACCTCGTAAAGTCCTGGGCATATTGTGAGTTAAACTGCCATAGTGCAGTGGAAAGACCAGTTTTAGCTACATCTGCTGTCTCATGAAGTCTTTTCTTAAGTTCTTTTTTAAGAGAATAAGTATTTTTAGCAAGTATAAACCCGGTAAACAAAGAGATTATAATTGTTATATTAAATACAAGAATAAGTGCAAATTTAGTGCTTAAATTTTTGTTTGTAATTATTTTCATTGGGTCGGATTTTTTCCTGCTGAAATAATTTTTTCTTTATAAGCTTTTAAAGCATCTTTTTTCATATTTTGAGGCAGCCATCGTGTTTGACAGTTGATATAATCTTCCTCATATTTTACTTTATCAATTATTTTGTTTAGTTTTTTTATAAATTTTCTGCCCCATTCATTATCAGGACATGCAGTATAGTTTTTTGACCAGGCAATATTTTCATTTCGGTTTATATTGATTAATCTGAAGTTTTTTTTGAAATTATGCTGAGACTGTAGATATTTTAGTTCGAAGGGATAGCCAAGAGTGTAATCAGCCCGGTTATTTTCTATCATTCTGAGAATACCTTCCAAACTGCTGTCGCCTGACCTGAAAAAGATATTTTTATCATTTCTTTTATCTTTTAACACTTTATCTATTTTTTTGCCATAGGATCGGTCTGTTACAAAACATCCTTTTAGATTATCATTGGATAGAATTCTTTTTAAATCTGCAGGAGACTGATTCAGAAGAGGATGTTTTTTATCTGTGATAAGATAATTTGAGCATGTAATTGCAGCAGGTTTGGAAAAAACAAAATGTTTTTTTCTTTCCTCGGTTTTTAAAAAGTTAGGATAGCATGCTTTTTCGTTGTTTTTTATTAAATCTATCGCTCTTGAAGCATTTGTGACAACGATTTTATGATTGTATTCAGGGAGATTTTTTATAAAAAAATCTATCATTACATCCCCCATTCCCTTGCTTTTATTTTTACCGTCAATAATATAAACAGGAGGGAAATCTCCCTTAAGCCATTTAACTGTATCTTTGTTGTTTTCAGCAAAAGTGCTCCCAGAAAAAATGATTGTAAATAAAAGCACTAATGAGAAAAGAAGTCTATTCATACTTAATGATTTACCTTTATATTTGTTTAACAAAATGTTTTTTCAAGTTTGTAAAAATAGCCTGACAGAAAAGTTTTAAATAATGAAATAAGTTAATTTAGATATATCAAAAATATATATGATTTCAAATAAATTAATATGAAAGTTAATAGATTGTTAAAATAAAGGAGAGTTTTTAATTGTAGCTTTTCATTCTTTTGCTGTTGCATGCGTTATTTTTTGACTATAATCAGTTATCTGTTTTGTCGTCAGCAATTCAGATTATAGATTTTAGCCCCGTTTCAAGATCTTTTTTAAGGTCGTTTCTGTCTTCAAGCCCCGCGCTTATTCTGATAACCGTCTTACCGTTTAATTTTTCACTTTCCTCTCTGCTTATTTTTCCTGCTGAAATAAGACTTTTGTAACCGCCCCAGCTGAATCCTATTCCGAAAAGCTTGAGTCTGTTAATAAAGGTGGTAATTTTCTCCTGTGTTATTTTATCTTTGAAAATTATACCGAAAAGTCCGGATCCGCCTTTAAAGTATTTTTTCCATAAATCATGGTTTGGATGTGATTTAAGGGGAGGGTATAGCACCTGATCAATTATTTCCTGTTTTTCTAACCATGAAGCGAGAAAAAATGCATTTTTTTCATGTTCTTTAAGCCTCAGCTCAAGAGTTTTTAAACCTTTTAATGCTGTTATGCAGTCGTGTCCCGAATTAGTTATTCCGGCCATTGAGCAGTATTTGTCGAAAAAATCGCCATACTTTTCATTTAAAGAAACACTTCCCATTAAAACATCACAGTGACCGGAAATATATTTTGTTACAGATTCAACCGATATATCTATCCCATGATCAAGAGGTTTGAAAAAAATCGGTGTAGCCCAGGTGTTGTCCATAACAGTTATGATTTTTTTGCTTTCAGCTGCTGCAATTGTTTTTTGAATATCTGAAACTTCAAAAGTAATAGAACCCGGAGATTCAATAAAAATAAGTTTTGTGTTTTTTCTGATGTATTTTTTTATATCTGAAGATTTTTCAGGAGGTACAAAAGTGGTTTCAATGTTTAATTTGGCAAGAAAATTTTTGCAGAAAGTTTTTGTAGGACCGTACACATTGTCCCATACAAGAATATGGTCTCCGGGTTTTAGAAAAGCAAGAAGAGTATGCCTTATGGCACTGATTCCTGATGGAAATATTCTTGTTATGCTGGCGTTTTCGAGTAAATTAATACTTTCTTCAAGCTCTCTTTGGTTTGGAAGTCTGTTTGTACCGTAGTAAATCCCTGTATATTTTCCCTGTCCTGCATCAAGCATATCTTCACAGGATTCAAAAAGAATTGTTGAAGCTCTGTATTCAGGTGAATTTACTGTATGGACTTTTTTCCCGCCTATATCAAAGTGGTTAAAAGCTTTATTGATAACAGCTGTTTTGTCTTTCATTATAATCCCTTCAGTCTTTTTGATCCTGTTTGTAAATTTAATCTGTTTTTTGCTTATATCACTTTGATTAAGATATTTTCAAGTCTGTTACCTGTGTCTGCTTTTAAATTCTGATCTTAGAAAAGCAGATATGTTTTTATTAAAAACTTTATTTTCTCAATTTAATCCGGGTTAAAATACTTATCTTTTAAACAATGTTTACTATTTGTTTTTAAGAAAAGTTAATCGTTTAAAACCCTTATAATAAAAGCCTTATAACAAGAAGATTAATATAATTTTGTGTTATTTTTTAAACTTTTTAAGTCTTTAATCTTATAATTATTATGTTTTGAATTACTTGAAAAAGATTTAAATGTTATTAATTTAAAAAATATGAATGAGGATTCATTATTTGATTTGGAAATAAAATTTTAATTATACGGAGGTAATATGAGAAGAAATGTTTTAAAACTTTTTACTGTTTTGATTGCCGGAATTATTATGTCAATTCCCGGGGCTGTTTCAGCTGAGCAGGGTAAGTTTTATCTGAGTCCTGCAATGGGTTATCATATTGACGCATTCAATGCGGATATGGACAGGGATAATAGTTACGGATTCAGCTTTGCACTTGGGTATGACTTAAATGATTCTCTGACACTTGAGGCTCAGGCTGATAAAATAAGGGATCTTGGAACAAAAAATCCTGTATCAGACCTTGATGCCGACCTGACAGGTTATTCACTTAATATGAGATATTACCCTGCATCTTCCAAGGATAAAATAAACGGTTACGTTTTAGTTGGTCTCGGATGGATGGAAGCAGAAGCATCTGATAATATCGGCGGTTCTCAGAAAGGAAACGGCGAAGCAGATGATATGTGG
>JBNJDM010000053.1:0-14588 GCA_051744925.1 Thermodesulfobacteriota bacterium | reverse complement strand
AAAACTAGAATTTTTTGTTCAGTTCAAGGCAGATGAAAAATTTAACCGCAGGAATACTGGAGTATTTTGAGGATTAAATTTTGATTCTAACGCAGAACTTGGCAAAAAAGGCAGTTTTCGTTCAGCAACTAAATAATATAATATCTGCTGCTATTGCAATTATACTGACTGCAAAAATGAATATATAGTTAAACATTTCCTTTGATTTTATAATAGAGTTTAAAAGATAAACAACTTCATCCCTGGAATTATCGTCCATATCAGAGTTTTTAACTTTTTCAGTCAGATTGTTTTTTAAAATGGTTTTTCTTCTTTTGTGGCTTATGTAGTATCTGAATCCGAAAAAGAAAAGATATCCTATTACAGCGCAGTACCATATTATTTTGCCTAAAAAAGGGGAGTAATAGTCAAAAAATATCATCATCCTGAAAAGCAGGGCTGATACAAGACCTATTATGAAAAAACCGTTTATTACAAATGCCGGAAGAGTTTTTGACTTCACCCAGATTTCCTTTTTTATAAGTTTACTTTATCAGTCGAATATTGCTTGTAGTTTATTTCAGGCAATGAATTAACAACTGATTTAAAATAAAAAGAATTAAAGGTGTTTATATTTTTTTTTAATAAACTGTAAACACCTTGTTTTTAAATTTTTTATTCTGAATTTAAGTTCCTGTCATCTGATTATCTTCGCAGGAAATATAATCAAGAACCTTAACTATAATATCTCCCATGATTTTAACATCTTCTTCTTCAAGGTATAAAGGAAGTTTTAAATCGCATGCCGCAGCAAGAATTTTTTTTGTTTCAGGAAGGCTGTGTTCTTTTTCCAGATATTCCCAGTTCCAGTAGCATCTTGCATTTCCAGCTTCAATTCCAAATACTGAAATTTTTATATTTTCCATATTCATAAGTCTTACAAACTCTTCAATCTGGTCTAAATCTAGATTTACAAGATTGAACTGGGCAGAATCAAAAATTTTGTAAACATTTTTTTCTACCTCAGGAATTTCAATATATTCTGATTTTGCGATTATATAAGAGAATATTTTAAAGTTTTTGTTGTATTTTTCTCCGTTTTTATCGATCAGAGGAACCTGTGCCCTTGCAACTGCGGCTGTAAGATTTGATATTCTCTGGTTGTATGTCGGGATTTTTTTCTGAAATTCAGGGAGCTTGTCTGTTTTTACAAAATGTTTTTCATAAGATTTTTCAAAAGAACCGGAATATAAAATTGCCTTTGCAATTATTTTTTCATCATTTGTTGCAAGAATTCCGCCTTCTCCTGCATTTATCATTTTGTGGGACTGGAAACTGAAGCAGCCTGCTTTACCAAATGTTCCGGCAAGTTGTCCTTTGTATTTTGCGCCAAGACTGTGTGCAGCATCTTCAATAAGGCAGATATTGTATTTTTCACAGATTTTCAGAACTTTATCCATATCTGAAATATGGCCCCTCATGTGGGAAAGCATTAAAAATTTTGTATCTTGTGAAGCTTTTTTTTCAAGATCATCAGTATCTATTGTATAGTTTTTTTTGCATTCAACAAGTACAGGCTCGCCTCCTGCATGGATAATGCTGCTTGGAACAGCTGTAAAAGTAAAACCCGGAACAAGAACTTTGTCTCCCTGATTTAACCCTGCACATAAAAGCGAAATAAAAATTGCACTTGAACAGGAATTTACAGCAAGAGCATACTTTGTTCCAAGATAATCAGCAAAATCTTTTTCAAGAAGGGAAGCTTCAGATTGTGAAGGTTTTTCACTTCCATATCTGAAAAGTTCACCTGATCTTAAAATCTCTTCAGCTTTTTTTATTGCCTCTTCAGGAACCGGATTTGGAACAGAAAGGTTTTTGTTAAATCTTTTTTTACCGCCTTGTACAACCAGAAGTCTGTTTTCTTTATTATTCATTTAGCCGCCTGTTTTTGTTGTTTGTTAAAATTTTAAAGTATAGCAGGTGATCAAAAATCATTTTTTTTTGAACAAAATATTCTATTGTAGTTGTTGAAATATGTTCAGTTTTGGAAGAAGTAATAAAAATGGAGTTTTTGTTCAGCTGCTGATCAGGAAAAATCCTGGTTAAATAATTCGATGTTTCAAAAAACAGATATTTTTAAATCGTTTAATAGCATAAAAAATTATTATTACAAACAGATTATCTTTCAAAATTATAGAAAAATATTGAGATTTAATAATTAAACTTGTATAAATTTAAAAAATGATTGGTTCTGATTAATCCTTTAAATTACTTCATAAGAAAAATTACATGAGTATAAAAAAAAGATCAGATATTCTAAGAAAAAAGGCTGAGGAAATATTAAAAGAACGGGCCTTTGATTTTCCTGAGGCTGAGTATAATGATTTGAAAAAACTTGTGAACGAGCTTCAGATCCATCAGGCTGAACTTGAAATTCAAAATGAAGAACTAAAAAGTGTTCAAAATAAGCTTGAAGTTTCAAAAGACAATTATTTCAGGCTTTTTGAGTTTGCTCCGGAAGGTTATCTTGTTATAAACAGTTCAGGTATTATAGAAACCTCAAATTCAACTTTTTCCAGGATTATAGATCTTAACAAGGATAAGGTTATAAGTAAGCCGTTTTCAAACTTTATTCTGGAAGAAGATAAAAAAGTTTTTTATTCACGCTTTAATTCCTTTTTTAAAAACCCTGAAGGTAAAATTATAGAAGTAAGGCTCAAAACAAGTAACAGCTATGTTAATGTATTAATAAGAGGGACAAGACAAAATTTTGATTCTTTCAGCAGTGAAGAAGAAGGTATAAAAAATCTTTTTCTAATTTCTGTAACCGACATTACAGCACAAAGAGAAGCTGAAAAAAAATCTGAATTAGATCGTGAAAATTTTACAACTCTTATAGACAAAACACCTTTAGGTGTATGCATAACTGATGAAAATGGAATTTTTCAGTATGTAAACCCTTCATATTGCAGGCTTTACGGATATGAGGAGAATGAGCTCATAGGTTATCATTTCACTAAAGTAGTCCCGGTTTCAGGCAGGTCAATTCTTAATTCTGCACATGACAGTTTTATAAAAAATAAGGAAGAAGTAAGTGGAGAATGGGAGGTTGCAGACAAACAAGGCAATATTCTTACTGTTCTTGCAGATGCGGCCTGGATTAAAGGCCCCGGAGGATCACCCCGTAAAGCTACTTTTGTTCTTGACATAACAAAGAGAAAAGAACTTGAGAATAAACTTGAAAATCTTGTCAGCCAGAGAACTCTTGAGCTTGAAAACAAACAGGAGCTTTTAAACAAAGCTCAGGAAATTTCAAAACTTGGAAGCTGGGAGTGGCTTATAGATGAGAACAGAATAATCTGGTCTGATGAAGTTTATAATATACTCGAAGTTAATTCCCGGGAGTTTGCTCCTGTTTATCAAAGTTATATCCGGTTTATTCATCCTGAAGATAAAAAATATATGGAAAGTATAGTAGATGAGGCTGTAAAATTAGGTAAATCCTTTAAAGCAGAGCACAGAATTATAACTTCTTCCGGCATTATAAAGCATGTATTTTGTGAGGGACGTTCTGAGGTAAAAAAAGACGGATCTGTTTCTAAAGTTGTTGGAATTATACAGGATATTACAGAAAAAAAAGAATATCAGGAAGAAATTAAAAGACTTTCAAAGGCCATAGATATAAGTACAAATCTTATTCTTATAACAGATGTTGATGGAAAAATTGAATATGTAAACTCAAAATTTGAAGATGTTACCGGATTTACCAAAGATGAAGCGGTTGGTCAGACTCCGAGGATTCTTTCATCAGGGCTTACCCCAAAAGAGATTTATGAGGATTTGTGGTCCACAGTTTTAACCGGAAATGTGTGGACAGGTGAGCTTATGAACAGGAAAAAAAACGGTAAAACCTTCTGGATAAGAACATATATACTGCCTGTAAAAAATAACTCAGGAGAAGTTTACCAGTTTATGGCTATCCAGGAAGATATTACAAAAGAGATTGAGTCCCAGAAAAGAACAAATTTTTTGAAAAGCCATGATTCTCTTACAAGTCTTTTAAACAGAAAAACCTTTATTAAGGTTGCTGAAAAAAGGATATTTCGAGCAGAAGAGGCTTGTATAATTCTTCTCGACTTTGATGGTCTCAAGGCTGTAAATTCAATTTACGGTTCGCTTACAGGAGATGCTGTTTTGAAATCTGCAGCCGGAATTATTTTTTCATATGCATCACAATTTAAATCCCATACATGTACAAGCAGATTTGGAGAGGATGAGTTTGCTGTGTATCTTGAAGATTTTAATTCGCAGCAGGCATATGATTTCTCTGAAAAAATAAGAAAGGATATAGCAGATAAGATTTTTAATGAATTTGGAGTTCAGCTTACTATAAGTTCAGGCATAGTAGTATATCCCCATGATTTTGACCATTTTGATTATTTTATTTCAAAACTGAACTTAAGCCTGGACCAGGCAAAGGCTTTTGGTAAAAACAGAACTCATATCTATAATGAAGCAGATGAGGAGATTCAAAATCAGGAAAATCTTTATAAAAGAAAAGAGATGATTCTCAACGCTTTAAAAAAAGATCTTTTTGAAATCTGGTTTCAGCCGATTTTAAACCTTAAAACCGGAGAGATTCTTCACTATGAAGTACTTGTAAGAATGAGAAGTGAGGAAAATAACTCTGTTATTTTGCCTGGTGCATTTATTCCGGCTGCTGAAACTCTTGGCCTTATAAATGAAATAGATTTGGTAGTAATAAGAAAAACTTTTGAACATCAGGTGAAATTAAATAAAAGAAATATTGATTATACTTTTGCAATTAATCTTTCAGGTAAAGAAATAGGAGACAAAAGACTTCTTAATACTTTGGGTGAGTATGTAAGGGAGTATGAAATAGATCCTGAAAAAATTATTTTTGAAATAACAGAAACTTCGGCAATAACAGACCTTGAAAAAGCATCATCGTTTATAAAAGAGTTAAAGGACATTGGATTCAGATTTTCTCTTGATGATTTTGGAGTCGGTTTTACTTCATTTATTTACTTAAGAGAACTTTCTGTAGACTATCTGAAAATCGACGGTATTTTTGTTAAAAAGCTTCATGAAAATAAGTCTGATCTTGGGATTATAAAGGCGATTACATCTGTAGCCAGAGGTTTTGGTATAAAAACAATAGCAGAGTTTGTTGAGTTTCCGGAGACAATTGAGATTTTAAAATCGAATGATGTAGATTATGCTCAGGGTTTTTATATTGGAAAGCCCCTGCCTGAAATGGTTCAGCCCTGAATTTATCAGTTTCTGACTGAGTAATAAGCTTTAAATCTTTGAAATAAAACTTTTTTTACAAAGATAAGCTTTTTGGAGATAATATGTTAAATGAAATAAAAAGTTTTATAAAAGATAACAGACATTGTGTACTTGCAACTTCAAATGAAGATACTCCCTATTGCTCTTTAATGGCATATATAAGTAATGATGAATGCACAAAGATTTATATGGCAAGTTTTGCTGATACAAGAAAAGTAAAAAATCTTAAAAAGAATAAAAACTTAAGCCTTATAATAGATTCAAGGGGAACTGATAACCCGAAAGCCCTTACTATCCAGGGTGAGTTTGCTAAGACAGATAAAAATTTATACGATTCGGTTTTAGAAAAATTTATTAGAAAGCATCCCGGTATGGAATCATTTCTCAGTAATGAAGATATTGAGTTGATATCTGTGAATATAAAGGCTTTTATGTATATTAAAGGTCTTGAGAATCCATATTACATAGAGGTTTCATAGAATACTTCTCCGGAAAATGGATATATAAAAAAATATAAAAAAGCCCGCTAAAATGCGGGCTTAACTTTTTTAAACAAGTTTTTTTACAGACTCGATAACCCTGTCGTAATCGGGTTCTTTTGTAACTTCTTCAAGGATTAAAATATCTTTGATAATTCTGTTTTCATCAAGAACAAAAACAGCCCTTGCAAGAAGTCTCAGTTCTTTAATAAGAACACCAAAGGCCTTGCCAAAAGATGCGTCTTTATGATCGGAAAGAGTAATTACATCTTCAACATTATTTGCTCCGCACCATCTTTTCTGTGCGAAAGGAAGGTCCATGCTTATGGTTAAAATTTTTATATCTTTTCCAAGCTTTGAAGCATGGCTGTTGAATTTCTGGGTTTCCAGATCACATACAGGTGTATCAAGGGAAGGAACAGCTGAAATAACAAGAACCTTTGAATCAAAATCTTTTAAGTTTACAGGATTTAAATCATTGTCTGAAACTGTAAAGTCGGGAGCTTTGTCGCCTGTTTTAAGCTCAGGCCCGATCAGTGTAATGGGATTTCCATGCATTGCTGTAACACCGGTTCTTTCCTGCATTTTATGCTCCTTTTTTTTATTTTTAAAATATGTAAATTCCAGTTTGTGTTATAATCTATAAGCTAATGGCTTAAAGACTAAGGTCAAGATTTCTAAATAAAAAAAACTATGTGACCATGAAATTAAAGGTTTTAATCAGATTGAAACAGATTTGTTCTGGCCAGATTTCTGACTGCAACAACAGCAGGGTGTTTCAGGCGACGCTCATGGGAAATTGCGAAAAATTTTATAGTTTCTCCTTTAGAATTTCCTAAAACTTCAACTTCATATTGTTTAACAACTTCATCGACTATAACTGAGGGAACAGGAAAAATCCCAAGGCCTGAGTGTCCAAAGGCTTTTAAAAGTGATGTATCAGCAAATTCTGCCACAATATTTGGACGGAGCTGGTTTTTTGAAAGCCACTGATCTACAACAGCCCTGAGTGCAGTACCTTCTGAAGGCATAAGAATCGGTGCATTATGAAGGCAATCCGGGAAACTTCCTTCCAGCAGGCCGGCAAGTGAAGGGCTTGCACAAAAAGTTATATATGACTGACCCAGTTCATGGTTGTATGCTTTGACTCCAAGCTCCCGGGGCAGGGTCTGGTCTGCAATTACCAAATCCAAGTGATGAATGGCAAGCTCTCCAAAAAGCCTTTCCGGTTTATCATTATTACAAATCAGCCGGATCGGTTCCGGAAGATTTAAGGTGGCGCTGAGTAGTTGGTAGGCAATAGATTTTGGAACAGTATCAACAACTCCCACCCGAAAAAAGAACCCTCCGCTTACAGCACGGTCCTTAACAAGAAGTTCTATTTCATTACCTATTTGAAAAATTTCATCTGCACGAGACAAAACAACCTCACCAGCCTGAGTAAGTTCCATACGTTTACCTACCCGTCTGAAGAGTTTGGTTTCCATAGATTTTTCAAGTTCGCCAACCTGGTGACTTATTGTCTGAGGAGTAATATTAAGGCGTCTGGATGCTTTTATTACTCCGCCTGATTTGGCAACACTCCAAAAATAGTAAAGCTGTTTGTAGTTTAACATTTTGTCAGCCTGTTTTTTTGATTATCAGTTTTTTTCGAACAATATATCAAAATAATACGACTTTTAATTTACATTGGCAAGATGTATACAAAATTTTTTTAATATAAAAAAAGATAGACCAATACCTTTGATGACAGGCTTCGGCTGAATTTTTTTCTGATGTAATAATGATTTGGGAACAAAAAAACAGACAAAATATATTTGATGAAAGTATTATGAAAGGATTGGAATGAATTTAATTATAATATTATTTTTATTTGGTGGGTTAGCTGTTGTTCTGCTTAGACCGAAGTATAATCTGAATATTTCCCACCAAGTTCATGATAACCTGGACAGTTTTCCATGCGGGTTAAGCTCTTCTGCCACCGGCAATGACTTGAAACCATCCCCGGGAACAGAAAAGCCGGCCCGCATGGAAAAATTTAAAATAGAACGTCCCCTTGTGGGAATTATTATGGGATCAAAGTCTGACTGGGAAACCATGAGGCATGCTTCAGAAACACTTGAAAAGCTTGGAGTTTTTCATGAAGTGGAAGTTGTATCTGCCCACCGAACACCTGATAAGCTTTTTTCCTATGCAGAATCTGCGGAAGAAAAGGGGCTTGAAGTTTTGATAGCAGGTGCCGGAGGAGCGGCCCACCTGCCGGGTATGGCGGCTTCTAAGTGCCTTATTCCTGTTTTTGGTGTACCGGTTCAGTCCAAAGCACTAAATGGAATCGACTCCCTTTTGTCTATTGTTCAGATGCCTGCAGGGATTCCTGTGGGGACTCTTGCCATAGGCAAAGCCGGAGCTGTGAATGCAGCTTTACTTGCAGCAGCTGTTCTTGGCAGATCATACCCTGAAATTCGGGATGCAGTTTCTGAGTTCAGACGATCCCAAACCGATGCTGTTCTTGCTGAACCGGATCCAGGGAATCAGTCTTCATGAAAATAGGTATTCTTGGAGGGGGGCAGCTGGCAAAAATGCTTGCTTTGTCCGGAATTCCGCTTGGATTCGAGTTTACAGTGTTTTCACCTGAAGAGGAGTCATGCGCCGGGCATTTAGGCAGAAGAATTCGGTTTGACTACACTGATGAAAAAGCTTTGTCATCCATGTCTGAATGGTCTGATGTAATCACCTTTGAGTTTGAAAATATTCCTCTTTCCTGCATTAATTATCTGGCTGTTCAGGGAGCTGTCCGTCCGGGGCCATTGGCTTTGAGACTGGCACAGGATCGTTTTCTTGAAAAACAGCTTTTCACTGAACTTGAAATACCCTGTACTCCTTTTTATAAGATTGATTCTTTAAGTGAGCTTTATGATGCTGCAAAATTAACAGGCTTCCCTGCAATTTTAAAAACCCGCAGACAGGGATACGATGGAAAAGGTCAACAGGTTTTACGACACATTGATGACCTGGAACAAACCTGGAAATTTTTTGAAGGCGTGCCCTTTGTTCTTGAAAGATCAGTTAACTTTGAGCGTGAAGTCTCACTGATTGCAGTACGGGGTATGTCAGGTGATACAGTCTTTTACAACATATCTGAAAATATACACAAAAAAGGAATACTTCATTTAGCTGTAAGCCAGCCTTATGATCCTTTACAGGGTCAGGCAGAGCTTTATGCAAAACGTTTACTTGAGAAGCTTGATTATGTGGGAGTGCTGACCTTAGAGTTTTTTCAGGTTGGTAACTCTCTGATTGCAAACGAATATGCTCCAAGAGTTCACAATTCAGGTCACTGGACCATAGAGGGTGCTGATACCAGTCAGTTTGAAAATCATTTAAGGGCGATTTCAGGCTTACCTCTTGGCTCTACAGCTTTAAAAGGAGTTGCTGCAACCATAAACCTTATCGGGTCAATTCCTGATAAAAATGAAATACTCCGGACAAATAATACCCATCTCCATCTTTACGGCAAAACCTGCAGACCTGGTCGTAAAGTGGGGCATATAACTGTTTGTGCAGACAACATGAATAAACTGCGCGGGCTTCTTGCCGGATTATCTTTGGAAGAAGTCCGCGATGTAAGTATTTAGGCCGAATAAGGCCATTATCAGAATTTTAAACAAGGAGGATGTGGATGAGAGATTCAACTTACAAAGTAGTTGCAGGGCCTGAAGGGTATTTACCTCCTGCCGCTGCAACCATGGGGGTAGAACTTCCGGACCCCGGACAGGCGATTGTGGAGGGGGGCTGGACAGATAATGACACCGCCATGAGAAAGATCGCTGAAAAGCTGATTTTTGCAGAAAATCCTGTATTTTTCCCGGGGCCGCTGATCCTCTGGGACTGGAAACCCGGAGTTGCAAAAAAGGCAGCTGCTCTTAAAGCACTTGCAGAAGCTGTAGGCGCAAAAATGATACCAATGCCTGATTACCGTCCCAAATATCCGATGATCAATCCTGAAATCGAAGTAAACCCGAATCATCCGAACCTGACCATTGCCCACAACAAGATCGATGTCTGTTTGTTTATTGGTGTTCATTGTCACTATGCCAATGTCGCTTTAAAGATCATCCGGGGTGGTACCAGCTGTTACACAATTGCTGTATGTGCTGAGGCCGGCCATGAAGAGGCTAATATATCTCTTAGAGATGCCGGTCTTTGTGAACTCCAGCGTTTGCGTGAACTTGTAATTGAACTGAAAGGTGGGACGAGCAAATGATAGAACAGAAAGTTGTAGAGCCGGAGTACATGTTTTCTGAGGCTCCCAGAACCAGCCAGTACATCACAGGGAGTGAGGCTGTAAAAGAGGCCATCAAGCGTGCCAATGTTGATATGGCCATAGCATATCCAATCACACCTCAGTCAGAGAGTATGCATCTGGTCGGAGACATTCATGCAGAAGGTTATGTTAAGGAATATTTAAGAGGTGAAAACGAGTTTGCAGTAATGTCGGCTGTTGCAGGTGCTTCCATGGCCGGTGTAAGGGTTTTTACAGCAACAGGCGGTCCCGGAACAATGAGGGCTTTTGAAGTATTTCCAACATGGGCAGGTGCGCGTCTTCCAATTGTATGCGCTTTTATGACACGCGGAATTAATTCACCACTTACAATTCAGCCAGATACTATAGAAATGGCCTATCTTCTTGATACAGGAATTTTAATGCTTCATGCAGAAACTGCCCAGGATCTCCATGACATGCTTTTAATGGCTTTCATGGTTGCTGAAAAAACTGATGTACACATTCCTGTTGGCGTATTTGCAGACGGTTTTTTTGTAACACACACAAGGGATAATGTGGAGATTCTTCCTGAAGACTGCAAGCTTCCCGGTTATGATCCTTATAATTCACCTGTTCCTGTTATGGATATGGAAAATGTTCCTGTAAGACAGATGCGTGATCCCTTTGTGATGAAGAGTAACTTCATGAGTTATGCATGTCATGCGTCATGGCAGCAGGAGGTAGATGCCGCTGCAGAGCGTTCCCGTAAATATCTCAGGCAGTATCTTGGTTCCCTTATCGAAGTTGAAAATGAGGATGCAGATATTTTAATCATCACATCAGGTACAGCAGTGAGCCAGAGCCGTGAGGCGATTCTTACAGCACATGAAGAAGGTCTTGATGTGGGACTGGTTAAGATAAAAACAGTGCGTCCTTTCCCTGGTGAAGAGATTCGTGCCCTTGCAGCAAAAGCAAAGGGAATAGTTGTACCTGAGTTCAACAGGGTAGGCTGGCTTGCAAAGGAAATCAGAAATGTTGTGGACGAACCACGTAAGGTTGTTGGTGCACCAAGGGTTTTCGGAGGAATGACAATGCCACCTGAGCTTATACTCGATGAAATAAGGAGGATCAAATAATGAAAACCGGAATGCTTAAAATATCTCCGGGATTTGAAGATATAATGCCTGAGGAATACCGGGATCTGGTTGATAATGGTCCTTATGGTAAAAATTACGGCATAAAGGATCTTGGATCTTTCAAGGAGTTGATGGAAGAACATCCCCTTTGTGCAGGCTGCGGTCTTGCACTTTCTTTAAGACTTACACTTGCTTCACTTCCCATGCCTGAAGATACTGTTATTGTAGGATCAACAGGGTGCAGTGCCCTTGCTTTTCCACAGGTGGCAGTTCACAATATTCATTCTCTTTTCGGTAACCAGAATGCGGTTGCAACAGGTGTGAAACGTGCTCTTAAGTATCGTTTCCCTGATAAAGAAAAAGATGTTGTGGTCATTGCCGGAGACGGTGCAACAGCAGACATAGGACTTGACATGGTTATGCAGTCCTGGCTCAGAAGGGAAAATATAACCACAATAATGCTTGATAATGAGGCCTACGCAAATACTGGGGGTCAGGAAAGCGGTATGTCTATGGAGGGAACTGTTCTTAACATGGCTCCCACAGGTAAAAAATTTCCTAAACTCTCTTTGCCTGAAATAGCTCATACTTCAGGATGTGATTATGTTGCTGCTGTATCACCTGCCAAGCCCAAACAGCTTGCAAAAGCAGTAAGACGTGCGATTCTGGTGGCTCGTAAGATCGGACCGACCTATATACAGATATTCAGCCCATGTCCCACAAACTATAAGTTCAACCCAAAGGAAACTGTTCCTGTTATCAAGCAAAGGGAAAAGGACGGCCTTTATCAGCCAAAAGAGTTTGTTTCACAGGAAGCCCAGGCGTTTCTCGATACTGTTGAGGAGAAAAAATGAATTCAATAGAAAAAAACTTTATCCGTATGTCCGGCCTTGGAGGCCAGGGTGCGGTTACTGCAGCCCATATTCTTGGAAGCGCAGCCAATAAGGACGGACTTGAAAGTACAGTTAACCCTTTTTTCGGCGCAGAAAAGCGTCTTGCCCCTGCTGAAAGTTATGTGCGCATATCTTCACAAAAGGTTCATGAAAAGGGAGAGGTGCTTTATCCCAATACAATTATGATATTTCATCCCCATGTTATTACCATGGGTAAATGCTATACCATGCCTTTTTTTGAGGGTCTTCAGGAAGGGGGGATTCTTCTTATCAATGCTGATGAGCCCCTTGATATTTCAGAAGAAGAGCTACAGGCTCTGGCAGATCTTAAAGCAAAAGTATATTACGTACCAGCCACCAAAATTGCAACTGAAGTTGCGGGCTCAGAGCTTTCCACCAACATAGCAATGCTTGGCGGTCTTTATGCTATAAAAAAACTTACCTCTCTGGAATCTCTTAAGGAATCAATGATGGAGCGTTTTGGCGGCGGAAAGTTTGTAGCTTCAGGAAGTACTGCTGCACTTGATGATGCTGTTAAGGGTAAATTTGCCAAAGTCAGTCAGATGATAGAGAAAAATATGGAGTTGATTGCTGCAGCTGGTGAAGCTTTGACTCAGTTTCCCCTGCCGGAACCAAAGGAGGGTAACTAACCATGTATTTATCAGCCAAAGTTGACAAAGAAAAATGTATTGGATGCAAAATCTGCATTACAAGTTGTCCTGAGCCGAATGTATTTATATTTCTGCCTGAGGATAAGCTTGTTAAAGTAAATGACAGCCGCTGTAAAGCCTGTGGACTATGTACAACAGTCTGTCCCAAGGATGCTCTGAAAATCTGCTGATCAGGCAGTTTTTCTGCGGTATAAGAATTGTTTTCAAGGGCGGCAGTAAAATTTGTCGTCCTTGAAAAAGTTAAATTCAGAATAACTGGCTGCTTCCTTTGAAAGGGCAGTTTGAATTTGGAGACTTAAAATGTGTTCAGATAATTATAATTACAACGATTCCATTGAAAAGCTGCTCAATGGCCCGCGCACCAGAACATATATTACGGGAAGCGAAGCAGTTGGTGAAGCTGTAAAACGGGCTTGTGTAGACATGGCTATCGCATATCCAATTACTCCCCAGTCTGAGAGTATGCATCTTGTCGGGGATCTGTATGCCAAAGGCTACATCAAGGATTATTACAGGGCTGAAAATGAATTTGCAGTTATGGCTGCAGTTCACGGAGCAGCCCTTGGCGGTGGCAGGGTATTTACCGCCACAAGCGGGCCTGGTACACTAAGGGCAATGGAGATGTTTCCAGTATGGGCAGGCGCAAGGCAGCCTATAGTATCAGCATTTATGTGCAGAGGCCTGTCTCTTCCCCCTTCGATTCAGCCTGAAAATATAGAAATGGGCATGCTTCTTGACACAGGCATGCTGATGTTTCACGCAGAAAATGGTCAGGATTTTCACGACATGATTTTGCAGGCCTATATTATTGCAGAGCAGACAGATGTTCACATTCCTGCAGGAGTTTTTGCAGACGGCTTTTTTGTAACCCACACCAGAGAAGAGATGCTTCTTCCCCCGGAAGACTGCAGACTGCCGGCATATGATTCAAACCTTTCACCTGTGCCTGCATTTGATATGGAAACTCCTCCAATGCGTATTACAAGGGATCCGCTTCTTAACAAAAGCAATTTCATAAGCGGCAGCGCCAATGCAAGCTGGCATCAGGAGGTTCTGGCTGCGGCAGAAAGAGCAAGAAAGCATATTAAAAAATATATGGGCGGACTGATTGAAGTTGAAAACCCTGGTGCAAAAATATTTATTGCTGCATCTGGTACTGCAGTTTCCCAGTCAAGGGAAGCATTGCGTCTTCTTCAAAATGAGGGAATTGATGCAGGGCTTATAAAAATAAAATCGATTCGTCCTTTTCCATCAGAAGAGCTTTCCAAAGCATTGGAATCGGCTGAACTTATTGTGGTTCCGGAATTTAATCCCGGAGGCTGGCTTGCACGTGAGATCAAGGCATCTTTAGATCGTAACAGCCGTGTAATAGCGGGCCCAAGGGTCTTTGGAGGCATGACCATGCCCCCGTGGCTCATTGTTAACGAAGTTAAAACGGCTCTTGAGGGCGCAAAGGTATAGGAGGAAATAAAATCATGTCTAAAAAAATAATAACTCCGGTTCCGGCCCTGGCTGAGATTCTTCCTGATGATTATAAGGATCTTGTATTAAACGGCCCCCATGGAAGATCTTTAGGTATAAAAGATCTCGGAAGTTTTAAGGAGATCACTGAAGAACACCCACATTGTGCCGGATGCGGTGTATCTTTGGGAGTTCGCCTTGCACTTGCTGCGCTCCCGGCTCCCGAAGATACTATAGTTGTTGGAACTCCGGGATGTTCTTTTTTTGCTTTGTCCCAGTCTGCTTTAAACTATTCCAACACAGCCTTTGGCAATCAGAATTCTGTTGCATCGGGTCTTAAACGAATGCTTAAGATAAAACACCCTGACAAGATAAAAGATGTTGTTGTAATG
>JBNJDM010000052.1:0-14855 GCA_051744925.1 Thermodesulfobacteriota bacterium | reverse complement strand
CCTTCCCAGTGACAGTCAGGAGTATAACATGTATTATCAACAAATTCACATTTCTGAGCGCACGAAGGACATTTTTCCGGCGGCGCGTCAGCTTCCATCTGATATCCGCAGTTACTGCATTTCCAGCTTGCCATAACCTGCCTCCTCTGTTTTTGTATAACAATTTTTAAATAGTTGCTGAACAAAAAATTCTGATTTTCGGCCAATTACTAAATATAAAAATGTTTACAATAATTATACCAGACTCTTTTATTATTTAAACCTAAATTAAATATTTAATATTTTGAGATTAATTTTTTTTACAGCACTAAATAATTGTAAATCGGTTTAAGCCGGTAACTTAATATGAAAAAAATTCAGCACAAAGACAGATTTTAAAACTGCCCTTATGCTGAATAAATAATTTAAAAATTATGCTTCAGACTTCCACAATCCGTGGATATTGCAGTATTCTCTGGCTGTAACTTTTTCTTTTTTCACAGGAAATTCAGCCGAAGGTTCATCACCGGGAGCAAGGAATTTTCTATATGCTCTTCCGTCTTCAGATGTAACCTGAATCCATTCAATATAGTGCTTTTCCTGCATTGGATGAGCAGTACTTCCAACTGTAACTTTTACTCCTGCATCTGTACTTTCAACTACAGGAACATGCTTTTCATTGGCAGCGTCTTCAGTATTTTCCGGCATATTCTTCATAGGTTTTCCGCAGCATACAAGCTCGCCTTTTCCTCCGCGAACCACTTCCACAATATTATCACATACAACACACTTATAAATTTCCATTTTTTCGGCCATAAAACAACTCCTTTGATTCTTTTAAAACATTTTCGCCGTTGAAATTCTGCAATATAAATCTGACTACCAGTTTTCAGCAAGCAGCTCAAAATGTGCCTGAGGATGAGCACAGGCAGGACACATCTGAATAGCTTCTTCACCTTCATGAACATATCCGCAGTTTCTGCATCTCCAGGTAACTTTGGTTTCTTTTTTAAATACTTTCCCTTTTTCAATATTTTCAGCAAGCATGCGAAAACGTCTTTCATGCTGCTTTTCTGCCACAGAAATTTTGTCAAAAACTGTAGCTATTGCTTCAAAACCTTCTTCTCTGGCAATTTTTGCATATGATGGATACATATCAGAATGTTCTTCATGCTCTCCATCTGCTGATGCAATAAGATTTTCATGAGTAGACTTAATCTCACCTGCAGGAAAAGACCACTGAACCTCAGCTGTTCCTCCTTCAAGAAACTTAAAAAATCTCTTGGCATGCTCTTTTTCCTGATTTGCAGTCTCTTCAAAAATATCTGCTATCTGAACATAACCTTCTTTTCTTGCAGCTCCTGCAAAATAAGTATATCTGTTTCTTGCCTGAGATTCTCCGGCAAAAGCTGTTAATAGATTCTTTTCAGTTTTTGTTCCTTTAACCGATGCCATAAAAAATACTCCTTTTTGTAATTGTTAGATTTTTTTTAATAGATTATACATTGAAACCTGTATTCTCATTAGTTTAAAAAATAATAAATACTATTAAATATAAATACAATGAGAATATTATTCATTATCTGTAAACTTTACAGACTCTCCGTCCCATGAGCCTTTAAGATAATGCTTTCTGATCTCTTCTTCTGCGAGAAAACGTAACTTGTAACTGTAATCTCTTAATATTCCGTATACAATTCCGCAGCCGACATCATTTCTGTCGAGATCACCATCATCTGCAAGATTAAGCATTTCTCTGGAAAGCTCAAGGACTTTAAGTATATTTTTGTTTTCAGGCTTCAATGCCGTCCTCCGGTTTATTTATTTTTGTAGAATATAATACAAAATATGTGCCAGAAGGATTCTGTTTCATAAAATCAGCATTAAAAAGGGATTACAGAATCAAATGAGATAAAACAGTGTGTCACTTTTGATACACTATTGTATCAAAAAGCTGTATCACCGGCATCCCAGAGCAAATTTGAAACAAAATAACTTACCTGAACACAAATTTATTCTGTACGAATAAACGATCTTGCCTTTCAAACCCTTTGAATACCAGACATCAGAAAACCGATAAAGCTTCGCTGTTAATAAAAAGGTAGAAAAACAAGACAAGTGGCTTAGCCCGGCACACCTTTTGCATTTTAATAAACAGAACATTTAAAAAAGGAGCGGCTATGACACTAGAAGAACTTAAAAACAACTTTAAAATAATAAATCAGATAGACTGGGAACTTACACCTGAGGATGCAATAGGCTTATACCTTGAATGGGGCGGTAACTGGAGACCCAACGGAGTTCCTTATGTAATAAGAGGAAAACACGACGTATCATATTATTTTGTAGTAAACACCTGGGATGATCCTCCTAAAATCTATCTCATTGAAAGATCCATTGAAGATGCAAAAGAACTTATAGAAATTCCTCTTAGCGGAGAAGACAAAGAAAGGTTCTTAAAAGAGGTAGGCCACATTAATGGCGTATATGCTCTTGACAATGAACTGAAAAACTGGCTCAAAAATGAGCTTCTGAATTAATTTTTGTCCCTGCCCCACTCCTTATAATAAGGCAGAGGCTTTTGCCCTGCCTTATACGGAGCCAAACCTTATCAATCAAACTATTTAATATAAGGCATAAGCTTTTTAGTAATAATAGTTATATGAGTCATTTCTTCATTTATTATTTTTTCAAGCTTATCCTGACCTTTTTTCTCAGGAACAAGATTTTTCATTCCAAGATAAAAAACTATGGAGTCTTTTTCAGCTGCAATAGCAGCCTTCATAACCTCTTTTACAGAAGTGGTGTCTATCTCTTTCTCATAAAAAACCTTGGTATCGGCAAGAGCTTTAAGATATAATGCAGCTTCATTTTCAGGGTCAAAAACATTGCTTTCTTTTTCACTGGAAACAAGATCTTTTTTCATATCTTTGAATGTATCTTCATGATCATGTTCCATATCTGCAAGATCAAGAAGGATTTTTTTAAGGTCTTCATGACCTACACCCTCTGCTGCTTTTTTATAAAACTCCTGACCTTTAACCTCTATTTCGATAGCCATTTCAAAAACATCGTCTGCTGTAAAATCATATGCTGCCATTTTAAAAACCTCATCTTTTTTGTTTTTTTCTTTATACGCTTTTTACTAATAGATTATAGATATAGATTATAACTTTTATTGCTATTAACATTCTGATGGAATATATTCAACCTAAATTGGAACAGAAAAAATCTACATGCTTTACTCAGGTAAAATCTAAAATCAGGGACTTTTAAGCTTATGATTTCAGAAATAGCAATTAAAAACCTTGCAATTATTGATGATATAAGAATCAGCTTTAACAAAGGACTTAATATTCTCACAGGTGAAACAGGCGCAGGCAAATCTATTATAATAAACGCCATAAACCTTATTCTTGGTGACCGCGCCAATGCAAAAATGATAAGAACCGGAGAAGAAACAGCCGAGATTGAAGCAGGATTTGTAATTGAAAAGGAATCTCCTGCATGGAAAAAAATGAAGGAAAACGACTTTGATCCTGAAGAAGGACTTATAATAAGACGAATTATAGCAAAAAACAACCGCCACAAAATATATATAAACCAAAGACTTGCCACAGCCAGTGTATTAAACGCCATCACAAGAAATCTTGCTTCTGTTTCCGGACAACATGAACACCAGAGCCTTCTTGATGAAAAAAACAATATATTCTTCATCGACAGTTTCGGCGGCTTAAACAGCTTAAGAGAAGAAGTAAGCTCATTTTATAATAAAAAACTTGAACTTGAAGAGACTATTAAATCTTTAAAATCGAAAAAATCAAAGCTTGAAAAAGACTCTGAACTGATAGCTTTCCAGAAAAATGAGATAGAAATGGCTCAGCTCAATGATGAAAATGAAGATATAAAACTTGAGCAGGAATTAAAAAAACTTAAAAATGCAAAAAAACTCATTGAAACAGCACACAAAACATCTGAAGTTTTATATTCCGGCACAAATTCTGTTTCTGAACTGATTTCCGGATTAAGAAAAGAGCTTGAGTCAGCTGCTTTAATAGATGACAATTTTTCTCCGTTCCTTAATCAAATCGAATCTGTTTATGCTGAAGTTGAAGATCTGGGACTTTCTGTTTCAGGTTATGCTGATGAAATAGAAACAGACGAGGAAAAGCTAAATTCAGTTTATGAAAGAATTGAGCTTATAAACAAACTCAAACAGAAATACGGCAATACTATAAATGATATTCTGGATTTCTATGAAAAAATAGAAAACCACAGTTCAGATTTTGAAAGTACAGAAAACAAATTAATTGAAAAAGAAAAGGAACTTGAAGATACTAAAAAAGAATTTTTTTATCTTGCAGAAAAACTAAGCACAAAACGGAAAAAAGCTTCAAAAGAACTTGAAAAAATTATTACAAAGTCAGTTCGGGAACTTGAAATGCCTCATGCAGATTTTATAGCCAGGATTAAATCAGACCCCTCTTTTATCAATGAAACAGGCATAGACAAAGCAGAACTTCTTATATCCCCCAACCCGGGCGAAGAAGCAAAACCGATTTCTGAAACAGCTTCCGGAGGCGAACTTTCAAGACTTGTTCTTGCAATCAAATCAGCCACAGCTGAAACAGGAAATGTCTCAACAATAATTTTTGACGAAGCAGATGCAGGAATTGGAGGACAGGCCGCAGAAAAAACAGGAAGAAAAATAAAATCACTTTCCCTAAAAAACCAGATAATATGCATTACACATCTTACACAAATTGCCAAATTTGCAGATCACCATTTCTATATTCAAAAGAATGTGGTAAATAACAGAACTGTAACCTCTATAAAAACTCTGGATAAAAATGAAAGAATCAACGAAATAGCAAGAATGATATCCGGAGACAAAATCACCCAAAAATCGTTTGAAAACGCCAGAGAACTTATAGAGCAGTCAGCATAACCTATAACAATTCCGGTTAAAATAATGTTACCTGAAAAGACTTGTTTTATAAAAACCTGTGTTTTTTTATACTGTCTGTATATTTTCTTTTTTATATCATGGCCGGCAAAGACTTTTGCGACCGATAACATTAATAACAAAGCAACAGATGTTTCAGCCTTTTCAAAAGATTTCAAAAAAACTGTTACCTTCGGTGTATACCAGAACAAACCTAAAATATACACAGACAAACATAACAAACCAGCAGGAATTTTTGTTGATATAATAAAAAAGACTGCTGAAAAAGAAAACTGGAATCTTAATTTCATCAGATGCAATTGGTCTGAATGTATAAAAATGACCAAATCAGGTAAAATTGATATTATGCCTGACATGGCTGTATCGCCTGAACGTGAAAAATATTTCGATTTTAACGAGGAGGTTGTTCTTGAAAGCTGGACCAGGATTTATTCAGGAGGTAATCTGTCAGGAGAAACCTTTTCAGCACTGAAAAACAAAAAAATAGCTGTTTTAAAAGACTCTATTCAGAAAAACATGCTTGAGCAGATAATGAAAGGCCTTGAATTTGAATATGAAATATTAGAAGCAGAAACTTTTGACAAAGCTTTTCAGCTTGCAGCAAACAAAACCGCTGATGCGGCTGCTGCAAATCATTTTTTCGGAAATTATTATTATTCAGATTACGGCCTTGAAAAAACAGCAATAATCTTTAATCCCTCAAAACTTTACTTTGCAACAGCTAAAAATAAAAATTCAGATATTTTAAAAGCAATAGATACGCACCTGTACAAAATGAAAAACAGCCCCGGATCAATATACTATAAAACTCTTTCCGAACTTATGGCAAAGCCTGGGCAGACAAAACTCCCTGAATACTTTATAATTATAATTACATCCGCAACAGTATTTCTTGTATCAGCTTTTATTATTATCTTTATTATGAAAATAAAGCTGAAATCAAAATCAAAAAATTTAACCAGCACAATAAATACTCTTGAGATAAGCGAAAAAAATTTCAGAAATCTTTTTAATTCAATGTCCCAGGGAGTAGTTTATCAAAATCACAAAGGCGATATTATATATTCCAATCCGGCAGCTGAAAAAATACTGGGCATATCCTTAACCAGCCTGAAAAAAAATAAAGATCAAAATCCTCTTCTTGAACCTTTGGATGAACAAGGCAATAGGTTTGATTACAAGGATATTCCATATATTAAAGCTCTTGAACTTGAACATGAAATAAAAGATCAGATAATTGGAATAAAAAACAAATCTGAGCAAGAAACCAGGTGGTTAATAATCAACTCTTTACCTGATTTTACTGAAAACTCAGAATCATCACACCAGGTATATTCAATTTTTACAGATATTACAGAGATAAAAAAAATTGAAGAAAAGCTTTCAAACAAAAACCTTGAGCTGGAACTGGTATTTAAGACTATACCTGACGCCATTGTTTATGCCGATTTAAGCAGACGTATTGTAAAAGTTAACCCAGCCTTTGTTAAAACATTCGGATATCAGGAAGAAGAAGTAAAAGGAAAATCTACAACATTACTTTACGCAAGTGAAGAAGACTATGAAAAACTTGGAAAAACAATATACAATAAAAATGCCAACCTTACAGGCATACCTTTTGAAGTAGAATACAAAAAAGCAGATAATTCAATCTTTACAGGAGAAACTTCAGGAACTCATATTACAGATAATTCAGGAAAAGTTATAGGCATGTTTGCAATGATAAGGGACATAACTGAAAAAAGAAAACTTGAACAGGATCTGCAGCAAAGCCAGAGAATCGACTCCATAGGAAGGCTTGCAGGAGGCATAGCCCATGATTTTAACAACCTTCTAAGCATAATACTCGGCTACGGCGAAATGCTTATGAACAAATCCCAAAACAACAAAGATTTTTATGAACCCCTTGACCAGATAGTTCAGGCAGGACTGAAAGCAAGAAACCTTACAAGACAGCTCCTTGCCTTCAGCCGCAAACAGGTTATGAAAATCTCTCCTGTGGATGTAAATAAAATAATTTATGGGTTTGAAAAACTTTTAAAAAGAATAATAAATGCACAGATTGAAATTAAATTCGACCTTTGCCCTGAACCATGCATTATTAATGCAGATGCTGTCAGAATAGAGCAGGTTATTATGAATCTGGTTGTAAACTCACGAGATGCAATGCCTGATGGAGGTATAATTATAATCAGAACAGAAATTGTTCGCCTTGACGGGGAAAACAGAAAAATAAACCTGGATAAAGGCCAGTACGTCAAAATAAGTATAAGCGATTCAGGATCCGGTATAGAAAAAGATACTATGGAAAATATTTTTGAACCGTTTTTTACCACCAAAGAAAGAGATAAAGGAACAGGACTTGGCCTTTCAACAAGCTACGGAATAATTAAACAGCATAAAGGTAATATTTTTTGTTACAGTGATCCCGGAAAGGGAACAACTTTTAATATATATCTTCCTCTTACAAATGATAAGTATAAAAATCTGAGTGAGCATAATGATAAAAATAAAGAATTTGAAGGATCAGAAACTATTCTTATTGCTGAAGACAGCAATGAAGTAAAAGAAATAGCCTGTCAAATTCTTAAACAACAGGGCTACACAATTTTTAGTGCACAATCAGGCGAAGATGCTTTAAAACTTATAAAAGAAAATAGCCTGAAACCTGATCTTCTTCTTGCAGATGTAATAATGCCCGGAATAAACGGAAAAGAATTATTTCAAGAGATAAAAAAAATCATACCTTCAGTTAAAATCCTTTATATGTCAGGTTATACAGATGATCTGATTATAAAAAAGGGAATATTTGAAGATAAAGTAAATTTCATTCACAAACCTTTTTCCTTCCGCACTCTTTCAGAAACTGTAAGAAATGTTCTGGATGAAGACAATTAAAATATTTTCAAATTCTGCTCTGAATTTATACTGATTTGAATTTTCTGGCATAAATTGTTTTATTGACATACAATAAAAAAAGTTTTACCTGTCAGAAAAAGAAAGGAGTTTTTTATGCCGATTTATGAATTCAGATGTCTTGAATGCAAAGAAATTTTTGAAGTTATTGTGGTAGCAGGAAATGATGAGGAAGAGATTAAGTGTTCTCACTGCGGTGCACAGACTTTTGAAAGAGTATTAAGCTCAGGAAATATTGCATCTTCAGGTTCGCCCCAGCCGGGACAGTCATCTTCGAAACAGGAAAGAACCTGTTCTTCAGGCAGCTGCACAACCTATACCGTACCGGGCCCTGCTTAACAAAATACGGATTTATTAACCAATGGTTTTAAATATTTAGTTGCTTAACAAAAAATTTAGTTTTTTTTGCAATTTTTTATTTAAAACCGGTTTTGCCCGGTTTTTAAAAAGATATACAAGGCCTATAACTGATTTTGTTGAGGCCTTTTTTTCTGCTCTATAAACAAAGCTGAAAAGTTTTTATCAGAAAGATAAGAAGTTCCTGCAACAATAATCCTGATAAAAATAAAAGATAATAAAATCCTTGCAAAAAGAAGCCCCCAAAGACTTCCACCTATTGCGGCCATCAAAAGAGTATCTTCAATAATGCCGTGTGAAAGCCCCATAAGAGAAAGGGAAAAAAAGACTTCCCTCTCTGTAAGCCGGCCTGATTCAGCCTCACTTATTATCAGTCCTCCTCCATAGCTAATTCCCAGAGTAAAACCTGTCACAGCCAGAAAACCTGCATTTTTTGTCATCCCCAGAGGAGAAATAAAAACAGATATTTTCTTTGTGAGCCAGTCCATAATCTTAAGTCTTTCAAGAATATCCATCAATATAACTAAAGTAAGAATTATAAGAAATATATAAAAAAGACTTGTGCCCTGGGAATAAATCCAGGAAATAATATCAGGATCAACAGATTTTTCAGGCTGCCACACAGGTATTCCCTGCCCCTGTAAAAGATTAAATTTTGTAAAAACAAAAGAAACCATAAGCCCCATTATTACGGCTGCGCCAACCCTTAAAACAAGCATTGGAAAAACTTTGACTCCTGCCTTTTTTGCTATTCCAAGCTCCACAGGAAGAGAGTGGGCAACCAAAATAATAAGCCCAAGAACAGTTATATCTGCACGGGTTAAATCAAGACCCGGATATACTCCTGCAAAAACACTTAATCCGCCGTATATATTTGTTATCATTGAAGCTGCCCATACAAGCCCAAGCTCACCTTTTAACCCCATTAAAGACATCACAGGTTCAAGCACTCTGCCAAGAAATTCTACAGCTCCGAAATGTTCAAGTACTTTAGTCAGCACTGTCATTGGAATCATAACTTTAAAAAGTTCCATACTGATTTTAGAACTTTTTATAAGCAGTTCTCTTATAAATTCCATGTAAATTTTTTTTATAATACCCATGAACCCTTAGTTTCTTTTTAATGTTAAGACGGTTATTTTTTTATTATCAGTTCAAATTATTTATAAAAACAAATCATCTGATATTGAAAGAAGAATATTTTTCATTTCAAAAACCACATCTTTTTCATGGACAATCTCTTTTTTTACAGACTCCGGTTTTGTAGTCTGTTTAAAAAACTTATCAAATATTTTTCTTTTTTCTTTATCAAACAGAAAAGAAAAACCGATTTTTTCAGGATTACCATTATTTTCAGAATACTCTTTCTCCCTTTTTCCATGGGCCCAGTTGATTGCATGTGAATAATAAATAAGAATCCTGTCCATTAGAACATAAAAAAGCTGAATATTTCTGCATGGACCAACAGTAATATTAAGACTGCCTATTTTCATGCCTGCAACCTTTACATCTGCGACTCTGTTTTTATTAAACCATGCATAACCTGCACCTGCTGCTCCCCCGATGGAAGTAAAAAGCCCGAAACTTATACCGTGTAATGCTCCGTCTGCAACAGCACCCATCATACCTCCGGCAACTCCGCCGGCAATTGCGAGCTGACTCGATTTAAGCCCGAGAATTTCGAGATTTTTCTCATCAAATAAATCTTCATTTAAAATTGAATAATCAGGCAGAGAATAGTTAAAAATATTGTGTTTATACAATTTTTTTATTTTTTTACAGGTTTCTTGCTCAAAACTTACAAGCTCTTTTTTATAAGATCCAACAAGCTCTTTTTTCAATTCATCTGATTTGGACTTATCAAAAAGAGATTTCTTAATTTTAAAACTTATGCTCTTCTTTAAAAAAGATACAATATATTCTGCAGCTTCTTCAGCCCTTTTGTCCCAGTCATTTTTAAACGCATCAACAACACGGCCTATTTCTTCCTGCCAGTCCTGATGAATTGCTTTTAAAGATTCAAGAAGTGTTATTCGCTCCCTGTATGTTGCTGTATGTGCATTAAAAACCCTCACAGAATTAAAATGCTTTATAAATTCCCTTTTCCAGTCATCAAGGTAGGTTTTTTCATTTTCCTTTATATTAAGGACTGCCATTCTTGGCTGACCTGTAAGTCTTAATATTTCCATCTCCATTTTATCTATGGTTCTAACAGGCCTTGAACCATCAGCAACATAGATTATACAGGCACCTTGTGAAATTGGAGAAAGAAGTTTTATCTCATCTTCAAAATCCGGGTTATTACGGTTTTCCTTAATAAATAAATTTAAAATATCTGCATCTTTACCTTTAAAATTATTCATCCATGAAAGGGTTTTACCCGGATTCTGAAACCCCGGAGTATCAACAAATCTTATTATTTCACTGTTATCAATAAAAACAGGAAAGGACATACATTCAACAGTTTCGCCAGGATACGGGCTGATCCTTACCTGATCGTCTTCTGCAAGAGTTGAAACAACTGATGATTTTCCTTCATTGGGATGACCAACTATTGCAAAAACAGGTATTTCCTTTTTTTGAGCAAAACTCATTTTTTCCATAATACCTTTTCCTATTCAGGATTTAGACTGAAAATTGATAAAAAAGGATCTTTCATTGATTTAATTTTTGAACTCCACAATTTAAAATCATTTTCATCTACTTTTGAAAAAAGGTTTTCCTTACCCGGTTTTCCGATAAGAACAACCATAATTTCCAGGTGTTTTCCTGCAATATTTCTTAAATTTTTAATATAATCAAGAGTCTGCTTTACAGGAGGCTGCCAGGATTCAAAGCATATCAGAACAAGAGCTTTATCATTGTTTTCAAATTTAAGATTATTACTTAATTCCGGCTCATCAAACTGGGCAAACCCTGTTGATTTAATTACAGGCAAATCAAGATTACCGAATTTTTTCACAGCATTGTTATCTATAAAATCGATTAGTTGTTCACTGTATATATCTTCAGGAAGGATTAGTTTTACTGCAAAAGAGCCGCTGAATGATTCTTTTTTGTTTTTGGAAGAATTTTCAATAATAAACTCATCAGTATTATTTGAATCTTTTTTTATAATTGTACTTTTTGTTTTAAAATTAACTTCAGGCCTTGTAAGGGATCTTGCAAGCTGTCTTAATTCAGAACTGTCATGTGGATATTTTTTAAGGGTTTTGCTGTAATAACAATATGAAATCATCATAATCAAAAGCCTTGGAATTACAGCATAAAAAAGTACACTAAAACATAAAAAAGGCCACCATGAAGTCATATCAGAAGTTGAAAGTAAAGCCATTCCCTCCTTTAAAACAATTTTACTTCCGATAATCTGTTCTAAGGACGGAGCTGTAAAAGAATCCGGAACAAACCATGCCCAGGGCGCTGAAATAAAATTGACAATCTTTAAAATATATTCAGGTCCTGCATTTAAGGTTGTCTGCCAGCCAAAGGCAAGGTCTGATCCGACCACCTTTATAATGGTGCCAATCAAAACTCCTGTGCTGAATAAAACCGCAACCGACTGTGATATTGTAAAAAAAAGCCAGAATAAAGGCTTGCTGTATTTTCTAAAATCAAAGTAAAAAATATCTGATTTGTATTTTGCGCTCTTTTGAAAAAACTTTTTATAAATCTTTTCAAAAACAGTTTTTAAAAGACCTGATAAAGGAGAAAAAAAAGAGAATTTTTTTAAAAGATTTTTATTTCTTCCAAACAAAAAAGGGATAATCGCAAAAGGTAAAAAAAGAATCTGAAGCCCTGCAAAAAGGCCGAAATAATAAAAAACATTAATAGCTGAAGATCCTGAATAAGACAAAAATGCAAAAGCTGCAAAAAGTCCTGTAAAAAAAGCAAGTAAAAAAAATATAAAAATAATAAGCTTTACTGTTGCTTCAAATGAGTCTCCGGGCATTGATATATCAGATGATTCATTTATTTCAGTTTTTTTTGCATTTAGCCATAAATAAACAAGATTATTCTGACCTGGATTCAGATCTTTAAAATCTTTTGAGGAAGCAATTTTATCCAGATACAACTCTCTGTCTGAGACTTTATAAGTATTGTTTCTTCTTAAAAAAAGAAGATAATCAAGGTCGATAAGATCTTTTATTTTCCATTTAATACTTTTGGTCATTATATAAATTTTATTTGAAAGTTAATATTTTCAGTAAAATCGGTAAAAATCCTGGCTTCAAACTATTTCTGAACTTAGTCAACACTCAGCACAACAGCAAAACAATTAAAAAAAACAAAAACATCGCTTTCTTCATTAAAAGACAAAAAAACTTCTTCCTCTGATGAAATAATCGAACAAAGTTCTGTAAATTTTGAAATACTTACAATCAGTTCAGAAGCAATGGCTCCCTTTGAAATTCTTTTTACTTTCCCCTTAAATTTATTATCAGCGCTGCACCTAAAATCAGAGTCGGCAGAAATTACAAAAACCATTGGAGCTTTGACTTCTGCACTAACAATACTCCCCTTTGCAAGCCCCATTTTTTGAAGACTTTCGTTTGTTATTACAGATTGTATTTTATGGCCTTCATCTGTAATAATTTCAATTTTTGACTGAATTGAACCCTTTAAAACATTTGTTATTTTTCCAAAAAAAGAGTTTCTTGCACTAGTTTTTTTCCCGGATTCCTTTTCAGCAAATTTTTTTGCAATTAATTCGATTTCATCTTCTGAATAGCTAACAAAAGAAGATGTAAGCCCCGGGTTTGAGTGTCCGAGAATAGCCTGAACTGCCGGAAGAGGAACTCCGCTTTTCAAAAGTTCAATTGCCCTTGCCCTTCTTATAGCTTCCGGACCGCATAGATTTTTGCTGAGACCGCAGTATTCAGCTCTTTCATAAAATTTCTTTCTTACAAAACCGGGATCCGGAAAAATTAGTTTGTCATATTTTTTTTCAAAATCAAACTCATTAATAAATTTCTTAATTTCATCAAGAAGAACTCTGGAAACCTGGACTTTTCTCGGTTTACCCGATTCATCATTTTTAGAATCAAAGCTTATAACATATTTATTCCAGTCAATATCTTTAAATGGATTAAAGTTTAAAACTTCGCTGAGCTTTGCACCTGTATATCTTATCAAAAGAAAAACCAGTAAAATCTTTTTTCTTGAAAGTATTACATCTTTTCTTGTTGATCTTTTAACAAAGGTTCTGAAAGACTCTTCAAGAATATAAAGCTTTGCTGAATCAAGGTGTTTATCATCCTGTGCAAAAACTATTCTTTTGTTACTGTTTTCAAAACTCATAACCCCACCTTTTTTAAATTAATAAAAGATATATACACCAACTTTAAAAAATTCAAAATCTCCTTGACATAAAAACCGGTTAGTATCACTATAAAAATTATTTTCGTGATACTATTTTTTTCTAAGGAGAACTCAAAATGTTTTTTCAAACAGCAGGAATTGAAGTCGCTCTGTGGGTTCCACCTCTTGTGGCCTTTATAATTTCTTTTTTTACTTCCATGGGAGGTGTTTCAGGAGCATTTCTTCTCTTACCTTTCCAGATGACTTTCCTTGGATATACAAATCCCTCAGTAAGTGCAACTAACCAGGTATTCAATATTGTTGCTATTCCAGGAGGAGTTTACAGATACTGGAAAGAAGGAAGAATGGTATGGCCACTTGTGACAATTGTAGTAACAGGAACACTTCCTGGTGTTTTTATTGGTGCAGTCACCAGAATAATCTATCTTCCTGATCCTAAAAATTTTAAACTTTTTGCAAGCCTTGTTCTTTTTTATATTGCTGCAAAAATGATTACAGACCTTGTTAAGGCTAAAAATAAACAAACAATTGGCAATGAAAGCGAAAAGCACTTCCAGGAAATGATAAAAAAAGGAGAAATTAAAAAGAAAAAAAATAAAGATTTCAAGCCTGTTGAAATTATAAAAATAAACTTCAAACATTTAAATTTTAAATTTTATGAAGAAACATTTAATATATCTATTCCGGGAATTTTCAGCTTAAGTTTCATTGTAGGAATAATAGGTGGCATATACGGAATAGGCGGGGGAGCAATAATTGCACCTTTTTTCATAGCCTTTTTCGGACTTCCGGTTTATGTCGTTGCCGGTGCAGCACTTATGGGAACCTTTGTTACCTCAATTGCAGGAGTAATTTTCTATTCTGCAATAGCACCTCTTTACCCTGAAATGTCTGTTGCTCCTGACTGGTTTTTAGGAGCACTATTCGGAATAGGCGGACTTGCAGGAATTTATCTTGGTGCAAGGGTTCAAAAATTTGTTCCTGCAAATCTAATTAAATGGATGCTTGCTGCTATTATAATGTTTACCGCAGGAAAATATTTCACTAATTTTTTTGGATGATAAAAAAATAGTAATGTAATTTATGTTTAAAAACTTTAATAGTATTGACAAATTTCTTAAAATAAATAAAATACATAGTTAAATAGCTAAATATATAAACAGGAGAGTTGTCAATGAATGATCAGGTGTGTCCTTCACAAATCCGGAAAAAACCAGGGAAAAAGCTGTCATTCCTGGACAGATACTTAACCTTGTGGATTTTTTCAGCAATGGCTGCAGGTGTTTTTATAGGCTGGTTTGTACCGGAGTTTAAAAAT
>JBNJDM010000051.1:0-15195 GCA_051744925.1 Thermodesulfobacteriota bacterium | reverse complement strand
AGAAGCATGCCTTTTGAAGTAAAAGGTAATACAGGTTTTTTATATTCTTTTAATAAATTTCTTAAATACCTTGTAATATTTCTTCTTGTAACAGCAATGGCAAATCCTGTAACAGGAGAAAAAAAAACATATTATGATTCAGAAGGGGTAAATATAATTTTAGCTCTTGATACTTCAGGAAGTATGAGAGCCCTTGATATGGATGAGTCAGCATCTGTTTCAAGACTTGAAGCTTTAAAAGATGTTGCATCCGGTTTTGTAAAAAAAAGGGAAGGTGACAGAATCGGAATTTCAGTTTTTGGATCAAATGCTTTTACACTTCTTCCACTTACACGTGATTACAAAACAGTTGATTATTTTATAGACAAAATTCATATAGGCATGGCTGGTGAAAATACTGCTGTTGGAGATGCAATAGCTGTAAGTGCAAAAAGACTTAAAGATATAAAAAGCAAAACAAATATAATTATTCTTGTTACAGACGGAGAAAGCAACAGCGGGGAACTGCCGCCATTATCAGCAGCAAATAAGGCTTTTCAGGAAAATATTAAAATTTATACAATAGGGATAGGCCATTCAGGGTATGCTCCTTTTCCTGCGAGAGATTTTTTCGGAAGAGAAGTGTTGAAAGATATGAAAGTCAATCTTGATGATAAGACTTTAAAAAAAATATCTTCTGTAACAGGAGGACGTTATTTTAACGGTAAAAACAAAAAAGAACTGGAAAATATTTACTCAGAAATCGACAAGCTTGAAAAAACAACTGTAAAAACTGAAACTTTTGAAAAAAATAATGAATTTTATCTTTTTTTTCTTTTATCAGCTTTTTTTGTTTTTTTATTAACACTTTTTTTATCTAAAACAAGATTTACTGAAATACCATGAAATTTTTACACCCGGAAATTTTGTTTCTTTTTTTAATTATACCTTTTGTGATTTTACTTTTTTTGTATTCATGTTCACAAAGAAGTAAAACAGTATTATCTTTTGCAGATAAAGGACTGATAAGTAAAATAACTTATAATTATTTGAAAAAACAAAGATTTTTCTCAGATTTTCTTGCCGTGTCAGGCCTTGTCTTAATTATACTTGCGGCAGCTGGTCCTGTAACCGGTTATAAAAAATCAGAAACTAAAACAAAAGGTCTTGATATTGTATTTGCCCTTGATGCTTCCAAAAGCATGCTTTGTACAGATATAAAACCTTCAAGAATAAAAAGGGCAAAACATGAAATTTCAAATCTTGTTAACAGACTTGAAGGCGACAGGGCAGGCCTTGTTGTGTTTGGAGGAGAAGCCTTTGTACACACACCTTTGACTGTAGATCTAAAAGGGTTTGATCTTCTTCTTGATGCAGTTGATCCTGCAACTTTTCCTGCAGGCGGAACAGATTTGTATAAAGCTGTCATGAAATCTGTAAGTCTTTTTGATGAAAAATCGCCTCAGTCAAAAGCAGTTATACTTATTTCAGACGGAGAAAAAAATCAGGGAACTGACCCTGCTGAAGCATCAGTAAAAGCAAAAGATAATGGAATAAAAATTTTTTCCTTTGCACTCGGATCTAAAGATGGTGCTCCTGTTCCCCTTCCAGAAGGGGGATATTTAAAAGACGAAAACCGACAAATGGTTATAAGCAGAAAAGACCCGCAACTTCTAAAAAAAATCGCTTTGGAATCAGGCGGTGAATTTTATGACTTTACCAACAGGTTTGATATGTATGAAATATACAAAGATAATATAAGAGAAAAAGCAGATCTTGCACAGTTTGAAAGCTCAGAAAAAAGAGAAAAAACTACGCCTTACAAAGGACTTACTCTTGCAGCTCTTATCTCTGTTTTTCTTTCTTTTATTTTAAGACAAAAAACAGACATCAAAAGCATAATAGTTTTAATTTTGTTTTTTATTGTGTTTCCAAATGATTTACAGGCATTATCTGCCAAAGAAAAAGGACAAAATCTTTATAAGAATAAAGACTATAATAAAGCATTTGAAGTCTGGACAAAAGATCAGATCAATAATCCTGATAACCTGAAACTTTATTATAATATCGGAAATGCTGCATACAAAAAAAAAGATCTTGATACAGCACAGAAAAATTATGAAAAAGTAATTGAATCTGAAAAAACTACCAAAAATATGAAGTATAATTCTGTGTATAATCTTGGGAATGTATATCTTTTAAAAAATAAACCTGAAAAAGCGATTGAAAATTATGAAAAATATTTAAAAGAATTTCCTGATGATAAAGATGCTTTAAAAAATTTAAAAATAGCAAAAAGTCTTCAAAAGGATAATGAAAATAAAAATAAAGAGCAGAAAAACAAAGATTCAGATAAAGAAAAAAAAGATAAATCTGAAAATGAAATGAAAAAAAAGGGTGATGATAAAAAGTCTGAAAATTCATTGTCAGAAGATGCTAAAAAAAAGAAAGCTCAAAATTCCGGTGAGAATGAAAAAAAAATAAAAGAAACAAAAAAGAATCAAAAATCACCGTATGCGCCGGATCATAATGATACTTATGATATTTTTAATAAAGTTAAGGATCAGCCAAGGGGTCTTATACCTTATTATAAAAAAAAGGAATCTGAAAAGGACTGGTAATGAAACATTTATACTTCTTAATTATTTTTGTCTGTCTTTTTTCTGCTTCGGATATATTTGCTGCAGATGTAAGTGTTAGAGCAGACAGAACAGATGTAAATCTAAATGAGAGTTTTAATATTCAGATTATTCTTGAAAATGCAGAAGGACGAATTGAGCTGCCTGAAATTGAGGGGCTTAAAGTTTTATCAACTTCAAGAAACTCGAGTATAAGAATTATAAACGGTAAAGTCGAAAAAAAGATTATCCATTCATATGATCTTTTGCCTGAAAAAAAAGGTGAAATTAAAATACCTTCTTTTAAAGTATCCACAGATCAGGGAGTTTTAAGCACAAATGAGATTGTAATTAATGTATCTGACTCATCAGTTGAGATACCAGGAGAAACATCTTTTTTTGCAAAAGCTTCTTTTTCAGATTCAGACATTTTTACAGGCGAAAAAACTGAATATAAAATAACTGTTTATTCAGATGAAAAAGTAATGAAAATAGGGTTTGAAGAACCTAGGTTTGAAGGATTTAAGTCAAAAAGAAAAAATGACAAAACATATTCAAAAGTAATAAACGGGAAATCATACAGTGTATCAGAAATTATATATGACCTTGAACCTTTAAAACCAGGCAAAGGGAAAATCGAACCTGTAAAATTTGAAGCAAGAATGAATTATATGGACAAAAATTCAAATAATTCATTATCAAATTATAATGTATCAACAAAGGTAATTCATACAAATCCAGCCGGATATACCGTTAAAAAACTGCCAAAAACAGATTTAGACTCTTTTTTTACAAATATTATCGGAGATATAAAAGGGTATTCTGTACTGGATAAGAAAAAGACAGGTTTTGATGATTTTTTAAACTACAGCATTGTAATTGAAGGTAAAGGTAATTTGTCTGAACTAACCCTTCCTGATCTTGATTTTTCAAAAGATTATAAAATGTATAAAGATAAGCCAAAATTTGAAATTAATAATTCGGGAAAAGGGAGGGTAACTTTTAACTATGCACTGGTTCCTTCAAAACAGGGTACTTTTACAATACCTGAGTTTAAACTTCGCTTTTTTAATCCTGAAACAGAAAAATGGGAAGAGTTTAAAATAAATTCACAAAAGTTTACAATTGAAGGTGAAAAAAAAGCAGATGAAAAACCTGAAAAACAAAAAGATAAAAAAAAACCGGTTATACTCGATAAAAATCTTGTGAAAAATAATAATGATATAATCTCTTTAAAAGAAAAAAGATCTTCCCTGTTTTCTGTTAAACCCGATTTTATTAATTTTTTAAAATTGTACCCTGTTTCTTTAATAATATTTTTTGTTTTACTTTTTTTCAGGAAAAAAGGCTTGAACTTTTTTTTAGAGTTTAAAAAACAAGGATATATAAAAGATCTTAAAAAGCTTGAAACAGAAGAAGATTCAAAAACAAAAATTGGAAAAATAAGGCATATAATTGAAAAAGCCTTTATGGAAAAATATCAGACAAATGACAGGTTTTTATATGCAGATGATGATTTAAAAGAATTTATCCTTGAAATTGAAGATATTGAATTTTCCAATGAAATTAAACTTTATGACTCTGAAGATATATTAAACAGAGCCATAGAGATTGTAAAAAAATATGATTTGTAATTCAGATAAAAAAAATTTTCCTGTATCAGTTTTATCCGGAAAAAGAGCAGTTTATATAAGGGTCAAAAAGGTTTTTTATGTATAGAAAAATATTAATTGTTTTTATTGCAGTATTTTCTTTGTCATCTGCTTTATATGCAGATAAAAGCAATTTTGATAAAGCTGCGGATCTTTATAAAAATAAAGACTACTTAAAAGCTGCTGATCTGTTTAAAAAAGAGGCAAAAGATTTTAAACTTACAGGAGAGATTGCTTTTAATACAGGAAACTGCTTTTTCAAAGCAAAAAAGTATTCAAAGGCTTTGCTCTGGTATAAAAAGGCTGAGAAATATCTGTTTTATGATAATGACTTAAATTTTAATATTAAATCCTGCTTAAATAAATTATCTCTGGATAAGAATGACCAGTATTTTTTAAGCGATAAAGTTTTTTTTGCAGATAAATATTTATCCGAATTTTTTATTAATCTTTTATCTTTGATTTTCTTTTCTGTTTTTTTGTTTTTGTTTCTTTTTAAAAAAACTAAATTTATGCTTAGTATAAAAGTATTTACTTTTATACTGAGTTTTTACTTTATAAGTTCATGTATAAACAATTATCTTGAGTATAATATAAATCAAAAAGGAATAGTTTTAAAAAAATCTGAAATCTATTCTGCATACTCTGAAAAAGCATCAGTTCTTTTTGAACTTCCTGCAGGATGCAGTATTGCTGTTAAAAAAAAGGAAAAAGGGTTTTTTAAAATTATAACTCCTGACAAAAGACCCGGCTGGATTAAAGCTGAAAATGCAGGTATACTCTAATCCGGATAAAGAGTTTTATGCCGGAAAACAATTTTATTTAAAGAAATAAATTTAAAATGGCGAAATGTAAACTGTGCGGCCGGGAAAAAAATATTTCTGAGTCTTGTAATAAACATTTTATAAGAATCAATAGTGTTTATTACCAGGCTGTAAAGTATTATGCAAAAAACAAAACTTTGTATGAAATACATAATAATATTGTTAAGAGATGTCCGGCCTGCGGAGTAAAAGAAGGCGGTTACCACCATGTAGGGTGTATATTTGAGATTTGTCCTAAATGCGGCAAATTCTGGCTTTCATGTAGCTGTTTTGGTATTAAGGTTAATAAAAAGCAGAAAAACGGAGAGGTCATTCCTTTATACCGTGGCCAGGGGCAATAAAGCTATGACTGAATTGTTGAGGAGATTATAAAATGTATACAGCAGCCTTGATTTTAATAGCAGCAGGTATTGTATATTTTGCTTTTATAAAAAAAAATAAAAAAAATAAAATACCCGGAGATCATTATGAGTGCAGTGTATGCAATGAAAAAGACTGCATCTGTGAAAAAACAGATAATAAAGATAAGTAGTTTTGTTTTATTAATTCTTTTTTCATGTATTCTTTTTTCATGTTCAAAAGAAGACAGCCAGAAAGACTCTTTTGAGATGCAGCTTATAGATGACTGGAGATTTACCCACAGAAGAAGCTTTGTAATAATGAGTATCAAGGCGAACGGAAACTGGGAAGCACAGGTACGTGAAAAAGACAGGTTTTCAAAAGTAGTAGGGAAAAAAGGTCAGCAAAGAGGTACCTGGGAGCTTCAGGAAGATAATAAATATCTTAAAATTACAGTTGATTCCGGAGATAACTTCGATTTTGACTGGGAACCCGGAAATGAGTACAGGTATGAAATATCATCTCTTACAGAGAAAGAGCTTGTTCTTTTAAGGATTCAGTCCGGTAAAGAATTCGTATGGAAAAGAATTAGTGGGAGTAAAAGCTCATCTTCTAAGTCTTCAGGAGAGGACGAGCTTATTACAACACAGACCCTTGATCCTGATCCTTTTATTATTAACCTGAAAAAAAGAAGCCCTTATTCAAAAGATAGATATATATGTGTAAAATTTAAAATTATAAAAAATCTTGATAAGCCTGTAAAAACTCCTGAAGAGCTTCCTGAAAAACTTCCTGTTCATCCTTCCTTAAGGGAAAATATAATGTTTTTTTTGTCTTCACTTGAGTACAGTGAAGTTAATACCTTTGATAAAGTAAGAGAGGTTGTTTCTCAACTTGAAAAAATTACAGAGCCTTACTACGGAGACAGCTTAAACGAGCTTAAGCTCGATAATATAATTGTGGCCGGAAGCAGGGGAAGTCTGGAAGAGTTTATAATTCAGTATCCCGATCAAATGGAAAGATTTGGAGTATCCCCTCCTGAAAGACCTGAGGACAGCTAACACCCTTTACTGGCAAAAAAATTAACAGCTTCCTTTTCCAGGAGTAGATTTTAAATTTTTTTAAGGATTTCTTTCATTTTTTTAAGACTTTCATAGTCTTTGGTTTGTCTGTATCTTGCTGATACAAAAAAGTTAATAAACTCTTTTATTTTTTCACTGTTTTCAACACCTGAATTTTCAATTCTTTTAATATAGCTTAAAAATCCTTCTGATTCTTTTTTTGAAAGATTTTTTGATCTCATTTTTTTCTGGAATTTTTCAAAAAGAACAACTTCAGGATCTTTTTTTATGCTTAATTTTTTTCTTACTATAAATCCGGTTTTTATAAGAATTATAGCCGCAAGAAGTGAAGCTACAAAAACAAAGGATTTTTTTATAAGGTTCTGGTTTTTTACTCCTAAAAATTCGAGGAATCTTTTCTGCAGGTTAAAATTATAACCCATTATATTTTGGTTCCAGTAAAAATTTAATGCATCAATAATATTTGTTACAGGCTTAATAAAATTATAGTATTTTTCAAACTGACTCTTTTGTCCTGAATCCTGGCTGAAAATTTGCTCTGTATTCTGGTCAAGACGCCTTGGATCAGCTTCTGACGTAGGGTCTATCTGTATCCATCCTTTATCTTTAAGCCAGATTTCGCACCATGCATGGGCATCAGACTGGCGTACATTTATAAAATCTGCCACATTATTTTTTTCACCGCCAAGATATCCGCCTGTAATTCTTGCAGGTACTCCTGCTGCTCTCATTAAAAAAGCAAATGAAGATGCAAAATGTTCACAAAATCCTTTTTTATGTTCAAATAAAAATTCATCAATATAGTTTGTGCCGTATTTTGGAGGATTAAGCGTATATTCAAAGTTATTATTTTTTAAAAGATTAATCCCTTTTTCTATAATTTCTTCATGGGGCAGATCTTTCCATGAAGACGCAAGTTTTATTGTTTTGGGATTGTAATTGTCAGGCAGCTTAAAATGTTTTTTTTCAGGTACAGGATAGTAGGGATTTTTAAACGAATATTTAATTTCAAACATTTTTTTTCTGCTGATTTTAAAATATTTTGAATAAAGTATATCTCCTTGTGTAAGATAAATACCCCTTTCAGGAGATACTGTTGGATATCCCGGAGAAATAAGATATCTGCTGTTTGTTGGATAAAAAATTATAAATCCGCTCTTGGAGTCAGTTTCGTCTGTTAGTGAAGTCTTTGGCTTTGGCTTGGGAGGTTTGTCAGGAGTCCATTCTCTGCCGTCAAAATGATTGAAAACTATGCCCCGGAAATAATCTGCTTTTTTACCTTCTTCATCTTTGTACTTAATTTTGAATGCAAGCTGATCATTTTTTACAAGGGATGATACAGAACCAGGGCTTATTGTCTGGGCAAATCCTGAAACATTTTTTGAAAAATCTTTTTTACCCCAGAGATTTCCCTGTATTCTTGGGAAAAAAAAGAAAAGAATAAATGCAAGAAGTATTGAAGGAGCTGAAATATAAATACTTTTTTTGATTGATGCTTTAAAATTTTTGTCAGAAGAATTTATATAACTCATAACAGCTACAGTAAATACAGCAGCAAAAAACATATATACAGTTGTAAAAAGAGAGCTTGAAAAAAGTATGAGCGAAAGCAGGATAAAAAAGCTTAAAAAACATGCCACAAGCTCATCTCTTAGATTTTTGATTTCAAGTATTTTAAGAAGAGACATAATTATAAGAAGAGGAATTCCCGCATCCCTTGAAAAGAGTTCTCTGAAACTGAAAGCAAGAATTAAAGTAAATAAAACTGTAAGGATTAAAAGAGTTTTTCTTCCGGGCATGGGAAGTTTGTTTGATAATACCCCGAGATTATATGCAAAAGGAATAAGAATAATAGCAATTGTAAGAGGCTCCATAAAAAATAAAACAGGTAAAGATGAGATTATTATGGAAAGAAATATAAATAATCTGTTTTTATTTTCTGTGTTATTCATTTTTAAATCCTGCAAGTATTTCAAGACAATAGTTTTTATGCCTTAATCCTTGTGAAGGTTTTATTTCAAATCCGGGTATTTTAAGTCCGTATTTGATGTCTGAAGATTCAAGGTCAAGAATTGTTTTGCAGATAACGCTAAGTTTTGTTTCAGTATCTTTAATATTTATTTTATCCCATAAGATATTTACTTCTTCATTTTTAAGCTCTGTTGAAAAATCTTTAATCAGAAGTCCCATACCCCTTGAATAAGCTTTCCAGGAAATTCTTTTAATACTGTCTCCTTTTTCATATTCCCTTAAACCTTTAAATTCATCTTCATGTTTATTTTTTATTGCGTTTTTGCTGTTTTCTTCCTGCATATTTTTAAGCTGAGTAACAGACACTGCTCTGTTTGCAGGTTTAGGCCAGACTATCTGTTTTTCAGGAGGCATTAAGTATGTCCATGAATTAAAAATTCCATAAGGATAATGAGAAGATACTATTATTTCAGGATATTCATAAATTCCTCTTTTAAAAGTATCAGTAAAAAGTACAGCTCTGGCTCCGGAGTTCTGATCTATTGAATCTATATTTGTATGGTTTGAGTTTATTTTTATCTGAATATTTTCTTTTTTTTCGGTTGCGCTTGCTAAAAAAATTTCTGTTTTTGCTTTTGATCCTGCAAAACTGTTTTCAATATTAACAGAATTGATTTTTAAGTGTAAAAGAGCATTTCTTGTTTCTTTTATGGTCAGGATAAGAAGTGAAAAAAGAAAAAAACTGAATAAAAGACCCATATTATTATTTTCATTAAAAGAACCTACAAAAATAACAAGAATTACAGATAAAAATATTAATCCGGGTCTTGAAGGGAGGATATAAACTTTTTTTTTATCTATTTCACAGGGAAGATCTGTAATTTTTCTTTTAATTTTAGAACTTATTATTTCAGGGAATTTTAATCTCATTGAGCATCTCATTGATTTCATTTTTTTTGATGAATCTGTTTTCTTTTTCCAGAAAAAGCCTGTGTGATGCTGCCCATGGAAGAATGGCAATAATATCGTCTGGTATTGCAAAATCTCTTGAATGTATATATGCCCATGCTTTTGCAGATTGGAGAATATTAATTCCTGCTCTTGGAGAAAGCCCGTTTTTAAAACGTCCTGATAATCTTGTATATTCAATTATATTCTGGAGATACTCAATTAACGGGTCAGAAGCTTTTATATTCTGGACTTCAGTCTGGATTTCGATTACGGTCTGTGAGTCTAACACAGGCTGTGTAACCCTGTTTTCATATCCTGCAGTGTATTTATGTTTTAATATTTCTTTTTCAGATTCTTTGTCAGGATAACCTATGTCTATATTAAAAAGAAACCTGTCAAGCTGTGATTCCGGAAGAGGGAATGTTCCTGAATGTTCATGAGGGTTTTGTGTTGCAATGACAAAAAAAGGTTTTTTAAGCTGATAAGTGCTTCCTTCTATTGTAATCTGTCCTTCTTCCATAACCTCCAGAAGAGCGCTTTGTGTTTTTGGAGTTGCCCTGTTGATTTCATCAGCCAGAAGAACCTGGGTAAATACAGGGCCTGGATGAAATGTAAAAGCTCCGCTGTTCTGATCAAAAACCGATGTTCCTAAAATATCTCCGGGGAGCATATCGCTTGTGCATTGTATCCTTTTAAAAGAAAGCCCCATGACTTTTGATAGAGAATTTGCAAGAGATGTTTTGCCTATTCCGGGAAGATCTTCTATTAAAAGGTGGCCTTTTGCAAAAAGACATGTCATGGAAAGAATTATTTTTTCTCTTTTCCCAAGGATATTTTTTTCTATTTCATCTATAATATTTAATATTTTTTTGTTTATCATTGCAGTTTAATTTTCTCTGATTAATTTGGTTATAAAGTTAAATTCCGGTATAATTACTGAAAAGCTTAAGCGCAAAATGATCAAATTCAGTCTCCGGGCTATAATAGCGATTGGCCGAAAACCAGAATTTTTTGTTCAGTTCAGGGCAGATGAAAAATTTAACCACAGGAATACTGGAGTATTTTGAGGATTAAATTTTGATTCTAACTTAAGAACTGGGCAAAAAAGGCAGTTTTCGTTCAGCAACTATAATAAAAAGAAATATTTGCAGATAATGCTGACTCCTTTTGAAATCTACGGAATAATTATATCGGTTTTAAGTCTTTTAAGCCTTGTTGCAATAATAAGGCTTAAAGGTGTTTTTGACTGGAAGTCTTCACTCAGATCAAGACTTCGCAGAGTAAAAGAATATTCATATACAACAAATGAAAAGGATGCTTCAGCCTACAGCTATATACATAAAACATGCAAAGCATTATATAAAAAAAATTATTTTTTTAAAACAGGTAATATTGATATTATAGATTATCTGTCTGATATAGCCTCTTTTTACCACCCTGATAAAAAAGAGCCTTTATATGAAATAAATCTTGGGGATTTATTCTGTTTTTCAAATATAATTGCACAAAATCTTGAAAGTATTTTAAACAGAAAAGTATTAAAAAAGATTGCTGAACTAAAAGTAAAGCATATTTTTATCGGTTCTGAGCTTTTTAATATTTTTACTAAAAATAAGTTTTTTAATTCTTTTATTGTTATATGGAGAAATTATTCTTTATTAAAAATTGCTTTATGGCTTAATCCTGTTGGACTTTTAATCTTTCTTTCTTCAGGGCTTATCAGAATGAGTATTATGAAGCTTATAATTACAGATTTTTATCTTTCTGCAGGAATGTATGCTTTAGAGGCATATTCGGGTAAACAAACTGAAAAAGCTTTTAATGAAAATGACTTCCGGGTTTCAAAAACAAGGGAGGTTTCTTTAAAAAAGCAGGTTTTTAAAGACCGGGAATTAAAAAAAATAAGAAATTCACTTTTTAAGGAATCTTTGCTTTTCGGAAATATTCCATCATTTGAAAAATGGGAAAAAGCAGTATCAAAGTCAGCTTTTATTATATCATCAAATTATTTTACATCAAAAAACCCTGTTAAAGAAGCAAAGATAGGGCTTATTCTGGAAAGAACAGCAGAGTGGCTGACTTTTTTTTCCAAACTAAGAAATAAAAAAATTGTAAAATATTTTTTTAATATAAAATTATCCCATATACTGTTTGCAGTTAATGCCAAAGATAAATATACTCCTTCGTTTTTAAAAGGTAATAATAAAATACTTAAAAGAGGTTTCTCAGCCGCAGGATACTCAAGAACTTTTCTTAAACTTTACAAAGCAACAGGTCCATACAGCTTTATCTCTGCAGCAGGAACTGAATATGGTAAGAATTTACTTGTTTTTTATATTTTAAAATCCTCTTATGAAAAGTGTATTGTTGAAATCGATATGATATATAAGAACAGTAGATAATATTTGAGTAATAAATTTTTTTTGATAAAGTTGAAGCGTTTTAAAATAATAGCTCAGCACTAAAAATAAGGAGATCAAAATGAGCATGCTCGTTGATGAATTCTGGGAAAAAAAACTTGAAAATGTAAAAATGAATTTTGAAGCAAATAATTTTTATGCTTACGTTGCTGAAGATGAATATGACGCTGAAAAAATTGTAATGGATCAGATTATTCCAAGGGTTTTGCCCAAATCTATGTCATGGGGAGGGTCCCTTACTTTTCAGACATCAGGTCTTTATGAAAAATTAAGAGATGTTGAAGGTATTGAAGTAATAGACACATTTGATAAATCTTTTTCGCCCGAAGAAATTCTTGAAAGGAGAAGGCAGTCTTTACTTACAGACATTTATATTACAGGAACAAATGCGATTTTAGAAAAAGGCAGTCTTGTTAATCTTGATATGATGGGAAACAGGGTTGCAGGTATTACTTTCGGCCCGAGAAATGTTGTAATACTTGCAGGCAGAAACAAGATTGTTGCCGATATGGACTCTGCAATAAAAAGAATAAAAAAATATTCTGCACCAATAAATACAAGAAGGCTTGAAAAGAAAACCCCATGTGCCAAAACTTCGGAGTGTTCTGACTGCTCAAGTCCTGAACGTATATGCAACACATGGACAGTACATGAAAAATCTTTTCCTGAAGGAAGAATAAATGTAATTCTTATTAATAAGGATCTTGGGTTTTAAAAGCTCTTTTTTAAAAAAGCCGGCTTTATAAATTAAGTGCCGGCTTTTTTTAAAGTTATACAAATAAAGGTTTAATCTCTATTGTTTCTTCACGTCCTGGTCCTACAGAAGCAATTTTTACCTCAGTTTCGCACAATTCTTCAATTCTTCTGATATATCTTACTGTGCTTTCAGGAAGATCTTCAAATTTTCTGACTTTACTTATATCTTCTTTCCACCCGTCAATTTCTTCATACTGTGGAACTGCAGCATATGCATCTTCTGCAAGAGCAGGAAAATATGAAGTTATTTCATTTCCAATTTTATATGAAGTACAGATTTTTAGCTTTTCCAGTTCGCCAAGAACATCAAGTTTTGTAAGAACAAGCCCTGTAAGGGAATTGAGCCTTACTGCATTTTGAAGAACAACAGCATCAAGCCATCCGCATCTTCTTTTTCTGCCTGTTGTTGCTCCGAATTCTGCCCCTTTTTTCTGGATAAACTCGCCTGTAGCATCAAAAAGTTCTGAAGGAAAAGGTCCTTCCCCCACTCTTGTTGTATAAGCTTTTGCAATACCAAGAACTTCTTCAACAGCTTTGGTTCCTATTCCTGAACCGCAGCAGATATTTCCGGAAACTGTATTTGATGAGGTTACAAAAGGATATGTTCCGTGATCAATATCAAGATGTGTTCCCTGGGCGCCTTCAAAAAGTACTTTTGAGTTGTTTCTCAAGGCAAGATCAAGTTCAGCTGAAATATTTGCTACATAAGGCTTAAGTTTTTCGGCAAACTCAGTATATGTTTTATAAATATCATCAAAATCGGGAAGTTCGCTGTAAGAGTATAAGTGACTTAATATTTTTGTCTTTTCATCAACATTGACTTTTAAGTTGGCTCTGAAAGCCTTATCATTTAAAAGTTCGGCAAATCTTATACCTCTTCTTGAAGCTTTGTCTTCATAGCATGGACCTATTCCCCGTCCTGTAGTTCCGATTTTTCTGTCTCCGGCATCAGCTTCACGGGCTTTATCAAGCATCTTGTGATAAGGCATGATTATATGGGCTTTTTCACTGATAGAAATTTTGTCAGGGCCAGTATCAATTCCTTTTTTGGAAAGATACTCCATCTCTTCAATTAAAACAGCCGGATCAACAACAACTCCGTTTCCGATCATACATTTTTTACCCTGGATGATTCCTGAAGGTACAAGGTGGCTTATTATTGATTCGTTATTAATAACCATTGTATGCCCTGCATTGTTGCCGCCCTGAAATCTTACGACAAAGTCTGCTTTATCTGATAAAAGGTCAACAATTTTACCCTTGCCTTCGTCTCCCCACTGGGTGCCAATTACGGCAATACTGGTCACTTTTTTTCTCCTTTGTTAATTCTTCTTTTTTTTTGAAAAAAGTCCTGAAGAAGCTTTCTGCAGTCATTTTCAAGGACCCCTGAAATTATCTCAGTTCTGTGATTCAAACTTTTATTTTCATGGAAGCTGTATACAGAACCGCAGCCTCCCCATTTAGTATCAAATGCTCCAAAAACAACTTTTTTTATGCGGGAGTGAACAATGGCTCCCATACACATTATACAAGGTTCAATTGTAGAGTACAAAACAGTATCAGTAAGTCTGTAATTTGCAAACTTTTCCGATGCTGCTTTAATAGCATTTATCTCTGCGTGAGAGCATGCATCAAGGTTTGTTATAACAAGATTATGACCTTTTGATATAATATTACCCTGCAAATCTGTAATAACCGCCCCTACAGGGACTTCATCTTTTTTTTCAGCTTCAGCCGCCTGCTCAATAGCAACTTTCATTAAGTATTCATGCATAGTAATTTTTACTCCAAACCTTTAATCGATATCTGCTGAAAACTTATCAGTCAACTCTTTATTCTATGATTTTTAAAATAAATTCCCGGTTTTTTAAATTAATAACGTTATTTCAGGGTCTTATATCTTTGCAAAGGCAGGGTGTGTTTAAATGATTTTATTTTATAAATTATACTACTTAAAAAAAGATAAGGACATCCGTATTATTTATTGTCCGGGTTTCTTGTTTTATTAACAAAAAACAGGAATTAAACATTTTTATATCAGGTTTTATGCCTTTCTTTCTTTCTTTTTTCTTTTTTAGATTGACAAAAAGGGAGTCCCTGGTCTATATGCAGTTATGTTTTGCGCCTGTAGCTCAGTTGGATAGAGCACTGGACTACGAATCCAGGTGTCGGGGGTTCGAATCCTCCCAGGCGCGCCAAAGTATATTATAAAGCTTTCCGGGGTTTCCCTGAAAGCTTTTTTTATTTACTTTTTTAAGCTGATGTTTTGAGCACTTGCAGTTAAAGGCGAGTTATGACATTTAAATTCTTGATAAAACTCCCTGGACTTTTTTTAGGGGACAGTTTGCTTGCTAAAACTAAGCAAAAGCTAAACGTCGTCCCTTGGGCTCAGGAATCGGATCATCATGTTCAATAGCAGTTTCTATCCACAGTTCCATGGCAGACTGTATTTGTTTTAATGCCTCCTCATAAGTCGAACCATGATCCATACAACCGGGTAACTCGGGGACATCAGCAACAAACGCCTGATCTTCTATACTCCAGTAAATAATAATTTCGTATCTATTCATCATCAACTCCCAGCTGATATCGAATCAATATTT